>DASYPZ010000350.1:0-10844 GCA_036006105.1 Gemmatimonadales bacterium | reverse complement strand
CGAGGCGCTTTGCCAGCAGTTGCGGTGGGAACAGCGTGAACCCGCTGCGATTGGCCTCGATCTTGGCGATGCAGCGCGGCGGATAATGCGTTCTCGGCGTGAGCCGGAGCGACGGGTCGCCGGTGACCGACTCCGCGTTCACCAGCCGGCTCGAATCCGCCAGCAGTGGATGGAGATGGCGCATCGCCTCGGCGGGAGACAGCGGGGCGGACTCGAGCCGCACCAGGACCGAATCCAGGGCGCAGGGATCGGCACCACGGTAGATCGCGTCCGCGTCGGGCCGCGAGATGCCCAGCGCCCACATCCGCACCACCAGCTCGGCGCCCCAGCTCTCCCGGACCAGCACCAGGGCGTTACGGACTCCGGCGTGCTCCGCGGCCTGGTCGGGATCCCAGCGCAGGGAGATCATGCCGGCCCGGTATTGCCCGGCACGCACCGGCACCGAGGTCGCGGCCCCGAGCACCAGCGCGATCGCCATGGCCCAGGTGGCCGCCCGGACCGCAAGCCCGCCCCCGAACCATTCACGAATGGCGGGGAGAAAGCGCGCGGTCCAGAGCGCCAGCACCGGCAGCAGCGGATACATGAACCGCGGGCCCAGATAGAATCCGTCGTGCCAGTACGCCCCGTACAGGCCGACCAGCAGGGCGCTGGCGGTCAGGAGATATCGGTCGAACGGGCGCAGTCGTCGCGTCAGGGCAAGCGCCCCCATCACCGGAATCAGCGACGGTGCGGCCGTCTCGAGGAAATAGGTTTGCAGGCGGAGGAAATACAGGTTGACGAGCTCGATGCCGCGCGCCGGTGTGTGAACCGGTCCCCACGGTGTCGCGTGAAAGCCGAGATCGTGGGCCTTCCCCCAGAGTACCGTATACCCGAAGAGCAACGGCGCGCCGGTGGTGCGGAGGTTGGCCCAGCAGAGCAAGGCGACGGGCAGTCCGATGCCCAGTCCGGACCCGAGCAGCGGGGCGATCCGCCGATCCCGAATGGCTCGCCAGAGGAGCCAGAGGCCCGCGGGCGCGGCAAAGGCCAGCGCGTCCACCGGGCGAATGGTGGCTGCGAAACCGAAGCCAAGCCCCGCCAGCAGCCCGTCCCGGAAGCGCCCCCCCTCGGGGGAGGTCGCGCGAGCCAGGCCCAGCATTCCGAGCGTGATCCAGAACAGGCCCGTCACGTGATTCATGTGCGAGCTGGACATGAAGACCGCGAAGGGAGACAACGCGAAGATCAGCAGCGCCCCGACCCGCGCACCCGGGCGCGGTTCGATGCGGGACAGCAGGGCGCCGAACGCGACGATGGTGAGCGCGGCGAACACCGGGTCCACCAGCCACTCCGCGCCGACCAGCGAACCCAGGGCCAGCATCGCCGGGCCGCCCATCGGGAATTGCCCGTATACCCTGCCCTGCTGCTCGACCAGATGCAGGCTGCTGAAAAACTCCGGATGGTGCGCGGCGGGAGTCCAGAGATGGCCGGTGGCCAGCAGGCGAGCCTGGAAGACCTGGATGATTTCGTCGATCAGCAGCGGACGCCCCGCAAAGAGCTCCCGCGCGAGCCAGGTGTAGAGCACCAGGCCCACGGCCGCCACGGCCGCGGTCCACCCGGGCCAGTGGGTCTCCGCGCTGCGCAGCATCGGCTCCAGCCGTCCATCCCGCCAGAGCCACCGGATCCGCCGGGAGAGAATGCCGAGCACCAGCCCCACGCCCGCCGCGATGCTGAGCCCGGTGACCAGGTCGCTCGCGACGGGAGCGTACCAGGGCGCCGAATGACCGCCGGGAATCCAGTTGACGATCGGGAGGAAGCCGAGGACGGCGACCAGCACCGCCCCGGCGACCGCGATGGACCGATCCAGGCGGCCCATGCGTTACGGCGTGCGCTTCCTGGGAGGGAACAGGTTGAAACGGAAAATGTGCCAGAAGGCGGCCACGCCGTCCTTCCAGCCGATCTTCTTGCCTTCCTCGTAGGTGCGGCCGTTGTAGGAGATCGGCAGCTCCCAGATCCGGGCCCGGGCCTGGGCCAGGCGCGCGGTGATTTCGGGCTCGAAGCCGAACCGGTCGCTGGTCAGCACCAGCGATTTCATCAGCGGCGCCCGCACGATCTTGTAGCAGGTCTCCATGTCGGTCAGGTTGAGGTTGGTCATCACGTTGGACATCAGGGTGAGCATGTGGTTGCCCACCGAATGCCAGAAGTAGAGGACCCGTCCACCCCCGCCCAGAAACCGGGATCCGAACACCGCGTCGGCCTTGCCCTCCATGATCGGGCCCAGGAGCTTCGACAGCTCATCGGGATCGTATTCCAGATCGGCGTCCTGCACCACGATCACGTCTCCGGTGGCATGCTCGATGCCGGTCCGGAGCGCCGCGCCCTTGCCGCGGTTGACCGGGTGGTGCACCACGATATCGATGGCTCCCTCGGCCTTGAGCTGGTCGAGGATATCGGCGCTGCCGTCCTTCGAGAAGTCGTTGACCGCGATGATCTCCATCGGGAGCGGCACCGCTCGGAGCCGCGCCACGATGATATGGAGCGTGTTGCGCTCGTTGTAGACCGGCACGATCACCGATAGCCTGGGAATCTCCATCGTCGCTCCGGATAGGGCCTAGGGCGCCGGACTGGTGGCGCCGTCGATGTACGCGTTCAGCAGCGCGAGACGGATATCGCCCTCGCCGCGGGTCGAGTAGGGCCGCATGAGGTCGTAGGCGGCGCGGGCCCGGTCGGGATGACCCGCCGCCAGCTCGATCCGCACCGCGGCGTCGAGCAGGTCGTCGGACGGGATCCAGATCCGGCCGGCGCGGGCCTCGGCCAGCAGGAGATCGATCGAACCGGCGCCCCCCGCCAGATTCCGTCCCGCAAGGACTTCGCCAAGGGCGATCGCCGCCCGGGACGGAGCCGGGGCCCCGGCCCGCTCGGTGAAGTGTCGGGCCCGGGCAAAGAAGCCGGTGTCGGCCGGTGCGCCGCCGCCGTGCAGCGCCCGGCGAATGCTCCAGAAGTCCGCGGTCCACCCGCGCCAGTTGGCCGGCGCCAGACTCGAGGCGCTCTGGAGCGTCCAGGTGGCGTAGAGGTATCGCTCGGCGCTCCCCGGAGCCTCGGACCAGCCGGAATCGGCGGAGATCCGGCGGACCTGTGCGGCCAGCAACATGCCCTTTACTCCCGGCACCGGGGTGAGCACGCTGGACGACGCGGTATCGAAGTCCGCCGGCCGGAGGGACGGGTCCCCCAGATAGTCCGCGACCCCGTTGCCGAGATTCGCCAGTCCGGTGGCGGTCTGCTGCATGAAGCGGGATCGCTCGGCACCCAGATCCAGCACCGGGTAGAAGTCGGAATTGGCGCGCACCTCGCGCGCGAAGAGCGGCGCCAGACCCTTTCGGTCGATGATCAAGGCGCGCTCGAGCGCCGCGTCGGTCATCGGCAGAAACCGGCAAAGATCCTGCCGCACCATGGGGAAGCGGGCCACCGACCAGTCGGGCGGCCGCAGCGGGCCGTCGGCCGAGGCGACCACGAGCATGTCCCCGCCGTTGATGAGGTAGATCCGGTAATCGGCAAAGTTCTGGTGCAGCGCGGCCAGCACGCTCTCCACCAATCCGTCGGTCAGCTCGTAGGTATGCAGCCATTGCCCGAACACGGCGCCCGGCGCCAGGTAGGCCCGGATCCGGGCATAGAATTCGGTGGTGAACAGCCCGCTCACCCCGCTCACCCAGGGATTGGAGGGCTCGGAGAGGATCAGATCGTAGCGGCTGCCGGCGGCGGCAAAGTAGGACTTGGCATCGTCGATGATGATGCGAGAACGGGGATCGTCGACCGCCCGGTGATTGGCGGGAAAGAATTGCCGGGCGCCCGCCACCATCGCCGGCTCGATCTCGATCGTAGTCAGCCGGGTCAACGCCGGACTGCCCAGCAGGAAGTGGGACGACATCCCGGTGCCGTATCCGATGACGGCGCCGTTCTTCGCCGCCGGCGCATGCGACAGCAGCAGGAGCGCCAGCATGGCCTGGGTGCCGTCGTCACCGGTAAACGCCTTGAGCGGTGCGATGGTATCGCAGCGCTGAAACCAGGTGGTCGTGAGGGTGCCGTCCGGCTTCCCGTTGGTGGAGAGGATCAGGGTTCCCCCCACATTGAGCCTGCTGACGTGCACCGTCGCGGTGCGCCCATCGGCGTGGAAGAGGATCTGACGCAGGGTGCCGTCGGCGATGCGTCCGATCCGGAACACCCCGCTGGAGAGCAGCTCCTGATCGAAGTGCAGCCGCCCGACGGCGAAGACCCCGAGCAGCGCCAGCGCGACGGCGCCTCCCAGCATCAGGCGGCCCACCGGCCGGCCGGCCCGCGCCATGACCGCGAGCACCAGGAGACCAAGCAGCATGTCCAGCGCGCCGCCGCCGATCAGGGTGCCTTTGAGGCCGAAGAGCGGCAGGAAGATCAGGCCGGTACCGGCGGCGCCGACGATGGAGCCGAGCGTGTTGGCGCCATAGATCGCGCCGATGGCCCCTTCCCCGGCGCCGCCCATCAGCATGCGGGTCATGAGCGGCAGCGTCATCCCCGCGCAAAACGTGGCCGGCAGCATCACCGCGAGGCAGATCAGGTAGCGGGCCAGCGAGTAGAGGAGGTATCCGGAGTCGCTGCGCGCGACGCTCTGCAGGAGCGTGGCGCTCCACTGGAACGAGAGCAGGTAGAGCGGCAGGCTCAGGATGGCCAGGGCACCCATGCAGAGCTGGATGACCGCGAGTGCGCGGAGCTGGTCGGTCCAGCGGTCGGCGTGCTTCCGCATCCACCAGGCGCCCAGCGAAAGGCCCAGGATGAACGCCGACAGCATCAGCTCGAACGCGTGAGTGGAGCTTCCCAGGACCAGCGCCAGCATCCTGATCCAGCCGACCTCGTAGATGAACGAGGCCATCGCGGTGCCGGCGGCGAGGAAGAGCAAGAGACGCGGGAGGGCGTTAAGGCGGTATGGCGGTACGGTGATCGCGACTTCTTCTATCGCCCTCCCCCCCTCCCGCCCTCCCGCCCCACCGTACCGCACCACCACCATGGTGCCCAGCGCCACGACCAGGTTCAGCATCGCCGCGGCGGCGAGCGTGCCCGGCAGACCGGCGAGGTCGAAGAGCACGAAGCCGGCGATCAGCACGCCGGCGGCGGCGCCGAGGCTGTTGGCAAAATAGAGGACGGAAAGGGTCCGGCCGGGCTGGCCGGGCACGCGGCGGAGCGCCCCGGCCGTCATCAGGGGAAAGGTGGCGCCGAGCAGAATCGACTGGGGCAGAATGAGCAGGCCGGCCAGGGCCCACTTGGCCAGGGTCACCGAAAGCCCGCCGCCCAGCTCCGGGAACAGATGCTGATAGGCCCAGTTCGTCGCCGGCAGGTAGATCGCATCGTGGAAGGCGAGGCCCAGCACCCCGATCAGGGCCTCGACGATCGCGTAGACGAAGAGCGGATCCCGCAGACGGGCCGAGCGGCGGCTGACCAGCAGCGCGCCGAGCCCCATGCCTCCCAGAAAAATGACCAGCGTGAGAATCTGGGCGTAGGCGTCGTGGCCGACGAAGAGACTGAGATAACGGCTCCACACCGCCTCGTAGAAGAGGCCTGCAGCGCCGGACAGAACGAACAACAGGGCCAGAACGGCGATCATCTGCCGTTCATCCGTCGGCCGGCTGTTCCTCGTACCGACTGAGCTTGCGGTAGAGGGTCGAGGGGTCGATCCCGAGGACCTCCGCCGCGCGCGTCTTGTTGCCGCCTTCCGCCTGGAGCACCCACATGATGTACGCCCGCTCGATGACTTCGAGGGAAGGATTGGGCGACGAGCGCTCGGCCACCAGCGGCTCGCGGCGCCGCCGGGTGATCCGTTCCGGGAGGGCGCCGGGCTCGATGAGGGTGGCCTTGCTGAGCACCACGGCGTGTTCGAGCGCGTTCTGCAGCTCGCGCACATTCCCGGGCCAGTCGTAGACCATCACCGCGTCGAGCGCGTCGGCCGACAGCGCCTTGGGCGAGGCGTCCCGTTCCGCCGCCAGCTCCCCGAAGAAATGGTCGATCAGCATGACCAGGTCGTCGCGGCGATCACGGAGCGAGGGCAGCTCGATGGCGATCACGTTGAGCCGGTAGAACAGATCGGAACGGAAGTGCCCCCGGCGAACTTCCTCTTCCAGATCACGGTTGGTCGCCGCCACGATCCGCACGTCGACCGGGATGGTCTCGGTGGCGCCGACCGGAATCACCTCGCGCTCCTGCAGCACCCGCAGCAGCTTGATCTGCAGCGACGGGGGCATCTCGCCGACTTCGTCCAGAAAGAAGGTGCCCCCGCGCGCCGCGGCGAAGAGTCCCTGCTTGTCGCGCACCGCGCCGGTGAAGGAACCCTTTACGTGGCCGAACAGCTCGCTCTCGAGCAGGTTTTCCGGCAGCGCGCCGCAATTGATCGACATGAAGGGGCCGTCGGCGCGGGTCGAGAGGTTGTGGATGTAGCGGGCCACGACCTCCTTGCCGGTGCCGCTCTCGCCCTGGATCAGCACGGTGGAATCGGTAGGCGCCACGACCTCGGCGAGCTTGAGAACGTCGGTGAACCGGCGCGATTTGCCGATGGGCCGGGTGACGGTGCTCTTGTCCTTGCGGCGAATATCCTGCTTGAGCTGGCGGTTCTCGACCCGAATCTGGCGGAACTCGCAGGCGCGCCGGAGAATCGCCAGCAGCTCGTCGTTGGAGAACGGCTTCTGGATGTAGTAGAACGCACCCGCGTTGACCGCCGCCACGGCGGTCTGGAGCGAGGCCTGGGCGGTCATCAGGATGACCGGCGTCATGGAATCCTGCTCCTTGGCCGCCTGCAGGATGTCCAGACCGGTGACCTGGGGCATGCGAACATCGGTCAGCACGATGTCGTGGCTGCCGGACCGGATCTGGTCCAGGCCGGCCTTGCCGCCCTGCGCCGTGGTCACCTCGAACCCTTCCTTCCGGAGCAGGATCCGAAGAGTATCGAGAATGCCGGATTCGTCGTCGACGATCAGAATCGAGGGCTGCTGGGTCATGAACCGTCCTCCGAGGGCCATTTGCCGTGCAGGAGAATGGTAAACGTGGTGCCCTTGCCCGGGGCAGAGTCCAGCGTCACCAGTCCCCGGTGCGCGGCGACCGCGCGCTCCACGATCGCCAGACCGAGGCCGCTGCCGCCGGGCCGGCCGGACACGAACGGCTGGAACAATCGCTCCTGCAGCTCGGGATCGATGCCCGGCCCGTCATCCTTGACCCGGAGGCGGACCGGGTAATCGAACTCGCCGGCCTGGGTGAGCTCGGTCGGGCCGGGCTGGTCTACCATCGCTTCGATCCGTCCCGCGCCATTCATCGATTGGGCCGCATTCAGAATGAGGTTGGTCACGATTCGGTGCAGCAGGTCTTCGTCCGCGTCGACCTCGACGGCTTCACCGCGGACCACGATCTCCACGCCCGGACCGGTGTCGGGATGCTCCCGCACCAGCTGCGCGGCCTCCCGCACCACCGCGGTGAGGTCGAGGGTGACGAAATGACTGGCGCGTACCCGGCTGAAATCGAGAAACTCGCCCAGCAGCCGGGACAGCCGGTCGCTCTCCCGCACGATGAGATCGGCGAGGAGGCGGTCGTCCGGGTCGTCCCGGGCGCTCCGGGCCAGCTGCTCGACCGAGCTCCGGATCGAGGCCAGCGGGTTCCGGATCTCGTGGGCCAGCGAGGCGGAGAGCGCCGCCACCGCCTCGAGACGCTCCGCCCGCACATGCAGTATCTGAACCTGCTGGAGATCCGAGATGTCGGTAAAGATCGCGGTGACGCTGGGAAATTCTTCTTCCGGGCGGCCAAAGGTAGTCGTCGACAGTCCGATCGGCACGCTGCGGCCGTCGGCCCGCAGGGCAGAGCCTTCGGCCCGATTCACCCGGCGTCCCTTGCGAATGCCCTGGACCACCGCCGCGAAGAGCTCGGGCGACCGGTGCTCCAGCAGATCCAGCACCGGCAGGCCCGCATGTTCGGCGGCGGTAAGCCCGAGGAGATGCTCGGCCGCGAGATTGATGAACGCCAGGCGCCCGCCCCCATCGACCGTCAAGACGCCCGACCGGATGTTCCGGAGGATCTCGTCCGCTTCGAGCCGGACCCGATGCAGCTCGATGGCCAGCTCGGTCTGCTCCACCGAGGCGGTTCGCAGCCGCTGCCCCAGGAAGGCCACCACGAGGAAGACCACGGTGAACACCGCGACCTGACCCCAGAGCCAGGTCCCCGGGGGGCCCGGCTGCGCGAAGTAGGCATCGGCCAGGAAGATCGCCGCGCCCAGCAGCGAGGTGACGATCCCGGTGCGAAGCGGCATGAGCAGCGCATAGACCGCGATGACCAGCACGTACAGCGCGGCCCAGCCGCTCTGCTGCGAGCCTTCGAAATGCACCAGCGTCGTGACCAGGAGCAGATCCATCGCCGCCTGGGACTGCAGAAAGGCGAGACGGCCGCGGGCTTTCTTGATGAAGGTGACGAAGATGCCGTACGCGGTGACGGCGTACGCCAGCAGCACGACCAGCACCGCCGTGAACGCCGCTTCGGGCGCCTGCTCCCGGACCAGGGAGGCCCGGACCAGGACCACCGCGGCGAGCACCGCCCGCCCGATGTAGAGCCATCGAAGAAAACTGCGCTGCTCTGGGGGACCGAAGCGCCGCTCCCCCGCGTGCGGCGGGATGGAGCCTTCGGGCACGACAGGAAGGCGAGGAGGATCGGTCAAAAAGGACCTGGTGCCGAGATGAGTCCAAACCTAAACGGGGAGCCCGGTGGACGGACAGGCTGAATTCGGTCACGACACCTGGCGCGGTGGATCGGGCGATGGTGTTTGCCGACCGGCCTGGCCCGACCCATCTTCCCCGGCACGTGCAAGGGGAAACTACGCATCCTGATCCGGGAGCACCCTCCAGGGTGATCCAACTCAGCGTCGCACTCGGGGCGGCCGTGCTGCTGACGACCGAGCTGCTTGGCGCACTCGGCATCCTGTCCCCGGTGCCGCTGCTGCTGGTCTGGGCCGGCCTGCTGATCGTCCTCGTGGTGCGGATGCGCCGGTCGGGATTCACCCTCCCCTCGTTCTCCCGCATCACCGACCCGGTCGCCCGCCTCTGCTGGTTGGGCGTCGCGGTCCTCCTGCTCGGCACGCTGGTCACCGGGATGCTCTCCGCGCCAAACGCATGGGACTCGTTGACCTATCACCTGCCCCGAGTGGAGCGCTGGGCCGAGCAGGGTACGCTGCAATTCTGGCCGACGTCGGTCGATCGCCAGCTCTGGATGAGTCCGTGGACCGAGTACGCCATCCTCCATCTCCGGCTCCTCACCGGGGGCGATCGGCTCGCGGCACTCCCCTCGTGGGCGGCCTACCTGGGATGCATTGGGGTCACTGCGAGGCTCGTGCGGCTGTTCCAGGGAACCGATCGCCAGATTGCCTTCGGTGCGCTCGTTTCAGCGACCCTTCCCGTGGCCGTGCTTCATGCGTCGTCCACCCAAACCGACCTCCCGGCCGCGTTCTGGGTGCTCTGCACCGCGGCGCTGATACTCGAAGTCTGGCTCGGCAAGAAGCCCGACTGGCGCGGGGCGACATGGATCGGCCTCGCGGCCGGCCTTGCCGTCGCGACCAAGGGCACCGCATGGCTGGCGCTCGCTCCGTGGCTCGCACTCTATGCCGGCGCGCTGTGGCGAGCCGGACGCTTCCCGGCGTTGGGTCGGGCCGCGCTGATGGGGCTCGCCACCATGATCCTGCTCGACGGCCCGACGTTTCTCAGAAATGCCGGGTTGTTTGGAGATCCACTGGGGGACCCCTCGGCCCGGCAATCGCTCCAGCTGACGCCGCTGAGCCCGGGCTCCGCGATCGCGAATCTCCTCGCCAATGCCTCGTTGCACCTGGGGGTGCCCTGGTCGCGCGGAAATCTCTGGCTGACCGACGGCGTGCTCGACCTGCAGCGATCCCTGCTGGGCGTCGATCCCGGCGCGCTCTTCCCCTACTTCGGCGGTTTCCGCGTCGGTGCCTTCAGCACCCACGAATCGCTGGCCGGCAACCCGGTGCACCTGGGACTGGTGCTGGTCGTGGTAGTGATGCTGCTCCGGAAAAAATGGCGGCCCGCTCCGGCGGTACTCGCCTGGTGCGTAGCCGGGCTCGCGGGGTTGCTGATTCATGGGGTGCTGATTCGGTGGCAACCCTTCGGCGCCCGGCTTCAGCTCCCGGTACTGGTCTGGCTTGCGCCGGTGGCCGGAATCATGATCCGAGGGCGGACGGCCGTCCTCCTAACAGGCGCGTTGCTGCTGCTGGCCGCGATACCGGCGCTGCTGGCCAACAACCTCCGGCCTTTACTGCCGATGGAAACCGGGAGTATTCTCGGCGGGTCCCGCGAGGATCAGTACTTTGCCGAACGCCGCGAGCTCGAGCGGCCGATCGATCGCGCCCTGGCGGATCTCCGGGCAGCCGGCTGCGAGGAGGTGGGGCTCAGCGCGGGATACGATGCTCCCGAGTACCTGCTCCGGGCGCTGGCGCGAATCCGAGGCCAGGCGCTCCGGCTCCGGTACGTGAGCCCCGTCGGGCCCGCCGCCGGCATCGAAGAACCCAGGAACAAGGGTACGGCGTGCGCGATCATCGTCTTGAACCCGCCTCCGGGGTGGACGATCCCGAGTGAGGCCGGGGGCATGCGAGTGATGTGGAAGGATGGACCTGTCGCCTTGCTGCTGCGGCCCCCGCGCGGATAAGCCGCGAGATCGCACGACCCTGGCTTTTCACGGGAAGCCCTACGATGCCCCAGGATTCCAACGACCACGCCCGCCTCGACAAGTGGCTCTGGGCCGCGCGGTTCTACAAGACCCGCGCGCTTGCCGCCGGCGCAATCGACGGCGGCAAGGTCGAGGTCAACGGCGAA
>DASYPZ010000349.1:0-4696 GCA_036006105.1 Gemmatimonadales bacterium | reverse complement strand
TGACTTACCGCCTTACCGCCCTACCGCCTTACCGCCTTACCGCCTTACCCCATCCCACACATGCACCCATCGGTCGTCCACACACTGCGAGGTGCGCCATGCTGTGCCTGGTCTACAACACAACCGGAGAGCCGCTCGAGCTGGTGCCGTCGCTCATCGGTCTGGTGCTGCACCTGCGGGGCAAGGCGGTGATCCTGGAGACCCTGCCGGGACGAGTGGCGCGGAGTCCGCGGCTGGTCTTCCCGCTGCCGAAGAGCGTGGTGCTGCGGAAGCACCGGCGGATTCGCTCCCGGGTGGCCGCGCTCACTAATGAGCACCTGTTTCTCCGGGATGGGCACCGCTGCGGCTACTGCGGCCGGCATCGCCGGGAGCTCGGCGTCCGGGAGCGGCTCACCCGGGACCACCTGGTGCCCCGGTCCAAGGGCGGAGCAGATCGGTGGGACAACGTGGTGACGGCGTGCAGCTCGTGTAATCACGCGAAGGACTGCCGGCTGGTCGCGGAGGTCGGGCGGAAGCCGATTCGTGCCCCCTGGGTGCCGACACGGCAGGAGCTGGTGCTGCAACGGCTCCGCGGACCTGCCGCGGTGGCCTAGCAATCAACGGGAGGACCGAAACATGACGATTCGAATCCGCGGCCCGCGAGGCCGCGAAAAGCGAGGTGAAGCCACGAAGGCATGAATTCACTTTGAGAGGGAGGCATGAACATCATCGGTCACGAGGCCGAATCCGATGCGATCAAGCCTGCCGGCGACTACTTCCTGGTGGGCTGTGAAAACGGCAGCTGGATGGTGAGCACCGAGATGGCACGGTTCATCGAGACGGTGCTCGACGCCCGACCGAGAGTCCGATGGGTCAGGTTCGTCGACACGGCGGGCTCGCGGATCCGGCTCCGCACCGGGAAGATCGATGTGATCGTCCAGTGCTCCACCGAGCAGCGGGCGCGTGATCGGGAGATTTCCCGCTCGCTCGCCCGGGAGCGGAAGGCCGATCGGCATTGGAACGAGCAGGACTGAGCGGGAAGGGCCGGCTGGCGTGGGCTTGCGAGTGGTGTGCTCTCTCACGTCAGCCGGGCCGAAAGACAACCGAAAAAGGAGACCGTAGCTCAGCCCGGTAGAGCAACGGTACTTCCCCTGCCAAACACTTGCCCGATACGGGCCGCAGGCAGCGGGTTATCGACAAACCGATGACGCGGGTTGAGCTGCGGTCGCTTCGCGACCTCGCTCCCCTCACCGGGCTTCGCCCGGCGCTGCCCCGATGGGGGCAGACGGGTCAAATCCCGCCGGTCTCCCTGGAGTGGAGGTGGGTCAGTCGAGGGCCCCTCACCGTACTCGCCCGGCAACGGGCCGAAGGTCGAGGGTTATCGTGGTAGTCACAGGTTCGAATCCTGTGCTTCGGCTGATCCAGGCAGTGCTGAGCGGGTCGAAGCGGTTCGGTTATCTCATTCCAAGATTCCTGGGATGACACCCAGGAACCGAGCCGCACCAATTATCTGCTCAGCAGGTCGGTAGGCGGGAAGGCGGGAAGGCGGGAAGGCGGGAGGGCGGGAAGGCGGTAGATCACCATAGGAGATTCAGCATGGACTTCACGAAGCACTTCGCCACTCGGCTGCGGCGTCTCCTGACGCCCCAGAGCGAGCCGATCCCCGGTTCCGCCCAGATCGCCAATTCGGCGGGCGGATATACCTGGCCGGTCGACCCGTGGACCCGGCTGGATCGCTTTCTGATCCTCGGAAGCGAGGGCGGAACGTTCTACATCGGCGAGCGGAAGCTCACCCAGGAGAACGCCCAGGCCGTGGTCGAGTGCCTGGCGCTCGATGGCCCGCGGGCGGTGCGCCGGATTCTCGAGGTGAGCCTGGCCGGTCGCGCTCCGAAGAACGACCCGGCGCTGTTCGCCCTGGCGATCGCGGCCGGCCTGGGCGACGCGCCCACCAAGGCCGCCGTATGGACCGCGCTCCCCCAGGTGGCGCGCACCGCCACTCACCTGTTCCACTGGCTCCAGTACGTCAAGGCGTTCCGGGGCTGGGGGCGCGGGGTGCGCCGAGCGGTGGCGGCGTGGTACACCGCGAAGCCGGCGAAGGAGCTGGCCTACCAGATCCTCAAGTACCCGAGCCGGGATGGGTGGGCCCATCGGGACGCGCTGCGGCTGGCGCATCCGGTGGCGCCGACGGCTGCCCACACCCAGGTGTTCCGCTACGCGACCAAGGGTGATACCGGCGCAGGCGACGCAGAGGTGACCGAGCTCATCGATGCGGTGCGCGCGCTGCCGCATCAGCCGCCCGGACTGGCCGCGCAGGCCATCGTTCGGTTTGGACTGACGCGTGAGATGGTGCCGACCCAGCTGCTGTCGCACGCCGTCATCTGGGAGGCGCTCCTGGAGCGGATGCCGCTCACGGCCATGATCCGGAACCTCGGCGTCATGAGCAAGGTGGGTCTGCTGGCCTCGATGAGCGATGCGGTGCACACGATCACCGTACGACTGGGCGATCGGGCAGCGCTCAAGGCGGCGCGGGTGCATCCGATCGCGCTCCTGGCGGCGCTCAAGACCTACGCCCAGGGGCACGGGATGAAGGGCAAGAACAGCTGGCGGGCGGTGCCGCAGGTGGTCGATGCGCTGGACCGGGCGTTCTACCTGGCGTTCGATCATGCGCCGACCACGGGGAAGCGGGTCATGCTCGCGCTTGACGTATCGGGATCGATGACGGGGCGGGTCAACGGGATGCCGTATCTCACCTGCCGAGAGGCGTCGGCCGCGATGGCGCTGGTGACGGCGTCCACCGAGCCGGTCCACATGTTCACGGCCTTCACCGCCGGGAGCTATGCGTCCCGCTGGTCTCCTCGGCTGGGCTCCGGACTGTCGACGCTCGCCATCTCGCCGCGGCAGCGGCTGGATGACGTGGTGACGCGCATCAGCGGTCTCGACTTTGGAGGCACCGACTGCGCGCTGCCGATGCTCGAGGCGGTGAAGCATCGCTGGCCCATCGACCTGTTCGTGATCTACACGGACAACGAGACCTGGGCCGGAGCGGTGCATCCGGTTCAGGCGCTCCGCGAGTACCGGGAGCGGATGGGCATCGCGGCCGGGCTGGTGGTGGTGGCGATGGCTTCGAATGGGTTCACCATCGCGGACCCGGCCGATGCCGGTATGCTCGACGTGGTCGGGTTCGATTCGGCGGTGCCGGGGGTGATCGCGGACTTTGGAGGTGGGAGGGCGGGAGGGCGGTAAGGCGGTAAGGCGGTAGAGGCCTTATCGTTCAGAATCTCTTCGGGAGATGGCGAGATGAGATCCCTCCACGGTGCGCTGCTGCTGCTCGGTCTGATTTCCGGCGCGGCGCGCGCGCAGGCGACACCCGGCGATCCGCGGGCCGGGATCGCGGCCTTCAACCGCGCCTTCGACGAGGCCACCCGCACGATGAACAACGGCGCCTCGCTCGCGCTCTGGGAGGACAACGGCGTGAGCCTGCTTCCCTCGACCAGGCCGATCGTGGGGAAGCAGGCCATCACCCGATTCTTCGAGCAGGTGACCGCGCCGCTCAAGGGCGCGACCATGACCAGCTTTGATTTCCAGTGCTTCGACATCACCGTCTCGGGCGACTGGGCCTCGGAATGGTGCACCGAGCACCAGGTGGTGGCGCTCCCCGGGGACAAGCCGCCGTTCGACGGCTGGGGCAAGATGCTCCTGGTCCTGCATCGCGGGGTGGACGGCAAATGGCGGCTCACCCACGAGATGTGGAACCAGGCGGTGCCGCCCGACTCGCTTCGCTGAGACCGGCTCCGGCGCGAAGGCGGGAGGGCGGTAATAAGGCGGGAGGGCGGGAATAGGGCGGGAGGGCGGGAAGGCGGGAGGGCGGGAAGAAGGCGGGAGGGCGGGAGGGCGGTAAGGCGGTAGGACTACGGGGTGCGGATTCTCAAAAGGCGGTTCCGTGTACTGGAATCCAATAGCCTCCCGTTCGCGACGACGGTATTCACCTTCCTGGTATTCCGAATATCAACCAGGGGATCGGCGTCGAGCAGCACCAGATCGGCCAGCTTGCCGGTCTCGATGGTCCCCAGCGAGTCCTGCATGCCGAGAAACTTCGCCGGTTCCAGCGTCGCCGCCACCAGCACCCGCCAGGGCGAGAGCCCCGTAGCAGCCAGCCAGGCCAGCTCGAAGTGCAATCCGAACCCCGGCGGGCTATTACGAAGTGGCGCGTCGGTGCCGGGGAGCACGATGACGCCGGCCCGGTGCAAGGCGCCCACCAACGCCAACCGTTTGGCGAACACCGCGCGTCCCACGCTGTCTGCCCCCGGCGGAATACTGTCCGGCATCGGGAAGATCCCCGCGGTGTAGCGGCGCAGGGTATCGGGGAGATAGTGGGCCAGGGAATCCCCCGGCACGCTGCGGGTGGGCCAGACGGCCACCTCGTACTGGGCCGTGAAGGTCGGGGTCACCCGGGTGCCGTTCGCGGCCAGCCTGGCGTAGAGCGGCGCCGGATCCGCCGAAGAGCAGCGACCCAGCGCGCCCTGCACCGGGTACCTGGGCTCGAGCGCCAGCGACTCGGCCGGCGTGCACGGAGTAGGGATCGCGAGCAGGTGCTCGATGCTCGCGATGCCGGCGTCGGAGGCATCCGCGGCCCCAACCACGCGGGGGACGTGACCGGCGAAGGGCAGATGGTGATCCCGCGCGGCGCGCGCGGCGGCGAGAAAGGTCTCCCGGTTCA
>DASYPZ010000348.1:0-9212 GCA_036006105.1 Gemmatimonadales bacterium | reverse complement strand
GTTCAACCTCGGTGACCCCCGTCACAACCCGCGACGCATGTGCGAGGCTGCCCCGATGCGAGTGCACCTTGTCGACGGCACCTACGAGCTGTTTCGGCAGTTCTATGGTCAGCGTCGCGCCCACAAGGGAAAGGACAAGCCCCTCGCCGCGGTGGGTGGGCTGCTCCACTCGATCCTCAAGATGATCGAGCAGGGCGCCACCCACCTGGGCGTCGCCACCGATCATGTGATCGAATCCTTTCGCAACGATCTCTGGCCCGGCTACAAGACCTCCGCAGGGGTCGAGCGCGCCCTGATGGCCCAGTTTCACCCCCTCGAAGAGGCGCTCGCCGCGATGGGCGTCGCGGTCTGGCCCTTGGTCGAGCTGGAGGCCGATGATGGGCTCGCGTCCGCGGCGCACCTCGCGAGCGCGGACCCGCGGGTCGAGAAAGTCTGCATCTGGTCCAACGACAAGGATCTGGCGCAGTGCGTCAGCGGGGACCGGGTGGTGCAAATGGACCGCCGGGGCGGGGAAATCCGGGACGCCGAAGGGGTTCGCAGGAAGTTCGGGGTCGATCCAGGCCTGATAGCGGATTACCTGGCGCTGGTGGGTGACGCCCAGGACGGCTATCCGGGGATCGCCGGTATCGGCGCCGTCTCGGCGGCACGGATGCTCAACCGCTACGGACCCATCGAGAACTTTCCGGTCGAGGTGCTGGCTGAGCAGTCGGAACGCGCGCTGCTCTTCAAGGATCTCGCCACCCTGCGCACGGATGCCCCCGTGTTCCAGAATGTGGATGCGCTGGAATGGAAAGGCCCCACCCAAGGCTTTGCCGTATGGGCCGAGCGCATCGGCGATCCGCGCCTGCTGACCCGGAGCGCCGCCGCGGCAGGGAAGACACCGGTCGGACCGGGCTCAGGTAGCGATCATGACGACGCCCTTTGAGGAAATCGGCCTATAAGTTATATTTTCCTAACCTTTAGGGCAGTTCCCTCTCAAAGGAGCTCACGAATGCCGTTACGTCTGTCCAGAATAGCCACCGTACTCGTGCTGGCATCGGTCGCCGCGGGTGCGGCTCAGGCCCAGACCCATCGGCTTCATATCGGTCCGCGGGTCTCTTATCAGTTTGACTATGAGAAGCTTGGTCTCGGAGGCCAGTTCAGCGTTCCGGTCATGAAGCAGCTCGAGTTTTACCCATCCTTTGACTACTTCTTTGTCGACGTCGGATCGGCCTGGAACCTCAACGCAGACCTCAAGTACCGCTTTGCGACCGAATCGATCAAGTGGCTCTACGCCGGCGGCGGGCTGGCAATTGCCCACCGCAGCGCAGCCGGTATCGGCAACACCGACGCCGGGCTCAACCTGTTCGGAGGCGTCGAGTCGCTCAAAGGCAAGATTCATCCATTCGCCGAGTTTCGCTTTACTGCCCGCAACGGGTCCACGGCGCAGATCTCGGCGGGACTCAACCTGACGCTCCACTAGTCGTCAACCTCCTCTCAAGGCCTCCGTGGGGCTGACCGCCATGGCTCGGCGGGCCGGCATCCAGGAGGCCAGTGAGGCGACGCCGGCGAGCAGGGCGGCGACTCCCACCAAGGTGACCGGATCGGCGACGCTGACGTCGACCAGCAGCGAGCGAATGAGCTGCCCGGTCGCGAGGGTCAGCAGCAACCCTGCCACCAACCCGATTCCGGTGAGTCGCAGTCCTTCCGCGACGATCAACCCGAGCACCGACCGCCGATCGGCGCCCAGCGCCTGGCGCAATCCGATTTCGTAGGTGCGCTGACTCACGCCGTACGCGATGACCCCGTAGATCCCGATGCCGGCCAGCAGGAGCGCAAGGCCGGCAAACCAGCCCAGCAGGAGCGTGGTGAAGCGGCGGCTCGAGAGCGCCGTGCCCATGACTTCATCCATCGAGCGCACCTCAGAGACCGGCGCGCCGGCGTCGAGCTCGTGAACGGCGCGTCGCAGGGCCGGGCCGAGCGCTTCGGGGTTCCCGGTGGTTTTGATCGCCAGGGTGACCTGGCGGGGAAGGAAGTAGGCGCTCTTTCCGGCCTGGGCGTAGGGGAAGTACATCGTCGCCGGCGCGCTCTTGCCGACGCCACGAGTGAGAATGTCTCGCATCACGCCGACGATCGTCACCCAGGGCGCCTGATCGCCGAACATCCTGAGGGTGTGCCCCACCGGGTCCTGACCGGGCCAGAGTTGTTTGGCCATCGTCTCGTTGACGACCGCCACCGGGGGTGCATCTTCGCGATCCTGATCGGTGAAGCCACGCCCGCGCAGGATCCTGACGCCGAGGGTGGTGAAGAACCCCGGGGTGACCTGCTGGGGATCGGCGGTGGGCGCCGCGGCGATGTCCTTGACCACCCGTCCGTCGATGAGAATCGACCAGGTTCCGCCGCCTCCAACCACGGGGGTCCATCCCATCGTGCCGGCGCCCGTCACACCCGGCAGGGCCTTCATGCGCTCCTCGAGCTGCTGCACCAGGGCGACGGCCTTGGCATCTACCGGGTAGTTGAGGGGCGGAAGGTTGAGGCGCGCCGTCAGAATCCGGGAGGCGTCGAAGCCGATATCGATCCGCTGCAGGCTCCGGAGGCTCCGCAGCAGGAGTCCCGCGCCGGAGAGCATGACCACGGCGAGCGCCACCTCGCCCATGACCAGGGTCCGCCGGGTCCGGCTCCCGCCCCGCGAGGACGAGCTGCGCCCTCCCTCCCGCAGCGCGCCCACCGCGTCCCCCCGCGATGCGCGCATCGCCGGGAGAAGACCGAAGACCAGGCCGGTGCCGAGGGAGACGGCCAGGGTAAACAGGAACACCGGCGCGTCGAGCTGCACGTGCTCCAGCCGCGGCAGCGAGGCCGGGGCCAGCCGCAACAGCACCCGGACACCGCCCCAGGCCACGAGCATGCCTAACCCGCCTCCCGCCAGCGCGAGCACCCCCGATTCGGTGAGCTGCTGCAGGACCAGGCGCCGCCCGGACGCTCCCAGCGCGGTCCGGATGCCCAGCTCGCGCCGCCGGGCCTCGCCGCGAATCAGCAGCAGATTGGCGACATTGGCGCAGGCGATCAGCAGCACGAAAGCCACCGCCCCGAGCAGGGTGACCAGGTACGGGCGGGAATTGTTGAGGACCCGTTCCATCAGCGGCTCGACCACCGCGACGAGCGGCTTGTCGGGGAAGTAGGTCTCGGGAAAGTCGGTGAGCCAGCGGTGGGTGAGCAGGTTGGCCTCGGTATTCGCCTTGGCGGGAGTCGCGTCGGCGCGAAGCCGCCCGACCAGCAGGAGATAGTGATTGTTCCGGGTCCAGAGCGAGTCCGGATTCAGGCGCAGCGGCAGCCAGACCCCGGTCTCCGGCTCGGGAAATCCAAACCGGGCCGGCATCACGCCGATCACGCGGCGGGGAACGCCGTTCAGGCGGACCTCGCGGGTCAGGATCTTCGGATCGGCGCCAAACTGCGACCGCCAGACGCCCTCGCTGATGAGGATCACGGGCGAGGGACCCTGGGCGGGCTTTTCTTCGTCGGGGGCGAACGTGCGGCCTCGGAGCGGAGCGACTCCGAGGATGCTGAAGAATCCGTCGGACACCCGCGCGCCCTCGACCCGCACCGGCTCCTCGTCGCCCGCCAGATTCGCCCCGTATCCGGTATAGGCGGCGAGTCGCTCCATGGACCGCATGTCGCGCCGGTAGTCCATGAACTCCGGCTCCGACACGTCGGAGTAGGGCTCCTGCTGCCGGAAATCGACGATGCGATCGGGGTCGGAGAAGGGGAGTGGTTGCAGCAGCACGCCGTTGACGACGCTGAAGATGGCGGCATTGGCGCCGATGCCGAGCGCGAGCGTCAGCAGCACGACGGCGGTGAAGCCGGGGGTCCGTGCCAGGCCGCGAAGGGTGAGACGCAGGTCCTGCAGCAGGGTGTGCATGGTGATCCTTTCGGCGCTGGCTCGGGGTCGGAGGACCGACAGGCGCTCGGCCCCGGCGTTGATCATCAGATCGATCAGCAGCGCGGGCCAGACGCCCGGACCGGCTGCGCGGCGTCGCTCGCGGTAGAACGCGACCATGGCCGACTCGTAGCGACGTCGGAACGGCGGCGGATAGAGGTGGAGCAGCGCCCGGTAGAGGCGCTCGCCGGGAGCGGTCATGGCCGCCCCGGCGCGATAACCCGACGGGCCTCCGCCAGCCGGACCAGCGACCGGAGCCGCAACATCTCGGCGGCCAGCACCCGGCGGCCGAACGGCGTCAGCCGGTAATAGATGCGGCGCTCATCATCCTGGGGGGAGGATGGGCCCGCCGTCTCGGCCACCAGCCCGGCCTCCTCCAGCCGGCGGATGTGCCGATAGAGGCTCCCGGCTTCCAGGGCGATCTTGCCGTCCGTGTGCGCGATGATGTCCTGCCGGAGGCCGTAGCCGTGGCGGTCCTCGGACGACAGCATGGTGAGGAGCAGCGCCTCCACCGGTCGAAGAGGGAGGAGGGCGTCGGGGTCCTCGGAGCGGTGACGCGGGCTCATGGGAGCGTCCCAGTGAGGGAATGGCCACTATAGGCGAAGTGCCTATAGTGCTTGGACGCAGGGATTCCCGCGACCGTTGCATGGCCCCCGGCCGGGCCGAAACGCGCCGCCGGGGCCAACGAGTGGCGTTCGGGCTAACTTACCCCCGGAACCCTCCTCTTTCGTCTGAGTTCTCGCGTGCATGCTCCCTCCGCGGTTGCCCTCCGGCCCATCCTGGCTCCTTCGAGCATCGCCGTCGTCGGCGCTTCCCGGATGCCGGGCACCATCGGTCACGAGATCGTGGCCAGCCTGGTGCGCTGCGGGTATACCGGCGCGGTCTATCCGGTGAATCCCAGGGCGGCGGCGATCTGCTCGGTCCCCGCCTATCCGGACATCGAGTCCGTCCCCGTCGCGGTCGACCAGGCGATCATCGTGGTCCCCAAGGAGCTGGTGCAGGGCGTGGTGGAGGGCTGCGCCCGCAAAGGCATCGCGGCCCTGGTCGTCATCTCGGCCGGATTCCGGGAGGTCGGGGGCGAAGGCGTCGGGCTGGAGCGCCGTCTCACCGAGTTCGTCCGGGCCAAGGGCATCCGTATGGTGGGGCCCAATTGCATGGGGGTGCTGAACGCCAACCCGGCCATCTCGATGAACGGGACCTTCGCCCCGGATCTGCCGCCGTACGGCAAGATCGGGTTTGTGTCGCAGTCCGGTGCCATGGGACTCTCGGTCCTCGATTACGCCCGGGAATACGGCATCGGCATCTCCCAGTTCGTCTCGATCGGAAACAAGGCCGACCTGAGCGGGAACGATCTGCTCCTGGCCTGGGAACACGAGACCGACGTCGAGGCGATCCTCATGTACGTGGAGAACTTTGGAAACCCGGCCAAGTTCCTCCAGATCGCCTCGCGCATCACCAAGCGGAAGCCGATCATCGTCGTCAAGTCCGGTCGCTCCAGGGCGGGAGCCCGGGCCGCGTCCTCCCACACCGGAGCGCTGGCCGCGAGCGACGCCGCCGTCGACGCGCTCCTGGCCCAGGCCGGAGTGCTCCGGGCCGGTACGATCGAGGAGCTGTTCGATCTTGCCATGGGATTCTCGGTGCAGCGGCCGCCCAGGTCCCGGCGCACCGTGGTCCTCACCAACGCCGGCGGCCCCGGTATCCTCGCGGCTGACGCCTGCGAGGCGAACGGACTCGAGCTTCCGGATCTGGCACCGGAAACGGTGGCCCGGCTGGCCACGCTGTTCCCGGCCGAGGCTTCCATTCGTAACCCGCTGGACATGATCGCGTCGGCCACCCCGAAGGGTTACCGGGCGGCGCTCGGTGCCCTGCTGGAGGATCCTGCCGTCGACGCGGCCCTCGCCATTTTCGTTCCGCCCCTGGGTGTCACCCAGGAGGATGTGAGTCTCGCCATCGCGACGGTCGCGGAGGAACACCCCGACCAGACGGTATTCGCGGTGCTGATGGGCCACCAGGGCTTGCCGCAGGGCAGGGCGACGCTGCATGCCGCCGGAATTCCGGCGTACATCTTCCCCGAATCCGCGGCGCGCGCCCTGGCCGCCATGTGCCGCTGGCGTGAGTGGCGGGAGCGTCCGGAGCCGGTCCTCGAGCCGATGGTGGTCGATCGCGTCACGGCCCGCCGGCTGATCGACGAGGCCAGGGCGGCGGGTCGGAGTCGCCTGGCGGAGGCGGAGGCCCTCGAGCTGCTCTCCGCGTATGGGATCCCCGTCGCCCGAGGAAGCCTGGCCACCAGCGCGGACGAGGCGGTGGGATACGCCGAGCGAATGGGCTATCCGGTCGTGCTCAAGATCGTGGCGCCCGCGATCCTGCACAAAACCGAAGTGGGCGGGGTGCAGGTGAATCTCGGCGATGCCGCCGAAGTCCGGCGGGCATTCGATCAGATCATGCTGGGAGCTCGCACCGCCCATTCCGGCGTGGTGATCACCGGGGTGATGGTACAGCCGATGCTGCACAACGGGCGCGAGCTGATCGTCGGAATGACCCGTGATCCCCTGTTCGGTCCCCTGGTGATGTTCGGGTTGGGCGGAATCCTGGTGGAGGTGCTGCGAGACGTCACCTTCCGGATCGCCCCCTTCGACCGGGAGGAGGCCCGCCGCATGATGCGGGAGATTCGCGGCGCAAGCCTGCTGGACGCGGTGCGCGGCATGCCGCCGGCGGATCGCGGCGCGGTGGAAGACGTGCTGCTCCGGATCGCCACGCTGGTGTCCGATCACCCCGAGATCGCCGAGCTGGATGTGAACCCGCTCATGGCGATGTCCACGGGCGCGGTCGCTGCGGATGCCCGGGTCATGCTGGCTCCTCCGACCGGGCCTTCCTGAGCCGCCACTTGGTCCCGCCCTATAACATCTTATAGGTCGCTCCGACTCCACCCTTACCTATTGCGCCCTCCCGGGGCAGTATTTGGCAGACCAACCCGCCCACCGTCGCCCAACCCTCTGATCCGGGTGGAGCCGATGCCGCCAACTACCCCGCCTCCGGAAGAATCGGCGCCCTTCAGGGAAGTCTTCGCCCGGGAGTGCGAGGACATCCGGGCTCGCCGCGAGTCGTATCGGCTCGGCAAGCCGGCGAATCCCGACGCGCCGCCCGCGGATTTGAAGGGACTGGCGCTCTCCGGCGGCGGCATCCGGAGCGCCACCTTCTGTCTCGGAATCCTGCAGCGGCTGCAGGCCGATGGCATGCTGAAGCACTTCGACTACCTCTCGACGGTATCGGGCGGAGGCTTCATCGGAGGCTGGTGGAGCGCGTGGCTCGCGCGGGAAGAGCGGACCGAGATCTTCCCGCCGGCCGAGGGACTCGAGACCGAACGCGGCAAGTGGGCATCGCGCCGGGATCCGGCGACGGCACCGGATGGGTCGCTGCGTCCCGAGGGCTCCCGAAACGCCGGCATCGACCCGGTGCATCACCTCCGGCTCTTCGCGAACTACCTCACCCCCCGGAAAGGGGCGCTGAGCGGCGACACCTGGCGGGCCATTACCGTCGTGTCCAGGAATCTCTTTCTGACCATCCTGATGCTGGTCCCGCTGCTTGGCGCGGCGATCCTGGCGTCTCAATTCTATTTCACCGCCAATCACAACCTGGTATCCGCGTACGCCTGCGACGCGCCGGCGGCGCTGGTGAAGCCCTGGACCGAGCTCGCTCCCACTTCCGGGCCAACGGAGACTCCGATGCCGGTGTGCCCCGAGCCGAGGAACCAGGCCGGTCCGGGGCACCTCGCGCTGGTCCAGCGGGTCGCGTGGCTGTCGCTCCCGCTGCTGGTGCTCGCGGGCGCGCTGTTGTTGTCCCTGGTGCTGTGGATGCTCTTCAGTATTGGACGAGCCTTCATGGCGGTGGTCACCGCGGTCGGCGTCACGGCGATCTTCGTTTTCCTGTCCCGGTCGCTGGACTGGGGCAGCCCCTCGAGCTTCCTCGTGCAGCTGCGCGACTTCGACGCGGGACGCCTGCTGCTGATCGGGGCCGTGCCGGTCGCGCTGATGGCGGCCTACCTGCTGATCGGCCGTTCCCTGGCCGAGCCTCCTCCCGGTGGGAAAGCAAGGCCATCGGCCGGCGAGGTGCTGACCAACCGGATGACCCGGCTGCAGAGCATCATCCTGGTGCTGTTCACCGTGTTAGGGGTGACCCTGGTCTTCGGCGGCTTTGCGCACGAGGCGGTCCGCTTCGCCTTTCAGCAGGGCGAGGCCACTCTCGGGCGCAGGCTGGCCCAGACCGGCGGATGGCTCGCGGTGGTCTGGGCCGGAGCAGGGGCGCTGTTCACCGGCCTCAAGGCGGCTCCCACCGGTGGCGCCGACAATCATCCTTCCACGCCGAGCCGCGCGAGCCAGCTGGTGTTCGCGGTCACGCCGCCGCTGGTCCTCGTCGTGCTGCTGATGCTGGTCGCGACCGTGACACACGCGGTCCTCAGTCGCGTGATGGTGTTCCCGGCGGAAATCTTTCCGCCGCTCATTCTGGCCTTCTTCATCGGGATCCTGATCTGCTGCATCTTCGGGACGTACGAGTTCTGGACCGACGCCGGCGCCGACCTGGTGCGCAGCCGCGTCGTCACCTGGGCGGCGCTGGGGGCCGGGGCGATCGCGATGGCCGCGGCATACTTCCTGGTCCATCCCCTTCGCTATCCGCGCGAGCTCACCAGTGCCTACGTCGGCCTGGCGGCCGGCATCGTGCTCGCGCCGTGGCTCTTGCGGGCTCTGCTGGCGCTCCTCTCGAAGCCCTCCGAGTCGGTCGATCGAGTCGTGCGGCTTCGAAAGCGGCTGACCGTCGTGCTCTTCACCCTCACGCCGGCCGTGAGCGCCCTGATGGGCTGGGGCTTCGGACGGATCGCGCTTGAGCCGGGAATGCCGCTCGGTACCGGAAACCCCCTGGTCGCGGCGATCGCCGTCGGCGGCATCACCTTCACCGCCACCTTCGTCCTGCTGGCGTCCGTCACCGCGACCCGCGCGAACCATCGCATGCTGACCCTGCTGGGTGCCGCGGCCCTGCTGCTGGGTCCGATGCTGATGCAGCAATTCCTGAAACCGACGCTGATCGAGGTGGCGGTCCCGACGGCGATCGTGGCCCTGGTGGGCATCGTGCTCGGCAGCATCATCGGGCTGGGCTGGATGCTGGATCCGAACTATCTCTCCCTGCACACCTTCTACCGGGCCAGGCTGGTTCGGGCCTATCTGGGCGCATCGAATCCCAACCGGCGTGACAGCGGCGCGAAGATATCCGATTCCGCCGATGGAGACGACGTGCTTCTGGCCAATCT
>DASYPZ010000347.1:0-8347 GCA_036006105.1 Gemmatimonadales bacterium | reverse complement strand
GCCAGGTAGCTCTGCTCCCGCATCTCCAGATGAAACCCCAGCTCCTCATCGACGTCGGCGCCCACATCGGGGCCGAAGAATCGGAGATAGCGCCGCCAGAGCGGCTCCTTCCGCGCCGGCATCAGACCCGGGCCGGTTTGAGCGCCGCCGGCGCCTCGAGCGCCGAGAAGACCGCCTTCGCGTACCGGGTCCAGGTAGCCGATTCGTCCTTGAGCGCCTGGCGTCCCGTCGTCGTGATGTCATAGTACTTGGCGCGCCGGTTGGTGCCCGAGACGCCCCACTGGGCCTCGATCAGGCCCCGTTCCTCGAGACGATGCAGCGCGGGGTAAAGCGAACCCTCCTCGATCTGGAGGGTGTCGTGGGTGACCCGCTCGATCCATTCGGCCACCGCATAGCCGTGGGCCGGGCCCCAGGAGAGGGCCTTGAGGATAAGGAGGTCGAGGGTACCGCGGAGAACGGCGAGCGAGGAATCCGGCACGAGTGGCTCCCTAGGGTTTCTAGGGAGCAACGATCGCGCGGCTCCCCTAGAAAGTCAATGGGGAAGAGGTGCTACCGCCTACCGCCTTCCCGCCCTACAGCCTTTAACGCCCTACCGCCTTTAACGCTCCCCCCGCCCCAGCGGCTTCCCGCCCCGGGTCAGCCTGACGGGCATATCCGCCAGCACATAGGCCATGATCGCCATGGCGGCGACGTTCTCCGCCAGCTCCCGGGGATCGATCTTGTCGACGTTGTCTGCCTCGGAGTGGTGATACCAGAAGTACCGGGTTCCGTCCACGTTGTGTCCCATCCCGGGCACGCCCTCACCCATGATCGGCCCGATGTCCGCCCCGCCGCCGCCGATGGTGGCCGAGTCGACGCCCAGCGGCTTGAACAGGCGGGAGATCTGGTTGATCACCGCAAAGGCTGAATCGGTGCCGGTGAAGCCGAAGCCCCGGAACTTGAAGGTGCCGCCGTCGGACTCGATGGCCGCGACGTATTTACCCAGCTCGCTCTTGTGGGCGTCCCGATAGGCCAGTCCGCCCCGCCCGCCGTTCTCCTCGTTGACCCAGCCCACCGCCCGGATGGTCCTGCGCGGGGTGAGGCCGAGCTTCTTCAGCAGCCGGACCGCTTCCCATGCGATCACCACGCCGCCGGCATCGTCCATCGCACCGGTGCCCACATCCCAGGAGTCAATGTGCCCGCCGAACACCACCACTTCGTCGGGCTTTTCGCGGCCGGTGAGCTCCCCCATCACGTTGCGCGACGGCGAGTCCGGCTCCATGTGGGCCTCCATCTCCAGGCGCACCACGATCCGCTGTCCCCGGTTCTGCATCCGGTGCAGCATCGCCGCGTCTTCCACCGTGATCGCGGCCGCCGCGATTTTCTTCACCGTGGAATCGTACGGGCCCATGGAGCCGGTGTGCGGATTCCGCATGCTGTA
Source organism: Gemmatimonadales bacterium (assembly GCA_036006105.1). Lineage (GTDB taxonomy): Bacteria > Gemmatimonadota > Gemmatimonadetes > Gemmatimonadales > GWC2-71-9 > JABFSM01. The sequence goes on along the minus strand of DASYPZ010000347.1, from coordinate 6,927 downwards.
GGGACCCACGGTGCGCAGCAGCATCCCCACCGCGCCCACCTTGGCTGCCGCTACCGCGCCACCGGAACGATAGGCGACGGTCTGGCCATAGTTGGTGAACGGCACGTCGAACAGCACGATCTTCCCCGCCGCCTGCGCCGCGTGGGCCTTGAGGTCGTCGTAGCTCGAGACCACCAGCACGTCGGCGGTCACCCCGCCCTTGGGCGTGGCCACGCTCTGGCCCAGTCCGAGCATCGGCAGGTTGAGGTAACGCGGCTCCAGCAGCTCGGCCTTCTCGTGCCCGCGGACGAATTTGGGCACCATCACCGGCTCGCTGTGGACGTTGTCGAGCCCCTCGGACTTCATGCGCGCGAGGATCCAGTCGATCGCCCGCTCCAGGGCCTCGCTGCCGCTCAGCCGGTTGCCGAAGTCGTCGGTCAGCTCGGCCAGCTTGTTCCAGGCGGCGCTATCGGCGGTGGCGGCGGCGATGATCCGGTCGGCGGTGGCCTGGTACTCCTTCTGGATCGGATTCGTCGCTTCGGGCCTCTTCTTCTGCGCCGATGCGGCGGGGATGAGCGCGGTGGAGCAGAGCAGCAGGGTCAGCGTGGAGCGACGGATCATCGGGCGACTCTCCTGGTGGACTTCGGTTCGGGTTTCGTTTCCATGGCGTCCATCGCCTCGAGCATGCGCTTCTGGGCCACGAGGCGGTACCCGAGCCTGAGGTAATCCGCGACTTCGTCCCAGTCGAACGTCGTGTCGGTGAAGAGCGAGATCCAGCCCTGGTGGGCCGAATACGGCGTCAATACGAATTGCGGCCGCTCGGCCAGCTCGGCCTGGAGCAGCGGGGTCACCTTCATCGAGATCGAGGGCCGCTCGTGGGTCGGCCCGACGTTGGCGAAGAGTTTCTTGCCGGCCATGAAGTGGGGCCGGCCCACTTCATGGCCTCGTTGGCGGAAGGCCAGGCCAAACAGATTTTTCGGACCCGGGCCAGGACGCGCCGGTCGACCGGCATGAGGGGATGCATGGGTCGGGGAATCTAGCGTGCGGCCGGACACCGCGCCGCCCACGGCGGTACTACCGGTCACTCGTTACTTTTCGCCGATGCCTCCCGCCATCGAAACGCGTGCCCTCCGGAAAGTCTATCCGGCGCCCCCGGCGCGACGCGGGGGCCCCCGGGGTCCCCAGATCGGACCGGTCAACATGCCCGCCAGCGTCGCCCCGGGTAACCGGGAGATCCTGGCCATCGACGGTCTCGACCTCGAAGTTCCACCGGGCGAGTTCTTCGGGCTCCTGGGCCCCAACGGCGCCGGCAAGACCACCACCATCGGCGTGCTCACCACCCGGGTCCGCCCCACCTCGGGCAGTGCCTCGGTGGCCGGGATCGACGTGAGCGTGGATCCGGTCTCGGTCAAGCAGCGGATCGGCGTGGTGCCGCAGCGCCCCAATCCCGACCGCCAGCTCACCGCGATCCAGAACCTGATCTTTCACGCCGCCTACTTCGGCATTCCGCGCGCCACCTCGACGCCCCGTGCCCAGGCGCTTCTCGACCAGCTCGGCCTGGGCGACCGCGGCGAGTCCAAGGTCGATCAGCTCTCCGGCGGGCAGCAGCAGCGACTGATGATCGCGCGCGCGCTGATTCACGAGCCGGAGATCCTCTTTCTCGACGAGCCCACCGTCGGTCTCGACCCCCAGGCCCGACTCTCGCTCTGGGACGTGCTGCGCTCGCTCCACGACCAGGGCCGTACCATCATCATGACCACGCACTACATGGAAGAGGCCGACCAGCTCTGCGACCGGCTGGCCATCGTCGATCATGGCAAGCTGCTGGCGCTCGACACCCCCGAGGGATTGCGGGCTCGCGCCCCCGGCGGAACCCTGATCGAGGTGACCATGGACGGCGACGCGGCCCCGGTGCTGACGGCGCTCCAGGGTCTCCCGAACCTGAGTCGCGTAAGCGCCAAGGGGAAGGAGCTCCAGGTGTACGCCGAGCGGGTCGCCGAGGCGATCCCCGCCGTGCTGCGCGCCGCGGAGCAGGCCGGCCGGGCTCCCACCGATATCCGGATCGTGCCACCCAGTCTCGAGACGCTCTTCGTCTCGCTCACCGGGAGGAAACTCGATTGAATCCCTCGCCCTGGAAGGTCTTCGGCGCGCTGGTCCGGCGCGATGTGCACGTGGTCTCGCGGGAGCTGCCGTTCTTTCTGCTCCGGACCACGCTGCAACCGATCATGTTCACGATCGTCTTCGGATACCTGCTCCCCAAGATGGGCTTCGTGCAGCGCGGGTACACCGGCGCGCTCCTCCCCGGCGTGCTGGGCGTCAGCCTGGCCTTTGCCAGCGTTCAGGCCGTGGCGCTGCCCATGGTGGCGGACTTCGGCTGGACCAAGGAAATCGAGGATCGCCTGCTGGCGCCGGTGCCGACCTGGGTCATCGCGCTGGAAAAGGTGCTGGCCGGCACGGTGCAGGGAATGATCGCCGCGCTGTTCGTGCTCCCGGTGGCGCGGCTCATCATGGGGCCGATCGCCGGACTCGATTTCGCCCACTTCGGGCTCGTGATCGTGATGACCCTGCTGGGCGCGTTCTCCTTCTCCGCCTTCGGTCTGCTGCTTGGCACCGGCATCAAGGGCGAGCAGATCGGGCTGATGTTCGGCCTGATCGTCGCTCCGATGATCTTCTTCGGTTGTGCCTACTATCCCTGGAAGGCGCTCGCGGCGGCGCCGGTGGTGCAGGTGCTGGTTCTGGTTAACCCGCTGGTCTACGTCTCCGAGGGAATGCGGGGCGTCCTGACCCCCGGGCTGCCGCATATGGGGCTTCCGGTGGTGGCGGGCGCTCTGGTGCTCATCAGCGCGATTTTCATGGTGCTCGGGCTTCGGACCTTCGACAAGCGCGCGGTGTCCTGACCTGAAACCGGGCCTCCGGGCCCGTCGTCGTGACTCTATGTACCGTCGGCAGTTTCTGTATGCCATGGCGTCCGCGACCGGCGGACTCCTGCTGGGCTGCGCGTCCTCCCGCCGGCCGGGCGGTGTGCCGTTCGCTCCCAGCCCCTTCCTTCGCATCGATCCCGACGGCAGCGAGCCGGTCACCGTGGCGCGCGCCGAGATGGGTCAGGGATCGCGGACCGCGCTGGCGCTGATCGTCGCCGAGAAGCTCGACGCCGACTGGTCCCGCGTCACGGTCGAGCAGGGCGATCTCGATGCCCGCTATGGCGATCAGGTTGCCGGAGGCAGCGCGGTGGTGCGCACCTCTTGGGACCCGCTCCGAAACGCCGGCGCCGCCCCTCGCACCGCGATTTCATGCCGCCACCGAACCCGGCTCCGGCGGCTTCCCATTTCCCGCGACGGTTTCCATGCTGCGTAGCCTGCTGCTCTCCTGCACCGTTGGCCTCCTGACGCCGTGCCTGGCGCCTTCCTCCCGGCTCGCGGCCCAGTACCCGGCGCTCGATTCCGCCACGGCGGCGCGCGACGCGTGGCGGCTGGCGGTACCGCTGGTTCGGCGCAAGGAGTGGAGCGCCGCGCGGGATCAGGTGCGCCGGGCCGTGGCCGCCTGGCCCCAGCAACAGTTCTACATCGGTGCGTATGCCTCCCTCTCCGCCCGGCTCTCGGACACCGCGGAAACCATTCGGGCGCTCACCCAGCTGGCGGACCTTGGCCTGTCGCTGGATGTCGCGGCGGATTCCGATTTCGCCCTGGTGCGCGACGCGCCGGCGCTTCGCCCGGTGTTGCACCGCCTGGCGGCGAACGCCGCCCCGGCGCAGAGGAGCACCGTCGCCGCCACGCTGCCCCAGGACGATTTCTATCCCGAGGGGATATCCCACGACCCGGCGCGCGGGGTCTGGTATCTGGCCAGCGTGCGGCATCGGAAGGTCACCCGCCTAACCCGGAACGGCGTCGCTGAAGACCTGATCAAAGAAGGTCAGGACAGCCTCTGGGCGGTGCTGGGGGTCCGCGCGGATCCTTCCACTGGAACGCTCTGGGTGACCAGCGCCGCCATACCCCAGATGATCGGCTATCTCCCCTCCGACCAGGGGCGCTCCGGCATCTTCGCCTTCGACCTCGCCACCGGACGCCTCAAGGCTCGCTATCTGCTCCCCGCCTCGACTACGGGCCACTTGCTCGGTGATCTGGTCGTGGCTCCCAATGGCGATGTGTACGCCACCGACAGCCAGGATCCGGCCATTTGGCGAGTGCTCAAGGGGAGCGGCCAGGTGCAGGAATTCCTGCGGCATCCGCTGTTCCGGTCGCTCCAGGGTCCGGTGGTCGATCCCTCCGGGCGCACCCTGTACGTGGCCGACTATTCCCTCGGTGTCCTGGCAGTGGACTTGAACACCCGGGAGGTGACGGCACTCCCGGCGCCTCCCCGAAGCACCGGACTCGGCATCGACGGACTGGCGTGGTACCAGGGAGGGCTGATCGGGGTGCAGAATGGCGTCACCCCCGCCCGGATCGTGCGGATCACCCTCGATCCGGGTGGGCGCCGGATCAGCGCGATCGATCTGCTCGATCACCACGCGCTCGCCACCGAGCCCACCATCGGCACCGTGTGGGGCAAGAGCTTCTTCTACGTCGCGAACAGCCAGTGGGATGAATACGACGATGCAGGGCACCTCAAACCCGGAGCAAAGTTGGAGCGGCCCCGCATCCTGGAGATCAAGCTGCCCTAGTCCCGCGCGACAGCGTTTATGGGGTGGCCGGCCGAGGACTGCCTCCGTCGGTGAGAAAACGCACCGAGCCATCGGGCTGACGGCGCCAGATCGTGAGATACTTCCCATAGCTGACCGGCGAGCCTTCCGCCTGGATCCGCGATTCGCCGACGGTGAAGCCAAGGTCACCGCTGCCCGACGCGCCGGCCAGCACCGGGTGCCAGGACCAGGCGGACGGTGGCCCGCCCTCGAGCGTGCGACGGATGGCTGCCGGACCGAGGTGAATGAGACCGCCTCCCAGAGTCACGGCATCCGGGGCCGCGAACCGCTCGAACGCGAGCGCCGCCGTGGAGTCTCCCGCCAGCCGGGCAAAGGCCAGGTCCGCGGCGATGAACGCCGCCGCGGGTCCGCTCGCCGGTAGCGCGGGGAGTGTGAGCGGACCCATGTCGGCGCTGACCGTGCTGGCTGCGAGCGGATAGATCCCGAGACCGACGAAGGCTGCCAGCTTCCATTCGCCGCCTTCCTTCTGCCACGCGGCGATGTAGCGTCCGATCCGCGTGGGACCGCCGTCGCGGGCCGCGGCGGCGACGCCCCAGGTGACCCCGAGGGAGCGATCGGCGGCCAGTTGGACTCCCAGCGGCTGCCAGGTGATCCGGAGCGAATCGAGCAGGCGCTGGGCGGACAGCAGCCGGCCCACCGATGCCGCTCCGTGAATGACCGGGGCGCCGGGCCAGAGCACGGCCCCGTCGCTGGCAAGCGCGGCGGTGACCGCGGTGGCAAATTTCCCGCGGCCGCTGGCGTCCGAGACGGCGCGCTCCGCCGTGAGCAGCGAATCCTCCGCATCCTGCGCGGCCAGCGGTCCGGCGTCGAGCAGCAATGAACCGGCGAGGGCGCCGGCGAACAACAGCCTGGTTGTGATGGACATGATTTCCCTACGCTCCACCCGAGGAAAGGATTCACCGTGCCAGCCCGTTCCATGATTCTGCTGGGCTCGCTCTGCCTGCTGTCGACTGCTGCCGCATCGCAACGGGTTCCAGCCCCGCGCCCGCGGGCCGTACCCGCTCCTGCGGCGACCCATATTCGCTACGAGCTCAACTTCGACTCCGCCACCGCCAGGCGCCGCACTATTCGCGTCGGCATGCACTTCGATGTCGCCGGCGCGGGAGCAGTGCAGCTGTCGTTTCCGGCCTGGACGCCGGGCGCGTACGAAATCAGCAACTATGCCCGGAAAGTGTCGCGGTTCGAGGCCCGGAGCGGCGGACGCGAGCTGGTCTGGGACAAGGTCGACTACGACACCTGGCGTGTTCGTCCCACGGTCGCGGGCACCGTCGACCTGGGTTTCGATTTCCTGGCCGACACGCTCGACAATGCCATGGCCTGGTCCAAACCGGACTTTCTCCTGGTCAACGGGACCAACGTCTTTCCCTATCCCGAAGGGGTCGGTCTCGACTTCGCTTCCCAGGTCTCGGTCTCCACGGCTCCCGGGTGGCGGGTCCTGACCGGCCTCGACCCCGATGGCGGGCCGGGACGGTACCGCGCCGGCAACTATCACGATCTGGTCGATATGCCGTTCTTCATCGGCCGATTTGATCTCGACAGCGCCATGGTGGACAGCAACTGGCATCGGCTGGCGTCCTATCCCGCCGGCCAGCTGCACGGCCCCGCGCGCCAGACCCTGTGGGACCAGATCAAGGCCTTCCTGCCCGCCGAGGCACGCGTGTTCGGCGAGACCCCGTGGAAGGCGTACTCCACGATGCTGATCTTCGATTCCTCCTTTGGCGGGGGCAGCGCGCTGGAGCACCAGAGCTCCCACGTGGGGATCTATCACCCCGGCTTCATGGGCACGCCCCTGCTGGCCTCGATCACCGCCCACGAAATTTTCCATGCCTGGAATGTGAAACGGCTGCGGCCCGCCGACATGATGCCCTACCGGTACGACCAGCCCGAACCGACGACCCTGCTCTGGGTCAGCGAGGGGATCACCGATTACTACGCGGATCTGGCGCTGGTCCGGGGCCGAGTCATTGATTCGACGATTTTCCTCTCGTTGACCGACGGAAAGCGCCAGAAGGTCGATGACCTGCCGCCGGTGGCGCTGGAGGATGCGTCACTCTCGACCTGGATTCATCCCACCGACGGTACCGCGGACATCTACTACGACAAGGGCTCCCTCGCGGGCTTTCTGCTCGATGTGCTGATTCGGGACGCAACGGATAACCACGCCGGCCTGGACGATGTGATGCGCGGGCTGTATCACAGCGCGTTCAAGAACGGCAAGGGGTTCCGGACCGAAGACTGGTGGGCCGCGGTGA
>DASYPZ010000346.1:0-3487 GCA_036006105.1 Gemmatimonadales bacterium | reverse complement strand
GTCCGGTGGTGGTTCAGCGCCTCGGACGCCGAGGGCGCCGACGATTTCGCCGAGCTGCTGCGAGAGTCGGCACAGCAGCAGCTGGAGGCGGAGGGTGGGGTCTGCATCGTCGCGACCCATCTTGGCAAGGGCTACGGAATCCAGGGGCGGGTCCATGAGGGAGCCCGGCATGCTCTGGAGTCTCTTGCCCGAAAGCCGGGATGGTTCCCCACCGTGGGCGAGCTGCTCGACTGGCTGCGCACCCAGGGGCGCGGCGGGGCGCTGCCACCGCGGGAATGGCGGCGAATGCAGTGGCACTGGATGCGCGACTTGGCGGCGCGGAAGGTGAAACACGGCTGGAGACGCATGTGGAAGTGAGACGGCGTGAGACCGATTTCCTGCAATACGATGTACCCCGAATGCCGAAGTCTTCTGAAGTGAAATGAAAATGAGATAACGATGTACTGGGGAAATGGTTTTTCAGCCGAACCGCGGTACTTTGTAGCTGCCGTAAACTGGAAACTGGGGGACACGCTTGCTGACACCCATCGAGTCCGCGGAACCTCCCAAGAGAGGTTATTTTAGGATAACAATGCTTGCTCTTCTGCTGACATCGTTTGGGTGCGGAGCCGTCGCCGAGTCGGCGCCGGCCGATAGCGTTCCCAAGATCTCGTTGGTGATCATGACGCCCCGCGCCGCGCACGTCTTTACCAACGAGCGATACCACTTCCTCGCGGATGTGATGCGATCCGACGGATCGCCCGCATCGGTGCAGGTCATCTGGTCCGCTCTCGGCGCGAGCGTCACGCCCCAGGGAGACTTTATCGCACCGGAGGAACCGGGCGACTACCGGGTCGTTGCGAAGGCCTACGACTCCGATGCATCCGATAGCGGCGTGGTGACGGTCACCGTGGATCGAGGGGACGACCCGCCTCCGCCGCCCGCCGGTCCGTTGCCACCGCCTCCACCGCCTCCGAACCAGTGCTCGAACGAACCGTCGGGACTGACCTGGAGCAACGAACGGGCGTTCGACGCCAAGGTAGAAAACGGTTGGGCTGACCGGGGAGACAGGAGCTTCTCCATCGTGGTGGATTCGAGTGCCCCGCATAGCCCTCCGAATGTAGGCCAGGCCAAGTACTACGTCGGGCTGCCCTCGGGCTCTGGTCCGATCGCAACCTGGATCAACCCCCCGCCTGGGCTACGCACTCTCTACGCGTGTTACTGGATCAAGATGTCTCCCAATTGGACCGCCACCTCCCAGGCCACCAAGAGCATCTTCTTCCATATTGGTACCCCGGGCAGTACCGGACGGGTCTACAGCGCCATCCGCGGCACGCCGACGATGGCGGCTGAAATCGACTTTCAGGCGATGGGCACCCGGATCAACGCCCCGGGCCCGACGCAGCAACAGATTTCCTGGAACGGCTATCCCAATCAGAACCCGGGCTCCGCGACCGTCACCCGGGGCCAGTGGGTGAAATGGGAGATCCTCCTCACCGCCAACACCCCGGGCCAGTATGACGGGACCGCGGAGTGGTGGCTGAACGGCGTGAAGGTGGGATCGTACAGCAAGATCGGCTACAGCGGGCCCGCCGAAACCGGCTCCAGCAACACCTGGCGGGAAGTCAATTGGAATCCGACCTGGGGTGGCGGCGGCAGCACGCCGCCCCAGGAGCAATACATGTGGTTCGATCATATCTACTTGAGCGGAAAGCCATAGTGGTTTCAGGGAGGCGACCAGCCATCCTCGCGCTGGCGCAGTGCCTTCCATTTCCACCGCATAGCGGCGTCACCAATCGGATCTACCACGTACTCGCCGGGCTCCAGCGGCGCTTCGTCGTGTTTCTGGTGCCATTTCTCCGGCGGCTCAATCACCCGACCCCCGCCGCGGCCGCGGCCGCCCACGCGAGACTCTCCCAGGAACTGTCCTGGGTCGCGGAGCCGATCCGGATCCCCGGGGAGTGGAATCGGGTCCGCTGGCTCTTCAATCATGCAGCCAGCGCCATGAGCCACGCTCCCTTCATCCGGTTCGAATACGCCGAGGCCGGATTCGGCCGGGCGATCCAAGAGGCCCTGACCAGGTGTGCTCCCGCGCTGATCCACGCCGATAGTCTCGATCTCTACCAGTGGTTTCCCGGCCTGCCGGCGGTTCCCCTGGCGGTTACCCACCACAACATCGAGTCGGAACTGCTCCGGATTCGGGCGGGCGTAGCCGCCTCGCCCCCGGTCAAAGGCTATATCAACATGCAGGCCCGTCGGCTCGAGGTGCTGGAACGGAGCTGGGCTCCCCGGGTTGCGACCAACGTGATGATGTCGGCCCTGGATGCCGAACGGCTCCGTGCCCTGGCCCCGTCGTGCTCGACGTTCGTCGTTCCCAACGGGGTGGACGTGGAATACTTCAGGCGGTCCGCCGGCGCCACACCGGACCCGACTCGGGTGGTCTTTCTCGGACCCACTGCCATCTACCCGAATCGCCAGGCGGTCGACTGGTTTCTCGAGGGCAGCTGGGCCGGGGTCCGCAAGGATGCGCCCTCAGCCGCGCTGGATCTGGTTGGAGCCGCGCGGCCCGTCGACGCGGCACGATACGGCGCCACACCCGGTGTCACCGTCCACGGGCACGTGCCGGACGTGCGGCCCTATCTCGCGGGCGCGGCGGTCAGCATCGTCCCGATCCAGGTCGGTGGCGGCACCCGACTCAAGATCCTCGACGCCTGGTCCATGGGGACGCCCGTGATATCGACCACGGTGGGTTGCGAGGGGCTCGCCACCGTCGACGGCGAGAACATCATCATTCGGGACGATCCGGCGGAGTTTGCCGAAGCGGTGAGCGCTCTTCTTCGGGACCGGGCTCGCGCCCAGCGGATCGGAGCGGCGGGACGCGATACGGCTGTGCGGTCCTATGCCTGGGAAGCCATTACCGACCGCCTGGGCGATCACTATCAGCAATTGATCGGCTGACGCTCCGGCCGGCGTCGGCGCCTAGGCGACCTGAAACAGGGTGTTGGGAGAGTTGGGCGGGGTCTCGTGCCCATAACCCAGCTTGCCGAGGCGCTCGATCATGGGATCCGATCCGGTCTCGACGATCAGCGCCGGCAGATCCCTCGTGAGCAGACCCTCCATGCCCTGCAGCACCTCGGCATCGTGGCCCTCCGCATCGATCTTGACCAGCCGGATGCGGTGCGACAATCCCAGCGCATCGAGCGGAACCGTCAGCACCTGGAGATCCCCCGGCTCCCGGCTGATCGCCGCCTGGTAGAAGTTCCGCAGTCCTGAGCTGAATCGGGGGATCTGCAGGCCGACGACACTCGCGATGTTGGAGGCGGCAAAATTCATCAGCGTCACGTTCTTGTGTTCGAACAGGTCGACGTTCGCTGCCAGGAGGGCGAAGGTCTCCGGGACCGGCTCGAACGCGATCACCCTCCCAGTCGGTCCCACGAGGTCCGAGAATCGCTTGGTGTAATGACCGACGTTCGCGCCCACGTCGATGACCCAGTCTCCCGGCGAAAGC
>DASYPZ010000345.1:0-7856 GCA_036006105.1 Gemmatimonadales bacterium | reverse complement strand
GCTCTCCCGACTCATCCCCTGTGTCCAGTTTGTGGCTTTTCCCACTGCTTTTCACCGGCCTCATGCCGAGACGCCGGATACCGTGCTTTCGGTCATTCGGGCGTTTCTCGGACACCCCGTATGTAGTGAAAAATAAGGGGTTACGGAGACGGTTCAGGCGATAAGACCGGGCCTACCAAGTAGCAGTACACGCTACTATTTTGAGACGCTCTGCGGCACGTGTCCCCCGCCAACCCGGGAGTCCATCTGGACCTGCCCACCTTTCACCGCGTTCCGGTGACCTGGCTGCTGGAACATGGCAGCGAAACGATCCGCCTCCGAACCCATCGAGAGCTTGCCTACCCTGGTACCGTTTCGCCCGAGACTCTGGCGGCGGATGAAGACCAGGCATCGAAATCCAAGCTGGTCCAGGCGGTTGTCAAGAAGCAGAAAGACAACGGCGTCTGGGGCGGCAATCTTCTCGGGCTCGCGGCATCCGCGAAGGATGGCATCAAGGACGTAGGGACCATCCCCCAATACCGGAGACTGTTGCAGCTCGGGCTCCCCCACTCCGCGCGAGCCTACAAGCTCGCCGACCGGGTGCTCTTCCGGATGCTTTCGCGGGATGAAGACCCGTTCCTCCAGTTCGAATTTGCCAAACTTTCCAAGGATTCGGCCCCGGCAGCCGAGTGGGCCCGGGAGCACATGCGCGAGGCGGCCGCAGCGGCTCTGGCCGAGGCAGGCTACATCGAGGATCCGCGGCTGCGGGGCGCGGCTCACAAGATCGCGTCGTCGGTGTCGGCGTTCTTGCGGAGTCCGCTCGCCGAGAAGCCCTATGTGCGGTCGGGCGCGAAGACCATCCTGAATCCCGAGGCCCACCCACCGACGTGGTATTCGGTGGCCATGATCGCCGCGATGCCCAATCTGCAGCGCGAGCGCGCCGGGTTCACCGAACGGCTGGGGCAGTACCTCGGTCTGGCCATGTCGAAGAAGGCGTATGTCTGGCAGATCGGGAAGCGGGTGCACAAGCCTGAGCTGCTCCTCCTCGGCGATCCGATCGTGGCCGACGCCAAGGGCAACGCCAAGGACATCCCGCTCGCCCTGCACTTCATCGAGCTGCTGGCCCGCATCAGCGCACTGCACACCAACCCGGTCGCCACCAAGGTACTGGCTCGGCTGATGTCGGAGGTGGACGAGCAGGGGGTCTGGCGGCCCAAGGCGCTCAAGACCGCGCCGCGCGCCATCCACAAGATCACCTACCACTCCTATCCGCTGCACCTGGAGTCGAAGGGCCCCGATTCTCGCCTCGTGGATGTCACCTTCCGGCTCGCGCTGATCGCAAGGCTTCTCGGATGGCCGTTGGAGTATCTGTAGTGGCCTCCCTCGACCTGACTACCTTCGGTTTCACGCCAACCGAAAGTCTGGTCTACGAAGTTCTCCTCCGCGGCGGTCCCGGCACCGGGTATGCGATCGCGCGCGCGGCGGGGCTCGCTCGCGCCAATGCCTACGGCGCGCTCGAGGGACTGGTGCAGAAGGGCGGAGCGCGGGTCGAAGAAGGCCGGCCCAAACGATACCGTCCCGAGCCGCCGTCCGGCCTGATGGCACGGATCCTCGACCGTCAGGGTCAGGCGCTCGACGAGGTGAGCCGTTCGCTGGAACTGATCTCGGTTCCCGACACTCCCACGCTGGTCGAGCTGACCTCCGCGAGGGGCGCATTGTCGATCGCCTCACGCGAAACGGCCCGGGCGACCGATCAGATCATTCTGCACGCCTCGCCCGAGGCCTATCCCGCGCTCATTCCCTCCCTGCGCAAAGCATCGGGCGGCGGCGTGTCCCTGTCGTTATCGTCCATGACACCGGTCGATCTCCCGTTTGCTCCGGTGACCGTGGTGGCCACTGATCCGGCGAATGACTGGCCGGGTCAGCCGTTTCTTCTCGTGGTGGACCGGCGGAGCGCGCTGCTCGCCGCTCGCGACGGAGAACGGGTGTTTGGACATTGGGGCACGGCTCCTACTCTGGTGGCCGCCACCTCGCTTGCGATCCGGAGTCTCAGGGGCGGAGGCTGACCGTCAGCATGGAAGCGATGTTCGAGCAATTGCGCCGTGAGTACCTCTCCGAAGCCCCGGCCCGATTGGGGGAGCTCCGGAAGGATCTGGGCGCGGCATGCGCCGGAGAGGCGGATGCGGTTGCCTCGCTGAAGACCCGGTTTCACCGCCTGGCGGGATCGGGGGGCAGTTACGGATTTCCCGACATCACCACCGCGAGTCGGGAGGCCGAACGCTGGCTGGTGGAGCATCCGGTCCCGGATGACGCCGGCTTCGCGTATCTCGGTGGCTCCATTGGCAAGATCGCCTCGGCGTTCGACCAGGCCGCGAAAGAGCTCGGGCTCCCCTCGGCGCCCCAGAAGCGGCCCGCCTTCGGCTGGCGGGCCCACCTGGTAGGCGGCGCCACCGACCTCGCGGCCCGGCTCACCTTCGCACTCAGAGATGCGCAATACGCCGTCACCGCGGCGCCGATCGACGCGGATCCCGCCGCCATTCCGGCCTCGGAGCGACCCGATATCGCGGTGGTGCTCCCCGGCCCGGATGAGCTGGCGGACGCGGCCGTGGCACGCTGGACCGCCGGAGGCTACGAGCGGCGCATTGGGGTCGCGCTGGTGACCGATCCCAAGGGCATCAACCTGCTGACCGAGCCCTACACCCGGCTCGATCTCCTGGCGCCGATCTCCGAGGCCGATGCCCTGGTATCACGCTGGGCGCGCACCGTGGCTCGCATCGCGGCGTCCCCAGCCTCCGCACTGCTGGTCCTGGCCAACGACGCCGAGCGCCTCGCGGTGACGGAATGGCTGGATTCCGCAGGACTTCGAGTGACCGGAGTGGCAACGGCACTCGAGGCGTCCGATGCGCTGGCGCGGGAACAGCCGGATGTGGTGCTCCTGGATCTGGCGGCGCCCGAGGCCGCGGGTCCGGCGCTGATCCGGCTGATCCGGCGCACCGCGCGTCTGGCACTCACCCCGGTGGTGGCGGTCTCCAGCCTCGATACCGACGCGGAACGTGATCTGGCGCTCGAGGCCGGCGCGGATGACCTGCTGGTTCGTCCGCTCTCCCAGATCAGAATCGTATCGGCAGTCACCCATCGGGCCGCGCGGGCGCGTCGGCTCGACGAAGCGGTTCGGCGCGATCCCCGGTCCGGATTCCTGACCGTCGGAACCCTGCTCGACGAGATGGAATCAGTGCTGGCCTACGCGCGGCGGGAGGGCGAGCGGATCTCCTTCCTCCTGCTGGACGTGGATCACTTCCGCCGGGTGAACGAGCAGCTCGGTCACCAGATCGGTGATCAGGTGCTGACCCGGATCGCCAGCGCGATTCGGGAACGGATCCGCGCCAGCGACCTCGCGGTGCGGATGGGCGGCGAGGAGTTCGGCATCCTGCTCCGGCATTGCGGACCCGCCGATGCCCTCGCGATCGCGGAGCAGATCCGGGCGGCGGTGCTGGCGGTGCCACCGGTTGTCGAAGGCACCCCGATGCCGGTGCGACTCTCCGGCGGGGTGGCGGGCTATCCCGAGCACGCGGTCGGCATGCGCGAGCTGCTGCTGGCCGCCGAGCGGGCCCTTCGGCAGGCCAAGGAAACCGGTCGGGACCGGGTCCTCGTCAGCAGCTGAACCCAGCAGGTCCCACCGCCCTCTTCCGGTGTCACAAGTTGGCCCAACGCCGTCTCCCACTCTGGGGCCGTAATCTTTAAGCCCCCCCCATAGCCGCGAAGCGTGCGGCTCGCCAATGCACCGACTGTCATTTGAAAAGGGTGATCCAACATGAATGCAACCAGCTCGCTTCGCCTCAGCGCCCTCGCGGCCATCGTTCTGGCCGGTGTTGCGAGACCCGAGACCTCGTTCGCCCGGCAAACCCCCAGCGATGACCCCGGCGCGGGCCCGGTCCTCGTGAGACTCAAGAAGAAAGATCCCGGAATCGAAAAGATCCTCAACGATGCCGTGGGGTATGCCGTCTTCCCATCAGTCGGCAAGGCCGCCATCGGCGTAGGCGGCGCGCACGGCAAGGGGGTGGTCTACGAGCACGGCAAGAAGATCGGCCGCTCCACCCTGAGTCAGTTGACCATCGGCCTTCAATTCGGTGGTCAGGCGTACAGTGAAGTGGTGATATTCAAGGATCAGGAAGCGCTCGACAATTTCAAGAAGGGAAACCTCAAGCTCGATGGGCAGGCGTCCGCCGTGGCCGTCAAGGAACGGGTGTCGGCGGATCTGGCCTACCGTGACGGCGTAGCCATCGTGACCATTTCCAAGGGTGGCTTGATGTACGAAGCGGCGGTGGGCGGACAGAAATTCTCATTCGAGCCCGAAGGGGCGGGAAACTGACGGCAGCACAAACGCCCCGATTCCGGAGCAATGATGGTCCCCCGGAGCCTGGGTCCCGCAGTCGGGATCCAGGCTCCGGTGTTTATCCTCGCAGCACGACGATCGACGAGGCCTCGCGCATGGCCGTGGTGAGCTGCTCGAACCATTTCACCACATCCTCGACCCGATTCGGTGCCAGGATGCCCTTCCCACCGATTCTCCGCTGAGTGACGGTCAGCATCCGTCCGGTCTGGGCATAGGTGAGCGTGAGCGTGCCGAATGGGCCGGTCAGCGCCACGTTCTTGGGTAGCTGGGCCTTCCACCCCTCGGGCAGGTTCAGGTTGAGCACCACCTCACCACTGGCGTCGCCCCCCACCAGCGCAGCGTCGATGGGATACCGTCGCGGGGTGCGCGCCCGGAGCTCGGCAACGAGCGGCTTGATGTCTCCGGGAGGGCCGATAAAGGGCAGCGAGAGAATCGCCGCGCCTCCGGCCAGCTGGGCCGCGCGTCCATTGTGTACCGCAAATCCGACCCGGAACGGTCCGCCCCGGGTCGTCTCGTCGGTAAATTTGAGGCTGTCGCCTTCGGATTCACGGTAGACCGTGCTCGCGACCCGCCGCAGGTACTGGGCCTTCGACGTGGAATCCATCGGTTCGCGCTCCAGCGCGGCGCGCATCGATTCGCCCACCGAGCCGCTCAGGTCCATTTCGACCTTTGCGTCCGCAAAGCCGGTCGTGTCCAGGGTCGCCGAGACGGTGAACCGGCTGGACACCTCGCCGTCATCCTTCTCGGGGGTGACCGTTTCCTCGGTACGTCCATCCGGACGAACCACCAGCACGAACTGGCCCTGATCGGCCCCCGGGAGGCTGCCCCACGGGACGTCCCCCGCGGTCAGATCGACGAATACCCGTCCACCGGGACGCTCGACCGCCGCGATCGCGTGATTGAATTGGGAAATGGTGGGCAGCCCGCGCTCCACCCGGCCGCCGGCGGACAGCAGGACCGGATACGCCGTCACGCCCAGGCGCTTGGCCAGCGCGATGAAGAGGGTGGCCTTGTCCTTACAGTCGCCGTAGCCGGTGGAGACCACGTCTGCCGCCGATCGAGGCTGGTATCCGCCCATGCCGAGTGAAATGGCGACGTAGCGCACGTCCTGCGAGACGTATTTGTGAATCGCCTTGATCGAATCCTCGAGCGTGCGAGCGCCTTTTACCAGCGAGGCCAGCTTGCGATCAACTTCGGGTGTCGTGGCGTACCGATCCCGCGCCAGCCCTGCATACCACATCCCGATGTCCTGCCACGAGGAAGGGGCCCCCACGTCGATCGACATATCCACGTCATTCGAATCCGCCGCGAAGAGCTCGGGCTCGATCTTGGGGACATCCTGGACGGCCCAGGTGGTGATCCGGCGGCCACCGGCCTCGACGGTCACCGGCTTGAAGGTCAGGTTTTTGGCCACCACCTTGGGCGAGACGCCGACGGGAGTGTCCAGCATCAGGCGGGAGCGCCGGACCAGCAGCCCGGGGTTGACCCGCCAGGGCGCGAAGAAATCACCGGCCCGAAAGGGCTTCAACTCCTCCAGGGTGTAGCTGTAGTCCACGATCGTGCCGGGCCGCACGTTCGGGAGGGACAGCCGGCGGACTTTCTGCTCCACGTAGGACGGATCGCCCATGGCGGCCGGGATGTCGGCGTCCTGGGTGATGCCCGGCTTATCGCTGATCACGGTGCCATCCGGACTCACCACCCTGGCCCAATTGACGGTGAGCTTCTGGTGCCGGGGCTCGAAGGTGAATTTCAACTCGGCCCAGTTGTCGACCGCGTCTTCCTTGAGGATCTGCACCACTTGCCGGTAGGTGCGGGTGCCCCGGCCATCAGCCTCGAAACGAAGCACCCCGTCGTCCAGGAGGTAGACAAAAGGGTCGCGGGGGTATTTGGCCGAATCGACCGCCAGGCTGTACAGGGTGTCCGCGGCCGGAGCCAGGAGCGAATGTGGCGTCCGGAGAGACCCGGTGGCGCCGGCGAGACTGGTCAGTGCGAGCAATGCGGAACCGGTACGAAGCACTCAGAACACTCCAATCGAGATGAATCAATTTAACGGCTTGGCGGCGGGGCAGCCTCGCAAGGCCACCGCCGCCGCCGTCACCGGTTACAGGTCAAGGCTCACTGCTTACCGATTCCCTGCTCCCAACCTCTAGGTCCCCTCAGTGATACCCCGCCGAAAGCGGCTGTACATCGCGCGGACTCTCTTCGCCGAACAGCAGCCGGCCCTCACGGAACGATGCGCCGCGCAGCGTCAGCGCCAGCACCTCGCCCAATTCCTGAACCGGGAAGATCTGCATCCGGGCCCTGACCAGGTCGGGGAGATCCTCGAGGTCCGCCTCGTTGTCCTTGGGAATCAGGACCCGGGTGATGCCAGCCCGCTCGGCGCCCAGGATCTTCTCCTTGAGCCCGCCGATGGGGAGGACCCGTCCCCGCAGGGTGATCTCGCCGGTCATGGCAATATCATGGCTGGCCGGCCGGCCCGACATCGCCGAAATGAGCGCGGTCGCCATCGTCACACCGGCCGACGGCCCGTCCTTGGGAATGGCACCGGCAGGAACGTGGATATGGACGTCCCGGGCGAACATTTCGTCGGGGATGCGGAGTGCCGCCGCATGGGATCGAGCATAGGTCCAGGCGGCTCGGGCACTCTCCTTCATCACGTCGCCCAACTGGCCGGTCAGGACCAGTTCTCCCTTGCCCGGCATGGTCGACGCTTCCACGAACATGATGTCACCCCCGACCGGGCTGTAGTACATCCCGGTGGCCACCCCGGTCGCGTCCTGACGGGCGGCCTTCTCGGGATGGACCTTGGGGCGGCCCAGCAACTCGTTCATCATCGTCGCGTCGATGGCAACCTCCTGGGCGCCGTCGGCCGCGAATCGCCGGGCCACTTTGCGCGCCACCTTGGAGATTTCCCGCTCCAGCTGCCGCACCCCGGATTCACGGGTGTAGCCACTGATGATCTCCTTGAGCGCCTGGTCGCTGATGCTGACCGGTTTGCCCAGCAGGCCATTCTCCTCGAGCTGTCGGGGAATCAGATAGCGCCGCGCGATTTCCTGCTTTTCGGCCTCGGTGTACCCCGAGAACTCCACGACCTCCATCCGGTCGAGGAGCGCGCCGGGGATGTTCTGGAGGAAGTTTGCCGTGGCGATGAACAGCACCTCGGACAGGTCGAACGGCACCCCGAGATAGTGATCGGTGAAGCTGTCGTTCTGAGCCGGATCCAGCACCTCCAACAGGGCGGAGGCCGGATCTCCCTGGAAGGAGACGCCGAGCTTGTCCACCTCGTCCAGGAGAAAGACCGGATTCTTGGTACCGGCCTGTTTGAGCCCCTGAATGATGCGGCCCGGCATGGCTCCCACGTAGGTACGGCGATGGCCGCGAATATCGGCCTCGTCGCGCGCGCCACCCAGCGAGATACGCACGTATTTCCTTCCCATCGATCTGGCAATCGACTTGGCCAGGCTGGTCTTGCCGACGCCCGGGG
>DASYPZ010000344.1:0-10752 GCA_036006105.1 Gemmatimonadales bacterium | reverse complement strand
ATCGGCCGCGGCCTTGGCGCTGTCGCCTCCCAGCAGCTGCTGCACCGCGGACGGCTTCTGCGCCGCGGCCTGGCCTCCCACGCCGAGGGCCCGCAGCACGCGGTCCATCCCGGGGATGGCCCGGTCGACCGCGCCGGTCTTGTCGGTGATCCGGAATTCGAGGTAGGCGCTCCGCTGCACGATGCCCTTGGCGCGTGCCGGATCGCTGATGCCGGCGAGCTCGACCACGATCCGGCAGCAGCCTTCCTGCTGAATCAGCGGCTCGGTCACCCCGAACTCGTCCAGCCGCTTGCGGAGCACCTGGAGCGCCTTTTCGATGTCCGCCTTGGGGTCCGCGGACACCTTCTTCGACTGGTCGAGCTCGAGGGCGAGGTGCATGCCCCCCTGGAGGTCGAGACCGAGCTTGAGCGGCACCCGGGTGACCAGGGAATCCCGCATCACGCCGTTGTCACCCCGTTCCCGGATGGTGATCTGGCGCGGATACAGATAGAAGAGCGAGGCGGCTACCAGCACCCCGATCAGAATCAGCCGGTTACGGATCGATCCGAACATCGTTCGCTCATCGCGCCCCGGGGGGGCGCACGGTTGAGGTCAGCGGGACACGGGCCAGAACCTTGAGCGCCGCTTCCCGATCCAGCGCGAGCTGCGCCCGCAGGGCGTCCAGCGACGGAAACCGCTGGGTGTCGCGCAGCCTTTCCACCCACTCCACCCGCACCAGGCGGCCGTAGAGATCCTGCGTCAGGCCGAACAGGTGCGCCTCCAGGGACCGGCGCGCATCGCCCACGGTGGGCCGGGGTCCCTGGTTGAGCATGGCACCGGCGGTGCCGTCTCCCCACTCCACCAGCGCCGCGTAGACCCCGTCCGGCGGCAGCGCCTTCTCGGACGGCGGGCCCTCGAGGTTGATCGTCGGCAGGCCGATTGTGCGGCCCCGCCCCGCGCCCGGCACCACCCGCCCCGAGATCCGATAGGGACGCCCCAGCCATTCGGTGACCCGGCCGAGGTCTCCCGCGGCGAGCGCGGTCCGGATCCGGGTGCTGGAGATCGCTTCGCCCCGGGCGTCGGGAACCGGGGCCACCACCGAGACCTCGAATCCGAGCCGCTCGCCCAGACCGGGCAGATTCTGACTGTCGGCGCCGCGGCCCTGCCCGAATCCGTGATCGGGGCCCAGCACCAGCTCCTGCATCCCGCACCGGGCCAGCAGGACATCGGTGGCGAACCGCTCCGCCGGCAGCGCCGCGAGGGCGGCATCGAATCGGAGGACGACCACCCGGTCGAGTCCCAGCTCGGTTACCGTCTCGAGCCGTTCCAGCGCGGTGGTGAGCCGCGCCGGCGGATTCCCCTTGGCCAGCACCGAGCCGGGATGCGGCTCGAAGGTGACCAGCACCGCCGCGGCGCCGCGTTTGGCCGCCCGGGCCACCAGGTGCGCGATGATGGCCTGGTGTCCCAGGTGCACGCCGTCGAACGAGCCGACGGTGACCACACTGCCTCCGGGAAACAGCGGCATTGCCTCGCTCATGCCAGCACCACCACCGGATGCCATCCTGACGGCACCGCCTCCGCCACCGCCAGCAATCGCTCGCCGTCGAACAGGGCCGCCTCGCCGCTGGTCGGACCGGGTCGCGGCACCACTCGACCGTGTCCGACCGCGAGGACTTCCGCGGGATCCAGCGCGACCGAGGGCAGATCGGCGACCAGGGTCCGGGGCGGAAGCAACGGCTCCGATCCGCTGAGCTCCGCCAGCGGGGTCGCGTCGCTCACCCGCCAGGGCCCGATGCTTTCCCGGCGCAGCCCGGTCAGGTGGGCCCCGACGCCCAGACGCTCGCCCAGGTCGCGGCCCATCGCGCGGACATAGGTGCCCGGGCTCACCTCGGCCCGGAAAGACAACCTCGGCGGCGCATACTCCAGCAGCTCGAACGAGAACACGGTGACCTCGACCGGCTCGGGCTGCGGGTTACCACCCCTCCGGGCCAGGCGGTGACTCCGCTCCCCCGCGATCCGCTTGGCGGAGTAGGCGGGCGGGCGCTGGAGCTGGGTTCCGGTGAGCGCGGCCATCGCGGCCGCCACCGCGTCTCGCCCCGGCCAGAACGCTGGCGTCCGGTCCGCCAGCACCGCACCGGTCCGGTCGTCGGTATCGGTGCTGCTGCCCAGCCGCACCTCGGCGCGGTAGATCTTGCGATGCCGCTCGGCCCACCGCGCCAGCCGGGTGGCCCCGCCGAACACCAGGACCAGCAACCCGGTGGCGAACGGATCCAGGGTGCCGGTGTGCCCCACCGCCTTGGTGCGAAAGAGCCGCCGCGCGCGCGCCACCACGTCGTGCGAAGTCGGCCCCTCCGGTTTGTCCACCAGCAACGCCCCGTTCAGTCCACCGGCTCCCGCTTGAGATCGGCCAGCACCGCGTTGATCCGCTGGGCGTGCTCCAGGCCGCGGTCCAGCTGGAAGTGGAGCTCGGGTATCGTCCGGGTGGCGAGCGCTTTCGCGACCTTCCCCCGAAGAAACCCGGCGGCGCTCTTGAGGCCTTCCAGCGCCTTCTCCCGCTCGGGTTCCTCACCCTGGGCCATGATGAAGACATTGGCGTGGGAGAGGTCTCCGCTGACATCCACGCGGGTGACCGTGACGAAACCGACGCGGGGATCGCGCACTTCGCGGGTGATGGCTTCCGCCAGCACCTGGCGCACGATCTCGCCGACCTGCTCCGGGCGGCGCCGCGACCCGCCTTTCATGTCTCCCGCCGCCTCAGCCCGTCGCGCCGGCGGCGGGCTGCAGGGTCCGCTTGATCTCTTCGATGCGGAAGGCCTCGATCCGGTCTCCGACCTTGAGATCGTTGAAGTTTTCGACCCCGATGCCGCACTCCAGTCCTTCGCGGACTTCCTTGACGTCGTCCTTGAAGCGCTTGAGACTCGAGATGCCGCCGGTATAGATCAGGGTCCCGTCCCGGACCACCCGCACCTTGGCGGTGCGCTGGATCAGGCCGGAGCGCACCATGCAACCGGCGATGGTGCCGACCTTGCTGACCTTGAACACCTGCAGCACTTCGGCGTCGCCCAGGACCGATTCGCGCTGCTCCGGCTTGAGCAGCCCCTCGAGCGCGGCCCGCACGTCTTCCACCGCCTCGTAGATGATGCGGTAGGTGCGCACGTCCACCGACTCGCGCTCCGCCGTGGTGCGGGCGTTCGCGTCGGGCCGGACATGGAAGCCCAGGATGATGGCGCCGGACGCCTTGGCGAGGAGCACGTCGCTCTCGGTGATGGCGCCGACACCGCGGTGAATCACGTCGACCCGGACTTCTGCGTTGCTGAGCTGGGCCAGCGCGTCCGCGAGCGCTTCCGCGGGACCGCCCTGGTCCGCCTTGATGATGATCTTGAGCTGGGTGACCTGGCCCTCCTTCAGGGCCCGGCTGAAGTCTTCCAGCGTTCCGCTGCGGGCCCCGCGCCGGTTCTGCGCCTCGCGCTCCAGCCGCTGGCGCTTCTGGGCGATCTCGCGCGCCTCATTGGCGTCCGCCACCACCAGGAAGGTGTCGCCCGCCGCCGGCACGCCCTCGAAGCCGAGGATCTGCACCGGGAGCGAAGGCCCGACTTCCTTGACCGGCTTGCCGCGCTCGTCGCTCATGGCGCGAACCCGGCCCGAGAACTTGCCGCAGATGAAGTTGTCTCCCAGATGCAGCGTCCCGCGCTGGACCAGCACGGTCGCGAGCGGCCCCTTGCCGGGATCCAGGGTGGCCTCGAGCACGGTGCCGTGACAGGGCCCGTCGGCGTTGGCCTTGAGATCGAGCACCTCGGCCTGCAGCAGAATCTTCTCGAGCAGTTCCTCGACTCCGGTGCCTTTCTTGGCGGAGATCTGGGTCGAGAGGATGTTGCCGCCGAATTCTTCCAGCACCACGTTGTGCTGCAACAGGTCCTGCTTGACCTTGGGGATGTTGGCCGAGGGCAGGTCGATCTTGTTGATGGCCACCACCAGCGGCACGCCGGCGTTCCGGGCGTGACTGATCGCTTCCACCGTCTGGGGCATGACCTGGTCGTCCGCGGCAATCACCAGCACCACCAGGTCGGTGACCTGGGCGCCCCGGGCGCGCATGGCGGTAAAGGCCTCGTGGCCCGGCGTATCCAGGAAGGTGATGTGCTTGCCGCCGGGCAGCGTCACGTGGGAGGCGCCGATGTGCTGGGTGATGCCACCCGCCTCGCCGGCAACCACGTTGGCCTTACGGATATAGTCGAGCAGGGACGTTTTGCCGTGGTCGACGTGACCCATGATCGTGACGATCGGCGGGCGCGGCGTCAGGTCCTCGGCCTTGTCCTCGATCGGCGCGGCGGTGAGCTCGGCGGCGTACTCGTCCTCGCGGACCGCCTGGAATCCGAACTCCGAGGCGATCAGCTCGATCTGGTCGAAGTCGAGCCGCTGGTTGACCGTCACCATCAGGCCCAGCTCCTTGAACGCGAACTGCACGATCTGGTTGCCGGGGATCTTCATCTGTTCGGCCAGCTCGGCCACCGAGATGAATTCGTTGACCCGGATCCGGGTTTTTTCGCGTTCCTTCTCCTCGGCGGTGCGGCTGGCGATGAGGTCCCGGTAACTGGGCTCGTCGGAGCGCCGTTTGCCTCTGACTCCGCCCTTCATGCCCTGCAGCGTCTTCAGGATGTTGGCCTGCACCGCATCCTGGTCGACGTAATTCTTCCGGCTCTTCTTCCCCTTCTTGCGGTCACCGCTGCCCGCGGGCTTGGCGTCGGGACCGAAGGTGCGAACCGGGGGCGCGCCGGCGGCGGGAGGCCCGAACCGATTGGGCGGGCCACCGGGACCACCCGAGCGATTGGGCGGCCCACCGGGCCGGCTCGGGCCGCCGGAACGATTGGGACCGTCGGGGCGGCCACCGGGACGGCTGCCGGGGCGGGCCGGGGCGCCGGTCGAGCCGGGCGCGCCGGGGCTGCTGCTGAACACGGGGCGGGGTCCGCCCCGGCCCTGCTGGCCACGCTGGTCGGAGCCTGGCGCCGGACGGGGGACCCGGGGCGGAATGAACGGCGCGCGATGGACCACCGCGGGCCCTTCGGACACCGGTGCCACCCGGGGCGGCGGGGTGACCCGCTCGGGGCGGACCGGCTCCGGAGCGGCTTCCTCGACCGGCTCGGCGGCGGCCTCGGGCTCGGCGGGGAGCGGCGGGAGATCCTTGAAGAGGGCGCGGGCCCGCTCCTCGATCGTGGGCATGGGCTGGCCCGACAACTCGGGCAGCTCGAGCTTCTCGAGGGTCGGACGCTGCAGCTCGAAGGCCGCGCTCGCGGCCGCTTCGGCCTGGCGCTCCGCCTCGAGCACGGCCTCGACTTCGGCCACCTCGGCGGCGGTGCGGCGGCGCTTCGAGGGCTTGGCGCTGGTGTCGGCCGGAGCCGCCACGGGCTCCGCGTCGGCGGCCTTGGCGACCTTGCGCTTCGGCTTCTTGGCCGGCTCCGGTGCCTTCTTGCGCTTCTCCCGCTCCCAGCGAACCCGCAGCGCGGCGACCTGATCGTCGTCGAGCGACGACTGCGGTCCGCGCGCCTGCACGTGCATCTCCTTGAGCAGCGTCATCAGCTGCTCGGACGGCACGCCCAGCTCGCCAGCGAGATCCTGCACTTTCGTCTTGACCACTCAATCCTCCGTCAACCCTGCCCAGCCGCCCCGGCCCGGACGATCCCGTCCGCGAGTGCGGCATCTCGAACCCCGGCCACCATCACCGGCGGTTTTCCCAGCCGGGCGCCCAGTACCGCGGCCTCCGGCCCCTCCACCTGCGGTACTCCGATTGCCGTCGCGAGCCGGACCACCTTTTCCCGGGCCCGCTGGCTGGCGTCCCTGGCGACCACGATACAGCGGCATTCCCGGGCCTGCAGACTGCGTCGTACCGCGTCCACCCCGACGACCACGTTCCCGGCCCGGATACCCAGGCCGAGCAAACCCAGCACGCCGCTCATGAAGCCGGCTTCTCACCCTCCGTGGAGTCGTCGGCCGTCAGGTCGGCGAGGAATGCCATCAATTCTTCCGCGGCGGCCGGCGTCATCCCCGGGATCTTGTCGATGACTTCACGCTCGAAGTCCAGAATGTCGTTGAGGGTCCGGTAGCCACCCTGGTCCAGGATGCCGAGGACCTCGGGAGACAATCCCTTGAGCTCCGAGAGCGCCACCTGGGCCGCGTTGGAGGAGGCTTCCTCCTCCTCGAGCGGCGCCAGCGTGAACAGGGGGCCCTCGCCGCCGCGCTCCAGCCATTCGCGGCTGGAGTAGAGATCGATTTTCCACCCCGTCAGCTCGGATGCCAGCCGCACATTCTGTCCGTTCCGGCCGATCGCGAGCGAGAGCTGATCTTCGTCCACCACGGCCTGGATGGTCTTGCTCTCCGGATCGGAGAAGACCTTGGCCACCCGGGCCGGCGCCAGCGACAGCCGGGCAAATCGCTCCGGGTCGGGCGACCAGGGGACGATGTCGATGCGTTCTCCGCCGAGCTCGTTGACCACCGCTTGGACGCGCGAGCCCTTGAGACCGACACAGGCACCGACCGGGTCGATGGCATCGTCCTTGGAGATGACCGCCACCTTGGTCCGGCTGCCCACCTCGCGCGCGATGGCGCGGATCTCGACCACGGCCTGGGCGATTTCCGGCACCTCGAGCTTGAAGAGCGCCGCCACGAAGAGCGGATCGCCGCGCGACAGCACCAGTCGCGGGCCCTTGGGCGTCTCCTCCAGTCGCTTGAGCACGGCCCGGATGGTGTCGCCCTGGTGGAAATGCTCCCGGTGGTTCTGCTCGCGATACGGGATGATGGCCTCCGCCTCGCGGAACTTGTTGAGCATGAGCACCAGCTTGCCGCGCTCGATCTGCTGCACTTCCCCGGAGAGCAGCTCGCCGACCTTGTCGCCGAATTCCTCCCGGATCTTGGTGCGCTCGCCCTCACGCACCCGCTGGATGATCCGCTGCTTGGCCGCCTGCACCGCCAGCCGTCCGAACTCGGTGAAGGGGATTTCCTCTTCGAGGACATCGCCCACCTGGAATTCCGGGTCCTCGAAGCGGGCATCCTCGACCGAGACCTGGGCGCTGGAATCCTCCACCGTCTCGACCACGGTGCGCAGCCGCATGACCCGCACGCTGCCCTGCAGCTCGTCCACGTCCAGCTCGAAGCGGACGGTGGGGCCGAACTTCCGGGCCAGCGCGGCGTGAATGCCGTCGCGCAGCAGCTCCAGGAGATCGGAGCGATCGAGTTGTTTGGTCGTTGTCAGCTCGCGAAACGCGGCCAACATTTCGGCTGAACCTGCCATGCAAGCTCCCTGCACGTTTTGGATAACCGGATCGTTCCGCCAGAGCCGGAGCGAACCAGAATAAGAAGGGGGACAGTGGGAATCGGGGGTGACGCGACAGGCCGAAAACAAAAATGTGGGGGAGCACCCCACATCAAGGTCCAGCGGACCGCTCCCAGTCCCAACCCACTCAAGCCCGGCAAAGATACCCGCGACAACCGCCGGAGTCAAATCTTTCCGGAGGCCCTAACCTGTTGCTAAGGCGCGTTCTGGGACGCGCTGATGGTCACCGGGATTTCCTGGCTCGCGATGTTCTTGGCCACGTCCAGGGCTTCGACCCGAATCGTGTGGAGACTGCCATCGACCAGGCTGTTGGTGTGCCAGGTCACCTGGTAGGGCGCAGTGAAGACTTCCTGGAGCAAGACCCCATCGATCAGAAAGCGAACCTTGTCCACGCCGATGTCATCCACCGCCGCGACCTCGATCAGCACCTGGCGGCCGACCGTCGCGCCGGCGGTCGGAGCGATGATCACGAGCTGGGGCGGCCCCGAGTCGGTCTGGGGACCCAGACTCCCGCACCCGGCGATCAGAGCGAGGCCTGCCCCGAGAAGAATCGATTTGTGAGCGCGCATGGGTTGGGTCCTTTCCATTAGTCTATCCGGGCCATCCGAGGAACGCCACCATCCGACCGTCGGCGCCGGCGGACGCGCGGTGGCTGAAGAAGCGGCTCACGTCGTGCGCCGAACAGAACTCGGATGTGGAAACAGTTTCCACACCGGCAGCGCGAGCCTCCGCCGCCAATACACTACGGAGGTCCAGGGGCCCCTTCCCACCGGGCGGCTCCGGCTGCCCGCAGGCCTCAAACACCTCAGAACCTACTTCATAACACTTGCCGCAAATGCCTACGCCACAATGTACAGCGAGATTCTCGACCCGAGAGCCCCGATCCCGCAATTCGGCAATGCCGCGGGAGAGGATACCACCGGCGGTACCGCGCCAGCCGGCGTGAACCAGCGCGACGGCGTGGAGAACCGGGTCGACGATGTACACCGGAATGCAGTCGGCGGCGGAGACCGCCAGGAATACTCCGGGAGTGGCGGTCGCGTGTCCGTCGACCCCGGTCAGAATCGTGAGGCCTCGAAGCTGGTCATGCCAAACCACCGTCGTTCCATGCACCTGCCGGGAGACGACCAGCGCCCGACAACCGGGCACAGCGTCCTGCAATGCTTGCCAACGGGCGAGGACGGCTCCGATCGGAGCACTGACGCCAGCGAGCCCCAGATCGAAGGGAGGGTTCCCTTCCCCTCGTCCGGTAATCCCGGCCACCACCCCGTATCGCTCGCGCCATTCGGCCAGCTCGAACCAGGGCACCGGCCCTGGCACTGCGCGCTCGTTCACCCCTCTACCCGCTCGATTCCCGCGCCCAGCGCGATCAGCCGGGCGTCGATGTTCTCGTAGCCGCGCTCGATCTGGCCGATGTTGTGAATCACGCTCCGGCCTTCGGCCGCGAGCGCCGCGATGAGCATGGCCATGCCGGCCCGGATATCCGGCGACTCCACCGTGCCGCCCCGGAGCGGCGAGGGCCCCGCGATCACGGCCCGGTGGGGATCGCAGAGCACGATGCGTGCTCCCATGCCGATCAGCTTGTCCACGAAAAACATCCGGGATTCGAACATCTTCTCGAAGACCAGCAGCAACCCGGCGCACTGGGTGGCGGTGACGATGGCGCTCGACATGACGTCGGCCGGGAAGGCCGGCCAGGGGCCGTCCTCGAGCTTGGGAATGTGGCCGCCCAGGTCGGGCCGCACCCGGCGTTCCTGATCCTTGTCCACGATCAGGCTGGTCCCGGTGACCCGAGGGCGGATGCCCAGGCGATCGAACCCGAAGAGGATGCTGCGCAGCTCGTCGGGACGGACCGGATCGATGATCACGGCGCCATTGGTGACGGCCGCGAGGCCGATGAAGCTGGCGATCTCGATGTGGTCGGGGCCGATTTCGAACTGACACCCGTGCAGCGGCCGGCCGCCCTCGATCACGTACTGGTTGGAGCCGATGCCCTCGATGCTGGCCCCCATCGCCACCAGGCAGCGGGCCAGGTCCTGCACGTGGGGCTCCGCCGCCGCGTTGCGCAGGACGGTCCGGCCCCGCGCGGCCACCGCCGCCATGAGCGCGTTCTCGGTGCCGGTGACGCTGGGCTCGTCCAGGAAGATGTCCGCGCCGACCAGGTGCTTTGCCTCGATCTCGTAGCGATCGCCCACCAGGACCGCGGCGCCCAGCGCCTCGAGCGCCAGAAAGTGGGTGTCCACCCGGCGCCGGCCGATGACGTCCCCTCCCGGTGGAGGCAGCACGACCTTGCCGAAGCGGGCGAGCAGCGGCGCCGCGAGCAGGATCGAGGCACGGATCCGGGAGCAGAGCGCGGGGTCGAGCGGTTTGCTGGTCGCGGTGCGGGCGTCGATGCTCACCGTATTGGGACCGGTCCAGCTCACCCCGGCGCCGAGGTGGGCCAGCAGGGCCACCATCGATTCGACGTCGCGGATGCGGGGGACGTTGGTCAGCACCACCGGTCCATCGGCCAGCAGCGTAGCGGCCAGGATCGGAAGGGCCGCGTTCTTGTTGCCGGCGGGCCGAATGGTCCCGTTCAGGGGGCGGCCGCCGAGTACCTGGAACCGGAGAGGCATGGCGCAAACCTCGCCGGGTGCCGATGCGCCCGTCAAGCGGATCGGATATGTTTGACCGATGGGAGCCAATATGCCGGGATGGGTAGGGCCGACGTCCGCCATCGCGCTCGTCATCATCGCGCTCGCCTTCGCGGCGATCGCTACGGCCGCGGTGATGATCTCCCGCAAGGCGTCCACCGAAATCGGCCAGCTCTCCGACGAGCTCGCCAAGCTCCGGGGTGAGCTCTCCCCCGCGCTCTCGGCGTTACGGCGGGTGGCCGACGCCGGCGCCGACCTCTCGGGTGACATTCGCGAAGAGGTCAACGAGTACCTGATGGTGAGCCGGGGGGTCCGCAAGGATCTCGAGGTCGGCGTGCGCAAGGTCAAACGCAAGATCCGTGACCTGGACGCGCTCTATGAGGTGGTGCACGAGGAAGTGGAGGACACCGCCCTCGACGTCGCGGCCGGGCTGCGCTCGGTGCGGACCGGCGCCGGCATGGTCGGCCGGATTCGGCGCTGGCTGGTGCGACGGTGACGGGTGGTCGTCTGGTTATCGCACTTGCCCTGGTTGGCCTCTGGATCCTGATACACCCCGCGCTGGCCCATGCCTGGACACCGGGCACCCACATCTATCTGGGCGAGACGATTCTCGCCAACCTGCGTCTCCTGCCGCCCCACACGGCGACGCTGCTCCAGGCGTTTCCGTTCGACTTTCTCTATGGGAGCATCGCGCCCGACACTTCCATCGCCAAGAAATACGTGCCGGAAGGGCGTCACTCCCACTTCTGGAACGTGGGTCAGGAGACCTTCGACCAGGCGCCCAACGACGCGCTGCGCGCCTTCGGGCTGGGGTACCTG
>DASYPZ010000343.1:0-4264 GCA_036006105.1 Gemmatimonadales bacterium | reverse complement strand
TTCGGGCCCAGAGCCGGCAGACCAGGGTCTGATAAATCAGCCAGCCGTTGGCCAGCAGATCGAGCGCCGGATCCGACGTGGTGATCTGCACCGCGCCCAGGGTTCGGTTCCAGTAAGCCCAGACCGCTTCGAGCGCGCCGCGCGCCGCGGACGACCCGCCGTACTTCTGGACCAGACGCCGGGCATCTTCGGTGTCGCGGCCGATGCCCAGGATGAAGACCAGCTCCCGTTCGTGTCCATCGGCCAGCTCGAAGGGAACCTGAAGGGCGGCGCAGGGATCCAGCGCCGCGCCGACCCGGCCGGAGAGGCGGACCCGCCCCAGCGCGGCCGGGCTGGCCGGTGACCCGTTCCGCCCGAGGAACTCGGCCCGGTCGCCGGTGATGCCGGGATTGGCCTCGTTGACCGCGAAGAACGCCGTGCGATTGCCGAAGGACTGGTTGTAGCGGTTCCGCGCGAAGATGGCGCCGGTCGCCGGGTCGCTTTCGGTGATGACGTGCATCGAGGAAGCGGACCCGAGGTCGCCCAGCACCCACTCGACGTAACCCGTCGCGCTGAGACGCCGCGGTCGCCCGGACCGGTTCTTGACCGTGAGCACGGCGAGCTTCACCGGCGCATCCAGGGTGACATAGACCTGCAGCTCCGAGGTGATGCCGGCCTCGGCATGGTCGAACACGCTGTAGCCGAAGCCGTGCCGGGTACGGTAGGGTGTCGCGCCCCGGGCGGGAAGCGGGGTCGGCGACCAGATATACCCGCTGTCCTCGTCCCGGATATAGAACGCTTCGCCGGTCGGATCGGTCACCGGGTCGTTGTGCCACGGCGTCAGCCGCATTTCGTGCGCGTTCTCGCTCCAGGTATACGCCGAGCCGCTCTCCGAGATGACCGTCCCGAACTGGGCGTTGGCGAGGACGTTGACCCAGGGTGACGGGGTCACCTCGCCGGGGGCGGTGCGGATGATGTATTCCCGCCCATCGGGGGTGAATCCACCCAGGCCATTCCGGAAGATCAGCTCGGGCTGCACCAGGTCCCCCGCGGTCCGGACCGGCTCCCCGCGATAGGGACGTCCCGGGGTGAGCCGCGGGATCGGCGCGTCGCCGCTGCGGCGGCGGCTCACCTGCTCGGACAGCGGTCCCAGCGCGTCGGTGAGCACCACCCGGGCCACCGCCTGCACCAGGGTCCGGTCTTCGTTGGAAATCTGGTCCGCGGGCCGGACGAAGATGCCGCCGGACCGGTCGGTGACGTTGGGCCGGATGCTCGGGGCGATGAGACCCATGATCTGCTCGTGCAGCACCTGACGGTATCCCGAGTGATCCTCGTTCCAGATCACCAGATCCACCGCCAGGCCCTTGAGCCGCCAATAGGCATGGGCCTGCACCAGGCGGCGCACCAGGTCGATGCTCGCGATATCGGAGACCTGCAGCAGGACGATGGGCAGATCGCCCGAGATGGCAAACCCCCAGAGTCCCGACTGGCTGCGCCGGTTGCGCACCAGGACACCCGGATCGGCGCGGAGCGCCGGATGCGGGAACAGCACCGAGCCGGCCAGGCGGCCGTAGACCTGTGCGTCCGACTCGGTGGCATTGAGCTGCCGGAGCACCACCTGGCTGTGGGTCCACGCCAGATCGAAGACCCGGTCGGCCAGCCGGCGGTCGTGATACTTGTCCACCAGCGCGAGACACGCCTCGCGGGTATCCGCCACGCCGGTGACGATGTTGACGGTGGCGGATTCCTCCGGCTCCAGCGTGACCTGGACCCGGATCGCGACGATGGGATCCAGCACCGAGCCCTCGCTTCCGCCCAGCGCGCCGGGCGTCAGCATCGCCGAGGGAGCGGCCAGCGAGTTGCCCCTCCCGATGAATTGGACCCGGCTCGTCTCATAGGACATGTCGCCCGCCACGCCCCCGTGCACCGCCATCAGGTTGCACATCCAGGGGACGAAGTCGGTCGCGGAGCGGGGGCGCCGGGTGCAGAGAATCGCCTGGCGCTGGCGCAGGATCTCGGATTGCACGAACAGATTGCTGAAGGCCGGATGCAGGGCATCGGCGGCCGGCGGCGCCAGCACCACCTCCGCGTAGCTGGTGAGCTCGATGACCTTCTTCGACCGGCTGTGGTTGGTCAGAGTCAGGCGCCGGAGCTCGATGTCGTCCTCGGGCGAGACCGCGATTTCCGTGTGGGTCTCGACGTCATTGTCACGGCGGCGAAACTCGGCCCGGGCCTCGGAGAGAATCGCCTCGTAGCTCTCGCCCCGGGTCCGGGTCGGCTGGTAGGACGACGACCAGATGGATCCGCTGGTCACGTCGCGCAGATAGCAGAACGAGCCCCAGTTGTCCCGGGTGCCGTCTTCCCGCCACCGGGTGACCGCCAGGTCGCGCCACCGACTGTACCCGCCGCCGGCGTTGCTCACCATGACGTGGTAGCGCCCGTTGGACAGGAGCTGGACCTCGGGCACCGGCGTCGACGGGCTCGCGACGACCCGAATCGACGACTCGGTCTCGGAGGGCACCAGTCCGTGCTCGGAGACTTCCGGCGTGTGCGGGTGGAAGGCGGTGGCCTTAGGCACCCGTTCCTGGAGCAGCAGCGTGCTGGCCTTGAACCGGGGATCGGACTCGAAGCGCTGCTGCATCGGCCGTCCCTGCAGGAGCCAGTCCAGGGCCAGCAGACTCATGCCCTGGTGATGGGCCATGTAGGAACGGACCAATCCCCGGGACTGTCCCCGGGGAATCCGCGACGGGGTGTAATCCACCGCTTCGTAGAAGCCGTACGCGCCGGCGACCCCGTCGCGCGCCAGGCGCTGGAGATTCTCGCAGGCGGGCTCCGGCGCCACCATCAGCGCGAGCACCGCGGCGTAGGGCGCGATCACGATGTCTTCGGAGAGTCCGCGCTTGAGTCCCAGGCTCGGCACCCCGAAGGCGCGGTACTGGTAGTTGAGCTGGCCGTCGACCGCGAAATAGCCCGACTCGGACATGCCCCAGGGAATACCGCGGGCATTGCCGTACTCGATCTGCTGCCGGACCGCGGCGCGGGAGGTCTGATCGAGCAGGGTGTTCTCGTACGTCGGCATGATCAGCGAGGGCATGAGGTACTCGAACATCGAGCCACCCCACGACAGCAGCACCGGCTCGCCGCCCGCGCTCGCCAGCATCCGGCCCAGGGCAAACCAGCTCTCCTGCGGAAGGCGTCCCTCCGCGATGGCCAGGAAACTGGTGAGCCGCGCCTCGGAGGCCAGCAGATCGTAGTAGCTGGCGTCCCGCCGCCGCTCCGTCACGTTGTAGCCGATGGCGAGGAGGTGACGGGCGCGGTCATAGAGGAATTCGTACTCCACCTCGGAGAACTCCCCGGCCCGCTCGGCCACCCGGGTGAGCGCCTCGATCCGCTGCCGGGCCGATTCCGCCACGGCCGTGGGCACCGCGGGATCCTGGGACAGCTCGCGCAGCGAGGGGATTCGGGCGGCGTCGCCGAGCGGGCCCAGCCAGGCCAGCGACTCTCCCGCCGCCGCGGCCTGCCGAGCCAGGGTGCGCGCCCACTTCGGCACCGGCGCGTCTCCGTTCGGCACGCCGGCTTCGAGCCGGTCCGCCAGCGACCCCGCCGCGGCCGCCAGCTCGGACAGGATTCGCCCGTATTCCGCGATCGTGGCCGGCGCGGACGCGATCGCCGCTTCGATCTTGTGGCCCAGGGCCTTCACGTCCGGCGGAACCTCATGCACCACCGAGTCCGCCAGCACCCACATGGTGTCGCTCAGCCCGCGGAGCAGGCCGGGTCCCGCGACGGGAAGATCGGGGAGCGCCAGCAAACCCTGCTTGAGCGTCAGCAGCAAGGCGGACAGGTTGCCGCTGTCCACCGTGGAGACGTAGCGCGGCGGAAGCGGCGCCAGGGTGCGGGTGTCGTACCAGTTGAAGAAATGTCCCCGGTGCCGCTCCAGCCGGTCCATGGTGTCCAGGGCGCTGGTGCTCCGCGTCACGAGCGTCTCGGCGGTGACATAGCCGAAATCGTAGGCCGCGAGATTGGCCAGGAGGGCCATGCCCATGTTGGTGGGCGAGGTGCGATGCGCCAGCACCGGGCCCGGGTCTTCCTGATAGTTATCGGGCGGGAGCCAGTTGTCCTCGGCGCCGACGAAGGTCTCGAAAAAGGCCCAGGTGCGGCGTGCCACGGCGCGGAGGAAGCGCTGCTGCTCGTGGGAGAGCTCGGCGTCCCGGTCGGGCAGCGGCTGCGACATCCACCAGGCGATGACCGGAGACACCAGCCACAGCGCGAGCACCGGGAAGGCCAG
>DASYPZ010000342.1:0-7802 GCA_036006105.1 Gemmatimonadales bacterium | reverse complement strand
CGTCGCGGCGCTGGGTGTCGGAGGCATGCTGGTGATCGCGACACAGGTGAGTGCGCGGGAGGCGGTCATCATGGCGGTGGTCATCGCGCTGGCCTCGGCACACTACCTGGTGGCGGTGCGGGGCAGGGCGTAGGCGTTTTTCTCCTAGAACAATTCCGCCACCAGACAGCGCGCCGATCCCCCGCCCAGCCGCTCGAACGCCGAGAGCTCGGTGTGCAGAATCCGGCCGTGGCGCTCGATCGTGGCGCGCTGATCCGCGGAGAAGCACCGCCAGGCCTGGCTGGACATGAAGAGGAGGGGTGTACCGTCTCCCGAGGACAGCGCCAGGCAGTTGCCACAGAAATTGGCGGTCTGCTCCTGGGTCAGCGGGAGAATCTCCTTGCCGTCTTTCTGCAGCCGCTCCTCCACCGCACGGCGCTCCGCGCTCGAGCCGATCGACTCGAGACAGATCCCTGCCAGGCCATGCCCGATGAACATCAGCACGTTGGTGTGATAGAAGGGCACCCCGGTCCGGTCGGTCGCGGTGAACGCCACCAGGTCGTACTCCAGCTCTCCGGCCCATTCCGAGGCCAGCGAGAAATCGGTGCGGGGTGACAGAGCGGCGTAGGCGGTTCGGCTGTCATGATCCAGCACCAGGCTCCCGGTGCTTTCCAGGAAGCGCGCCTTCCGCTCGTTGGGAGACAGGTCGACGAGTCGCGGATACGCCGGACGGAGCAGCGCCACCAGGTCACTGCGACGCTCGATGCGCCGGTTTTCCGCCAGCAGGGGATAGAGCACCATGGTGGCCGGTGCGCCGTCACCAGCCGGGTGGGTCGAAAACCAGTTGTTGCAGAAGGGGGCGTCCGGACTGGTGGGCAAACTGCGCGTCAGCGTCACCGCCACGCCATGATCCACCAGGAGATCGCGGACCCGATGGTGTTGCTCGACCGCAAGCTCGGAGAGGGCCTGCTCCTCGGCCGGGGCCGGGGCGATCTGGAATGCGTTCGTCGCGCCGGTTTCCCGGTTGTAACGAAAGTTGACCGGCTCCACCAGCAATACGTGGGACGCGGCGCGGGCGCGAGGCGCTGCCGGGGTCATTACGGCGCAGGCCTCAGGTATCCGGAGCGATTCATGGGCGGACCAAGCATAACGAGTGCGAATCGCCCGCGTCCAGCGTCCTTCAGAAGCCGATCTTCAATCCCACCGAAAAGACCGGGTGATACTTGAGAATGGACTTGCCATCGATCTCGGCCTTCACCTGGGCCAGCTCCTGGGCGACATTCGCGTCGAACTGGGCTTTGGCGGCCCCGGTCAGCGGGGTCTGCCCCACCAGGGCGACGCGAGGCGTACCGGTGAAGCCGACGCCGAGGTCGATCAGGAAGGCGACGTTGCCTCGGCCGGCCAGGCCGATGCCGAGATAGGGCGCCGTCTTCTTGAAGTCGACCGTGCCGGTCAATGATCCGACCTGGTCCGGTGTATAGGTGGTGCCGCCGATCTCGATATTCTGATTCAAGCGGGCCAGCATCCGGCCTTCGTTGTGGTTGATCAGGAAGCCGCCCGACAGGTGCAGCGCGCCACCGATCGGATACAGGTCGACGATCGCGGTGCCGTTCTCGAAGTGCGGCGTCAGGTGATAATCGATGTTCTCGATGGTCGCGTCCCGGGAAAACTGGAGGTAATTGCCTCCGACCCGCACGCCCACGATGCGGTTCACGCGATAGGAGACCTCGGCCCCGATGCCGAGCGTCGAGGCCCGCGCCGCGATTCCGAACTGGGCGTGGAGGGAAACGGGAAACAGCAGCGCCAGACCGAGCGCGCCGGACCGCAGGGCGGCCATCCGATATCGCATTGTGCATTCTCCGAGGTGAACGGGGGTCGTTGCTGCCGGGTCCCACCGGCCCAACTCGTTACAGGAGGGGAGCCTGCGTCTCAGATGGCAAACCCGGGGCCACCCCGGCGCTAGTGTTCGCCCGGGAGCGCGAGTCCGACCAGAACCGCGGTAGCGAGGAGGAGGAGAACGCCAAACCCGGCCTCGAGCCACCCCGAGCGACGGAAGGGGCGTTCGCCGGAGTGGTGCGAGAGTCCCGGCTGGGCCACGCGCCAGTTGTAGGCTCCCAATGACCCGATCACCACCAGCAGGCCGAGCTTGGCCGCCAGGGCGGTTCCGTAACTCGTTTCGAACAGGTGGAACGGCCAGTCCCAGCCCAGATAGCGCACCGCCATCCAGACTCCGAGGCCGATGGTCAGGGGAGCAAAGATCAGCGCCCGTCGGGAGAAGTCGCCTACCAGCGCGCGAATCAGGGGCATCCGCCGCTCCACCGGGACACTGCGGCAGGCGCCCAGGCCGGCCAGCAGCATGACCGCGAGCCCCCCGAGCCAGAATCCCCCGGCCCATACGTGCGCCGCGTCGAGCACCCAGCCGATCGATCCGGCCCGTTCGGTGACCGCGTGTCCCGTCATCCCCGACACCAGGCCAAGCCCGCCACCGGCGGCGCTGCCCACCATCCAGCCGAATCTGGATCCGGCGGTCGCGGCGCCGAAGGCCAGTACCGACAGCAGGGCCAGCGCGGCCTGGCGCTGCCACCCATGGCCCCACGCCGTCGCAAGCGCGGCCTTCAGCAGCTCCGCCGTGACCGGCTCCTCGGGGTCGATCAGGGTTCTGGTCTGGAGATAGAGCCGAAGCGCGGTGAACAGCACCAGCGCCACCGCCGCGCCGAGGCCGATCCGGGCGGCGCGCCGGGACAGGGACACGGCCACATCGGGATCGGTGGCTCCGAGCGCGGTCCGTCGGCCAAAAAGAAAGGGCGCGTAGTTGCCCGCGCCCAGCAGGAGAAATACCGAGAGATACCAGCCCCACCGAGCGGCCGCGTAGACCGCATCGAGCAGGGTGTACTGGTCGCTCACGGAGCTATGCTGAACCCATAGGTGCCGCGGATGGCGTGCCCGTCGCTGCCCGCCGTTCGCCAGGTGATCAGGTATGTACCCGGCTTGAGCGGAGTCGCCAGCGGAGCGGCCACCGCCATCGAGTCATCAGTCTTGACCGCCTTGATCGTCACGATCTTGGTGCTGTCGGAAGTCAGCAACGTCACGCTGGTGAAGGGAATCTCCGGAGGCTCGTTGAACCAGAGGCGGACTTCCGCCGGAGACGCCTTGAGCGCTTCGCCGGCGGCCGGGCTGCTCTTGACCAGGTGATTATGGAACATCGCGGCGGTGCAGAGCGCCACCAGGGCCGCGAGGCCCGCAGAAGGAAGGATTTTCGTCATGATCCAAAGATAATCGGGGAAACCTCGGCTCAATGCCCCGGCCAGAGGCGCAGCAATTTGGGGATATCAGCG
This sequence comes from Gemmatimonadales bacterium, assembly GCA_036006105.1. Classification (GTDB taxonomy): domain Bacteria; phylum Gemmatimonadota; class Gemmatimonadetes; order Gemmatimonadales; family GWC2-71-9; genus JABFSM01. The sequence continues at coordinate 4,488 of DASYPZ010000342.1, read as the reverse complement.
GCGAGGTCGCCCTGCTGCATCCCCATGGGATAGATCACGTGGGCAGAATCGTCCGGGGTGAAGGCCCAGAGATGGGCCCCGTGGGAAATGGTGTACCCCCCGGAGTCGGGGACTTCGCTGTCGCGCGTCGCCATCGGCATGCCCAGCCCGCGCTGGACATCCGCGACCGCGGTCGGGGTGCCTCGGACCCCCACGAAGCTGGAGTCGAATTGGGCCAGCCACGCACCCAGTCGCTCCGGAGTGTCCCGGGCGGGATCATTGGTCACGAAGATGACCCGGACCCGGCGCCGGATGTCCTCCGGCAGCGTCCGGAGCGCCCGGGCGAGATTGGCCATGTGCAGGGGGCAGACATCGGGACAGTTGGTGTACCCGAAGAAGAGGAACGTGAGCTTGCCCTTCGCTTCGGCGGCGAGGTCGAACGGCTGGCCAGGCCCCCGTTCCAGCTGAACGGCCGGGAGCGGGATGGCCCGCACCAGCCGGGGCCCCTTCAGGTCCTCGACCCGGACCGGCGGTTGGCCCGGAGTGCAGCTGGCGAGCAGAAGCGCAACGATCAAAATCCGGATCTTCATCGAGCCTCGAGCGGGTTGGGAGCGCGCGGCGCCCCGAATCGTTTCCACAGCAGGGCGCCCACCGCCCAGCCGGCCAGCGCGCCGACGATCACATCACTTCCAAAGTGCGCCCGTGCCAGTAACCGGGTGAGGGCGCACCCCGCGGCGAGTCCGTAGGCCACCGGGGCGGTGCGGGGAAAGAGCCGCGCCAGTATGGCGGCCCCTGCAAAGGCCACCATCGCGTGACTGCTCGGCATTCCCAGGGCGCTGGTGTTGAAGGGCCGGTCGGAAAACGCCCGAAACACCACGGCCCCATCGTGCAGGCCGGGTCGCTCCCGGCGGAACAGCATCTTCAACACCTCTGCCACGCCTCCTGAAACGACCGGCCCCCAGAAGAGCAGCCATGTCGTCCCGGCGCCGGGCCGGTCTCGGGACCGCCGCTCCAGCAATACCGCCGCCGCCAGCGGAACCCACAGCACCAGGCTGCCGAAAACCCGGAGCAGCCGGCCCCAGTCGGTTTCGTACACGCGATCATAGCGCACGTGCTGCCAGATCCACGGATCCAGCACCAGCGCCGCGGCGGTCAAGAGTGCGGCAAGGACGGCAGCCCGGGCCGCGGCGCGTCGATTTCCGATCACGCCGTGGTGTCTCCGATGGCGGTCTCGGCGGCTTCGAGCGCATCCTCGAGACCCTGCACGGTGGCGGGGCCGGCCGCGCCCTGCAGGAGACGCGTACCACCCCCCTTCCCACCACCGAGCGCGGCCAGCGTCCGATCGAAGGCGGCCTTCAGATTCACCGCGGCGCTCTCGGAGCGGCAGAAGAGCAGCTGGGATCGCGACCCGGCCACCCCGAACAAGGCGATCATGCCGGGCTCGGAGGTGACCCGCATCGCAAGGCCCTTGACCTCATCGATGGGGCGGTCGGTCCACGCCTTGCGCACCACGCGGAACGGGCCGGCCTGCCGTGCCGATGCGGTCAGTCGCTCGGCCTCCCCGTCCAGCTCCGCTTCCCGCACCGCGGCGAGCAGACGCCGGGCATCGGTGATCGCGGCCTGGAGACGCGCCACCGATGCGGTCAGCTCGCCGGGGGAGCAGGTCAGGGCCGCGCTCAGCTCCCGGACGATGGCGTGTTTCCTGGCATAGTCCGCCTGCGCTCGTCCGCCGCAGACGAACTCGACCCGAACCCCCTTCTTCATTCGCTCGGTCCTGAGCACCTCGATGAGACCGATCTCGGCGGTCGAGGCCACATGGGTGCCGCCGCAGGCCGAGACGTCGAAGTCTCCGATGGCGACCACCCGGAGCGCGCCATCCACGTCGGGGGTCTTGCGCAGCTCCAGGCTCGCGAGCTCCTCCGCTGTGGGGAACCAGGCCTTCACCGAACGGTTGCCGACGACCACCTCATTGGCCACCGCGAGCGCCTCGGCGACGGTCGAGTCCTTGAGATCGGGCTTGCCGAGGTCGATCGAAACCGTGTCGGCGCCGAGGTGAAAACCGATGGTCGGGGCGTCGGCGAGCCGGATGAAGGCCTGGGACAGAATGTGTTGTCCGGTGTGCTGCTGCATGTGATCGAAGCGACGGGGCCAGTCGATCGCGGCTTCCACGGGGCCGGGGTCGAGCGGTGCATCCAGCCGGTGGAGCACCGCGCCATCCGCGCGGACCCGGACGTCCACCACCGTCGCGGCGCCGAGGCGGCCGGTATCGTGCGGCTGTCCTCCCGAGGTGGGGTAGAAGAACGTGTCGTCGAGGACCGCGGCCGCCTGACCCTCCACGGTCGACGACTCCACCACTCTGGCGGTGAAGCGTCGGGTGTACGAATCGGCGTAATAGCGGCGATTGGTCAGAACGAATTCCTCACTCAGGACGTCGCGTCGGGGCGGTCCGACATCAACGCCAGAAAATGGGGCTTCTCCACCCGATTGTGGAAGATCAGGATGGCGGTCTGATCGAATGCCGCTGCCACGAGGCCCAGCCACGATCCGCACAACAGCGCGAACCCGTAGGCGTGCAGGTAGCCGACCGTGTACATCGGGTTCCTGAGATACCGATAGGGGCCGGGTGGGTCGAGCGGGACGATCGGTTTGGGAATGAAGAAATTCTCCCAGTAATACGCGCCGGGTCCCAGCCGGAGGGCCGCCCAGTACTTGACGCCGATTCCGAGGATGATCATCACCAGTCCGAGCGCCACGCGCACCGGCACGCTCAGCGTGGGGCCAAGCGTATTCCGGGTGACGAGGGACAACAGGACGAAGCTCACCGCGTCATTGTTGAGGAGGAACGCCGCCCGTCGGCGGAATCGCCGGAACCCCTCCGCTTCGCCGCTGGTGCGGGTGAAGATTCGGTGCCGATGTTGTCGACTCAGTGCCACGCCGATCCCGATGACGTAGGCCAGCCGGCTGGCGAGATGATACCCAAGGACGACACCGGCCCACATACCGTTCTCCCGGAAAGCCGGCATTCCGCCTGTGACGAAGGATGCATGCGCCCTGAGGGACTCGAACCCCCAACCCTCAGATCCGAAGTCTGATGCTCTATCCAATTGAGCTAAGGGCGCCGGGGCAGAGAATATCAAGCCATTGAGTCACTTAGGCAAACGGGCGAGGAGCCACGGGAATCCGCGCTGCATCGGGCCTCACGACTCCCAGCCCTTGATTTCTACCCAGTTCTTGTCGAACACGACCGTTGGCGTGAACTCCCCCCTCACCTCGTCCATATCGCAGACGACGTATCTCGTCGTACCAATCTTCAGTACGATCAGGGTTCTTGAGATGGCCGGGGTGCCCGCTGGACGAACCGCCCGGTGATAAGCGGCTCCAGCCTGGGAACAGACGCGACCCGTTCCGATCACGGTGACTCTGTTGGCCGTGGTCGTGGGCAAGTCATAGAACACCCTGTCAGCCACTGTTCCAGTGTCCGTGGCGGTCACAAGTTCGACTACATAGTTGCGGATGACGATCAACGCCGAGTCGGTGGCGGCCCGACAGGTGTAGGTCTGTGCGTAGGTGCGGCCGCTGAACACCACCAGCGCGGAAACCCAGGCACTGCCGAAGCGAAAATCCATTTGGGTTCTCCTGTCAGGCGATCTCGCAGATCATCGACGAGTTCATTCGGGGCCGCATGGTCGCTAGAATTCTCCCATGGCGTCTCCTCCGCTTCCGTCCCTGCCGTGCTATCCCTGCCCCCATGCGTCGGCCTGCTGCGCCTATGGCGCCACGCTGTCCGACGAGGAGGCCAGCGCGATCGCCGCGGTACACGGCGACGGCAAGGCGTATCGGACCCGCTGGGGCGAGTGGCGGACCCGGGTGGTTCGGGGGCGTTGCGTCTTCCTGCGCGACAACGCCTGCTCGATCTACGACCAGCCCTACTATCCCGCGGTCTGCCGGGGCTTCCCCTTTGTGGACGCGGAGACCGGCGGGCCGTACGAATACGAGCGGGAGATCTGCCCCGAATTCGAATTGCGTCCCGAGCTGCTCCAGATCAATCCGGTCAGAACAGCCACCCGACCCGCGCCTTGAGTACCGTGCGGTTCCCGGCGTCGGTGAGACCGAAGCCGAGTCCCATGTTGATCACGACGTCCGGGCCGATCTGAAGATCCCCGCCTCCGAAAAGCTGGTGGACCTGCTCGGCCCCAGGGAGAAAATGCCCCACCTCGCCGGGCGCTCCGTAGTACTCCACGCTCAAGTCGACGGCCTTGTTCATCGACCGAGCCAGCCGGGCGCCCGGTTCGAAGTCCCACCCGCCGCCTGATCCCGGCCCCTTGATCGACCGTCCCAGCACCGGATTGAGATCGATTTGCCACTTGCCGAATTGACGCTCGATGATGGGCCGGACTTCCAGGGTCACGTCGGCCGTCTCATAGAGGTCACGGGGGAACCCCGCTTCGAGACTCAAGCTCAGCTTGACGGGGAGCTTCCAGGTATCAGGGGCCCGAACCCGCGGCCGCA
>DASYPZ010000341.1:0-6307 GCA_036006105.1 Gemmatimonadales bacterium | reverse complement strand
CCGAGCGACACCACCAACGCCCTCAAGACGGGCATCACTCCGTGACGCTGGACGTCCGGCGACGATGGCCGGTGGGGCTCACCCTCGGGCTCCTCACCGCCGTCACCGCGGCCCCCTCGCTCTACAACCGTTTCGTCTACGACGATGTGCCGGCGATCGTCGAGAACACGCTGGTCCACAGCCTGTCGGCCGCTCCCGCCATCTGGACCTCGGGTTACTGGCCCATCGGGTTGCTCTACCGTCCGCTCACGATTCAGCTCTTCAATCTCGAATGGGTCCTGGGAGGGGAGCGCTCCCGGGTGTTCCATGGTGTCAGCATCCTGCTCGCGATTCTCACCACCCTCCTGGTCTGGCGGCTGGCGAGCCGGTTGCTGCCGCCCCTGGGTGCCGGGATCGCGGCGGCGCTTTTCGCCGTGCATCCGGTGCACGTCGAAGCGATCGCGAACATCGTGGGCCAGTCCGAGCTGCTGGCGGCGATCTTCGCGGTGCTCGCGGTGGAGCGCTACCTGGTCTGGCGGGCGCAGGGCGCGATCGGACTCGGCCGCCGGCTCATCCTCGCGGGGTTCACCCTGCTGGCGATTTTTTCCAAGGAGACCGGCTACGCGGTTCCGCTGCTGATCGGCATCGCCGAGCTGTGCCGATTCCGCCCTCCGCGACGCGCGGTGCTGCCGGTGTTTTTTCTTCAGTTCGCAGCCGTAGCGGTGGCGCTCCTGATCAGGCTCGGCGTGCTGGGCAGCGTCGCGGGCGAGGTGCCGTCGGCCTCGGTGGCCGGGCTGGGAATCGGGGCCCGCGCGGTGGGCATGCTTGCGATCGTGCCGGAATGGGCCCGTCTGCTCTTCTGGCCGGTACACCTGCAGGGGGAATACGGCCCTCCAGCGCTCAGTCTCATCCAGTCCGCGCTGGGCTACCGTCTCCTCGGCGCGGCCATCCTGATCGGCGGGCTGGCGCTATTGGCCTGGAGCCTGCGGAGAAACACGGCGGTCGCCGCGGGACTCCTGTGGATGGTCGTCGCGATCCTCCCGGTGGCCAATCTCCTGGCGCCAACCGGGATCATCCTGGCGGAACGGACCCTGTTCCTGCCAAGCGTGGGGGCCGTGCTGGTGGTGGCCGGTCTGCTCGATTCCCTGCTCGTCCGGGCGCCCCTCCGCACACGGCGGCTGGTTGCCGCCGTGGGGATCCTGCTCCTCACCGCGGCCGCGGTCCGAAGCGCGACCCGAGCGACGGTCTGGCGCACCCAGAGCATCTTCTTCGCCCGGCTGGTGGAAGACGCGCCCCGCACCTACCGGGCTCACTACGTCGCCAGCCTGTTCTACTATGGGGAAAAGCGCTATCCGGAGGCGGAGCGGGAAGCGCGGGCGGCCCTCGCGCTGTACCAGCGGGACGCCCACGTCCACGAGCAACTGGGACAGGTCTTGCGGACGATCGGGCGCTGTGGCGAGGCGATTCCGGTTCTCGCGGAGGGGGTGCGATTGTCGCCGCAGGAGACGACCGCCCGGAGCCGCTTGATCGAATGCCTGCTCGCCACCGGGGATACGGCGGCGGCGCGAACCGCCGCGGCCGCAGCGGTCCGGGCCGGTCTCAACGAGTTTGCGGCGACGGTCCGGCGATTGGGTCCCGCCCCGCAACCCCGCTGACCATCAGCGATCCACCGAACGGAACCGGGATGACCGACGTCACCCGCTCCTGGATCCGGCTCACGATCCGGAGAAATCCGTTGAGCGGCTCGGGCGGAACCGTCGGGGGCCGCGGAGGCGAGTTCCGGAGGCGCTCCAGCAGACGCACCGCCAGCTTGGCCGGGACCAGCCACTGAAAGAGATAGCGCTCCCCGGTGATCCGCATGCCGGCGTGGGCCGCGAGGGCCCGGAATTGGGGACGATTGTAGCGGCGCCGATGGTGATTGAGGACATCATGGCTGGTCCAGAGCCATTGGAAGGCCGGCACGGTACAGACGATGACTCCCCCGGGGGCGAGGAGCTCGACGGCGTGCCGAAGGGCTCCGGCAGGATCATCCAGATGCTCCAGCACATCGAGCATGAGGATCACGTCGAAGCGATGATCGGGTTGGAAGGCGTCGTCGAACGGCACCGCATGGATGACCTTGCGCCACGGGCCCGCGGGATCCAGCAGCGTGGCATCCGGCTCCACGCCTTCGACGGTACCGAGGGCGCTCAGCCGGTCGAAGAAGAGACCGTTGCCGCACCCCACGTCGAGAATGCGCGGAAACTTTCCCACGGGCCGAAGCCGCCGGAGCTCGAGCAGGATGGCGGCCTCGCGGGCCCGCCACCACCAATGGTGCCGGTAGAGGTCCTCGTAGCCGGCGCCGTACGCGGGATCCACGGCGCGGTGCTAGGAGTTGGGTCCGGTACGCCGCTCGCGCCCGGTGCGCCGGTCGTGGCCCTCGCGAATCAGCTTGTCGATCACGTAGAGGGGCCGCGCCTTCGCCTCTTCGTAGACCCGCCCGACGTACTCGCCGATGACTCCCAGAAAGAACAGGTTCATGCCCGAGAGAAACGTCATCACCACGATCAGCGAGGTGAACCCCTGGGGTGAACGATCGAGCACCACCCTGGCGTAGACGGCGTAGAGGGCAAAGAGGGAGGAGATGAGGACCGCCACGGTCCCCAGCACCGCGGCGGCGCGCAGCGGGGCAATGGAAAAGGCGAAGATACCGTCGAAGGCGAGCCGGACCAGCGCCCGAACCGAATACTTGCTCTGTCCGGCAAACCGCTCGGCACGCTCGAGCTCGAGTCCGGTTTGCCGGAATCCGACCCAGGTCCGGAGGCCCCGAAGGTACCGGTTGTGTTCGGGCGCACGCCGGATTTCATCGACCACCCGGCGCGACATGATCCCGAAATCACCGGCATCCACCGGAAGCTTGAGCTTGGACAGCGACGCGATCATGCGGTAAAAGACGAAGTACGCGAGGCGGAGCATCAGCCGCTCCTTGCGGCGGACCCGCTGCGCGTACACCACGTCGAACCCTTCCGCGAGCTTTTCCAGCAGCCGGGGAATGTCCTCCGGCGCATCCTGCAGGTCGCCGTCCATGACGACCACCGCGTCCCCCGAGACCTGGTCGAGTGCGGCGGTCAGGGCGGCCTGGTGTCCGAAGTTCCGGGAAAGGGACACCACCACGATCCGCGAATCCGCCAGCGCGGCGGCCTGCAGCAGATCCAGGGTCTGGTCCCGGCTGCCATCGTCGACGAAAATCATTTCGTGCCGTCCGCCGGGGAGGGCATCGAGCACCGCCCGGAGCCGGTCCAGCAGCTCGGGCAGCACCGCTCCTTCGTTGTGCAATGGAATCGCCACGGACAGACGCATCGGGCTCCTCATCGGCGCGGCCGGCCCCGGCCGTACACCATGCTCCACAATGTGAGGCCGCCCACCCCCAGCGGGTAGGGCTCGAAGACATCGAGTGCGAAATGACGGGAGAACAGCTCGCGCCACTGGTCCAGTGGGCGGGGATGGTCGCCCCGATCGAGCCGAGCCAGCAGCCGCGCCATGGAGGGCCGGGGTGGCAGCACCAGATCGAGGATGTGCACGGCCCCGTCATCGGTGAGCAGCGTGGCCAGGTGGGCCAGCAGGCGGTCCACCGCGTCGTCAGGAAGATGATGCAGCAGGCTGTTGACCAGAATGCAGTCCCAGCCACCGCCGGGTTCCAGGTGCATGGTGGTCACGTCCGCGACCCGAAAGCGGGGGCCATAGCGCCGCTCCGCGTCCCGGATATACCCGGGATTGATGTCCACACCGAGGTAATCCTGCTCCAGAAAATGCGCGGCGTTGGTGCCGGGACCGCAGCCGACGTCCAGCACCCGGTGGATCCCGGCCCGGTCGTTGTGCCGGAACACCGGCTCCAGCTTGCGCTCCGCGAAGGGCGCCTGCCAGAGACGATAGACCAGGGTGTGCTCCATGGGATGCCGTGGCATGATCAGGGTCGCCAGCGGAGCTCGAAGTGGCCGACCTGGTGTCCCTCGGGGAACCGCACTCGGAGCGAGTCCAGCAGCTCCGCGGGCAGGGCCGGGGAAAACAGCGGCGTGAGATTAATGGCGACGACACGGACTCCGTCGAGGCGCCGGAGCAGGGTGATCGGGGGGCCGGCATCCGCCGCCAGGAAATCGAAGATGGCCCGGGACCGATTGCGGAAACCGCCGAGGAAATACACCTCCGGGGCATCGGGACCGGCCCAGATGGCTCCGGTCCCGGCGCGGGCCTGGAGCTCGGGGATCAGCGCCGCGTAGAGCTCGACTTCGTTGCGCTTGACCCTGAGGCCGGCACGGGGGAGGTCGAGCCGGAGCGTCTCATGCTGCGCGACGGTGCTGAAGCCGAGGTTTTCGGTGGCGCCCGGAGTCACCAGCAGAACCGCGAAGAGTCCATAGAAAGCCAGCGTCGCGCCGGCCAGGGGCGGAGGCGTCTTCCCGATGCCCTGGACCAGGGCAACGAGTGCGAGGAGCAGCAGCGGAGCCACGTAGAGAAAATAGATCGGCGAGGTGAAGGGGAACTGGATCAGGCTGGCAAAGGCGGCGATCGTGGCCAGCAGCACGAATCGACGTTCACCCCCTGGATTCCAGGCCTGGGTCAGGCGCGGCCAGGTCATTACCACGGCCGCCACCACGGCGACCAGAGGAATCAGGCCGCGCAGCGACTGCCAGACGAATCGATGGGGAAAACTCTCGACATAAGCAAACCCGAGGAGCGCGGCGAACAGCAGTCCCACCACCACTCCGGCCTTTCTCCAGCGCGGCGCGGCGGGATCGGACCGGGGCCGGAGCAGGATCGCGAGGGGAGCCGCGGCTAACGTCCAGTATTCCGCCGGGGGCCGCATGTTCGCGAACGCGAGCCGGCGGAACGGGGCTACGAATACACCATGCAGCAGCGCCGGCACTCCGCCCGCCAATCCGTACCCGATCACGAACACCAGCACCGGGAGGATCGCACCGGCCAGGAAGGGTGCCGCGGCGCCCGCCAGGGAGCGCACCCGGGACCCTGCCGGGGGGATGGGCGGGATCCACTCGCGGGCCGCGAGCGCCAGCGCGATCGCTCCGCCCGGAAGCACGAAATGATAGACCACCCGAAGCAGGTAGAATGGCGCGATGGAGCGCCAGAGCAGAACTACCAGAAGCAGGCAGGCGAGGGAGATCAGCGCGGCAGGCCACCAGGAGCCCCGATCCGGGGAGGAGCGGACCCCAGGAACGGAGGGGCGGGACGGCTCGGCCCGAGTGGCGTAGAGCAGATACAGACCGGCTCCTGCGATGACGAAGAGACCCGACAGCTTGAACAGGAAGGAAATGCCTCCGGCCATGCCGGCCAGCATCAGCCAGCGGGAAAGCCGGGTTTCATCCCAGCGGAGCAGCGCGGCCGCAGCGAACGTGGCGAAGAAGAGGTTGTACCACGACGGCATCGACGCGGGGTAGTTCGGCACGCTCCAGGCGAGCGCCACCAGCGTAACTGCGGCCGCCCCGGGCGGTCCGGTGCTTCGCACCGCGATCCGGAACACGGCCACCATCCAGAGCATCGTCATGATGAACAGCGGGATGCGCAGCACCGGAAGGCGAATGCCGAGGACCGCGAACGCCGCCGCATGCATGTACGTGAGCAACCCCGTGTAGGGCTCATCGAAATCCCGATGGGGAACCTCGCCCGCCAGCACCCGCTCGGCGGTCTGTCCCAGGGCGCCCTCATCGTGCGGATACCACATCCGGTTGAGGTAGAACCCCAGATACATGCCGCCGATCAGGAGGGTGGCCGCCAGCCAGGCGCGCGCCGCCCTGGCGGAGACTCCCGGCACCGGGACGCTCACTCGCCTTTGCGCCACGCCGCGAGTACGGAATCACGCCGGAGCGGCAGAAAGGCCGGCTCGGCTCCGACGCGGTTGCTGGCGGGCTTGAGCAGGTAGAGGGGCCGGGTCGGGTAGTCCGCGATGAGCAGACTGTCCCGCGGCCCCAGGTCCCGTGCGAAGAGGTTGCCGAGGCGCTTTGCCAGCAGTTGCGGTGGGAACAGCGTGAACCCGCTGCGATTGGCCTCGATCTTGGCGATGCAGCGGGGCGGATAATGCGTTCCCGGCGTGAGTCGGAGCGACGGGTCGCCGGTGACCGACTCCGCGTTCACCAACCGGCTCGAATCCGCCAGCAGCGGATGGAGATGGCGCATCGCCTCGGCGGGAGACAGCGGGGCGGACTCGAGCCGCACCAGGACCGAATCCAGCGCGCAGGGATCGGCCCCGCGATAGATCGCGTCCGCGTCGGGCCGCGAGATGCCCAGCGCCCACATCCGCACCACCAGCTCGGCGCCCCAGCTCTCCCGGACCAGCACC
>DASYPZ010000340.1:0-7138 GCA_036006105.1 Gemmatimonadales bacterium | reverse complement strand
GCCCGGGCGGCCTATCGACCCCAGGAGCAGCGATTCGTCGTCGCGGCGCAGCGGGACATTCCCGAAGGGACCGTGGTGCTGCGGGGCGGCCGGGACGTCACGATGAAGGGCCATTAGATCGTGGAGAATGCCGACATCGTGATCCGCAACAACCGGATTGTGAGCATCGGCCCCCGCGGCCCGGAGCCGGCCGGCGCGCGGGTGATCGACGTGAGCGGCAAGACCATCGTCCCCGGTTTCGTCGATACCCACTCCCACATGTGGCCGGCCTGGGGGCTCCACTGGCAGCAGCCCTGGATCTATCTGGCCAACCTGGCCTATGGCGTCACCACCACGCGTGACCCGCAGACCTCCACCACCGACGTGCTCACCTACGGAGACCGGGTCGAAGCCGGCGCCGCGCTCGGCCCGCGGATCTATTCGACCGGGCCGGGTGTGTTCAGCGGCGAGAAGATCAGCAGCCTCGACCACGCCAGGAACGTGCTCCGGCGCTACAGCGACTACTACGACACCAAGACGTTCAAGATGTACCTCTCGGGCAACCGGATGCAGCGCCAGTGGCTCATCATGGCGGCCCGCGAGCTCAAGCTCATGCCCACCACCGAGGGGGGCCTCGATACCCGCCTGGACGAGACCCACGCCATGGATGGCTATCCCGGCGTCGAGCACACCATGCCGATCGATCCGGTCTACAACGACATGACCGAACTGTTCAAGACCACCCAGACGACCAACACGCCCACGATGATCGTCTCGTATGGTGGGCCGTTCGGCGAGAACTACTGGTACACCAACGAGAGCCCGGTGGACGACCCGAAGGTCCAGCACTTCACGCCGCCCGAGGAGCTCGACGCCAAGGCGCGCCGCCGCGGGACCAACTCCGGCGGGAGCCCCGGCCCGGGCGGCTGGTTCATGAAGGAGGAGTATTCGTTCCCCCGCCACGCCGTCTGGATGAAGCAGCTCATCGAAGCCGGCGGGCGCGCCGGCATCGGAAGCCACGGCCAGTTCCAGGGCCTGGGCTATCACTGGGAGATGTGGATGATGGGGAGCGGCGGGATGCTGCCCCACGACGTACTCCGCGTCGCGACCATCTATGGCGCCGAAGCCATCGGCCTGGGCAAGGATCTGGGCTCGCTGGAGCCCGGCAAGCTGGCCGACCTGGTGGTGCTCGACAAGGATCCGCTGGTGGATCTCAAGAACACCAATACCATCAAGTTCGTGATGAAGAACGGCCGGCTCTACGACGGCAACACGCTGGACGAGATCTGGCCGAGACAGAAACCGGCCGGCGATCAACCGTGGCGCCATACCGCGCCGAACGTTCAATCCGGCATTCGGTGAGGCCCGCCATGTCAACGATGACTGTCATCGCAGGCGGGGACCTTCGGCCCCGCTTCTTCCTCGAGGGATCGTCCATGCGCGCACGTCTTGCGTCGGGGCTGCTGGTCGCGCTGCTCCCGGCCCTCCTCGCCGCCCAGGGGCCCCGGGGCCCCGGCGGTCCCGCGGCTCCCGGCGGCCCTCCGCCCAAGCCGCTGCCGCTCGACGTCGGACGGCATGCCAGTTTCTCGGCGTCCAAGGGCACCTGGATTTCGCTGGACGTGAGCCCCGACGGCCGGACCATCGTCTTCGATCTCCTGGGAGACCTCTACACCCTTCCGATCGGCGGCGGCGCCGCCACTCGCCTGACCAGCGGCATGGCCTACGACGCCCAGCCGCGGTTCAGCCCGGATGGCAAGAAGGTGGCGTTCGTCTCCGATCGGAGCGGGGGCGACAACCTCTGGATTCTGTCGCTCGACCTCAAAGACACCACCCAGCTCACCCAGGGGAACGGGAATCTGCATTTCTCCCCCCGCTGGGCACCCGATGGGAAGTACATCGTGGACAGCCGTTCGGCCGGGCTGGGCGGACCCGCCAAGCTCCAGATGTATCACGTAGATGGCGGCGGCGGGCTCACCATGCTGCAGCAGCCGGTCGGACTCAAGGGACTGGGCGCGGCATTCTCCCCCGACGGACGCTACATCTGGTACGCCGGTCGGAACGGCGACTGGCAGTACAACTCGATCCTCCCGCAGTACGAGCTGGCGCGGTACGATCGGCAGACCGGCGAGTCCAGCCGCATGACGGTGCGCTACGGCTCCGCGTTCCGGCCCGAAGTCTCGCCCGATGGAAAGTGGCTGGTGTACGGGACCCGCTTTCACACCGGGACCGGTCTGGTGATCCGGGACCTGGCGAGCGGGGAGGAGCGCTGGCTGGCCTATCCGGTACAGCGTGATGAGCAGGAATCGCGCGCTCCGCTCGACGTCCTGCCGGGTTACGCCTTCACGCCCGATTCCAAGTCGGTCGTCGCCTCCTACGGCGGGGAGATCTGGCGGGTTCCGGTCGATGGGGCCGCGGCGGTCCGAATTCCTTTCACCGCCGACGTGAAGCTCGACATCGGGCCGGAGGTGAAGTTCTCCTATCGGGTCGATACCTCGGCCATGCTGACCGCGCGCCAGATTCGCAACCCGGTGGCCTCGCCCGACGGCAAGCGGGTGGTGTTCACCGCGCTGGACCGGCTCTATATCGCCGAGCTTCCGTCGGGCGCGCCGAGACGGCTCGATCCCGCCGAGGTGGGCCAGTTCCACCCGGTGTGGTCGCCCGACGGTCGCTGGATTGCCTACGTCACCTGGGGTGACGCGGCCGGCGGCCAGATCATGAAGGTTGCAGCCGATGGGGGCCCCAAGGCGACGGTTCCGGTCGCCCTGACCCGCACCGCCGCCATGTACTACAACCTTGCCTGGTCACCGACCGGGACGAGGATCGTCGCCACCCGCGGCGCGGCGCGCGACTACCGGGAGGTGGGCCGTACCCTGGGCGCCGACTTTGTCTGGGTGCCCGCCACGGGCGGCGACGCGGTGCTGATCGCGCCCACCGGGACCCGAGACGTGGCGCACTTCACCTCCGATACGTCCCGGATCTACGCCTATAGCCCGGTGGAGGGGCTGGTGTCGTTCCGCTGGGACGGCACCGACATCAAGCAGCACCTGCGGGTTACCGGGGTGCCCGGCGTGGGCGGTCTTCCCGGCCTCGAGGGAGACGAAGGCATGGCGCTTCCCCGGCGCCTGAGTGCCTTCTTTCCGGAAACGGATGCGCCGCCCCGGGAGGGCGCGCAGGCGCCGCCGCCGGCGGGTCTGGTGCTCATGGCGCCGAAGGGCGATCTGGCGCTGGTCCAGGCCGGCACCGACGTGTACACCGTGGTGGTGCCCCAGGTCGGCGGCGCGGTGCCCAGTACCTCGGTCTCGGGCGGCCCGGTACCGATCAAACGGCTCAGCGACATCGGGGGCGAGTTCCCGTCCTGGGGGGCCAGCGGTCGGGTGGTTCACTGGGGCATGGGCAACGCGTTCGTCACCTATGACCTCGACAAGGCCAAGGTGGTCGACGACAGCCTCAAGCTGATCGACCGGGCCAAGGCGGACAGCACCCGCAGAGCCGGCGCCCGCGCGGACAGCCTCAAGGCACTGCAGGCGACGGCGGACAGCATCAAGAAGGCCGGTGGGCGCGCGGATTCGATTCAGCCCCGCATCGACATGCTCAAGGCGGATTCCGCACACGCCGATTCCGCGAAGAAAACCACCGAAAAGGCCAAGACCGACAGCACCAAGCTGGCGGCCGCCCGAAACGACAGTCTCAAGACCCTGAGCGCCAGGGCGGACAGCCTCAAGAAGGCCGGCCGGCCGGTTCCCGATTCGATCCAGGCGAAGATCCTCGCGCTTCGCGCCGATTCCGCCAAGCGGGTGGTCGACAAGCCCGGCTACAAGCCGGACGAAGTGCGGGTCAAGGTCAACGTGCCGCGCGACGAGCCCCGGGGCAGCGTGGTCCTGCGGGGCGGACGCGCCGTCACGATGAAGGGGAAGGAGATCATCGAGAACGCCGATATCGTCGTGAAGGACAACCGGATCGTCGCCGTCGGAAAACGCGGTGAGGTCAAGATTCCCGGAGGAGCCAAGATCATCGACGTGACCGGGAAGACGGTGCTGCCGGGCTTCGTCGATACCCACTATCACGCGCAGGGCCTGGTCTGGGAAATCCACCCGGCCCAGCATTGGGAGTATCTCACCACGCTGGCGTACGGGGTCACCACGACCCGGGATCCCCAGACCCAGACGACCGACGTGCTGAGCTACCAGGACAGGGTCGAGGCCGGCGGCATGCTGGGCCCCCGGGTCTATTCGACCGGCCCCGGCGTCGGGATTCCGGATGGCGAGAACATCAGGGATCTCGACCATGCCCGCACGGTGCTCAAGCGGTACAGTCAGTACTGGGATACCAAGACGCTCAAGATGTACATGGCGGGTAATCGCCAGCAGCGGCAATGGATCATCATGGCCGCCAAGGAACTCGGGATCATGCCGACGACGGAGGGGGGACTCGACTTCAAGCTCGAGCTCACCCACGCGATGGACGGGTACCCCGGTATCGAGCACGCCTTGCCCATCGCCCCGATCTACAACGACGTGGTGGAGCTGTTCAAGGCGTCACAGACCACCAATACCCCGACGCTCCTGGTCTCGTATGGCGGTCCCTTCGGCGAGAATTACTACTACGCGACCGAGAACGTCCATGGAGACGCCAAGCTGCGTCACTTCTTCCCCGAGCCCGCGCTCGACGCCCGGACTCGGCGGCGCGGGACCGGCTCCGGAGGAAGCCCGGGACCCGGCGGCTGGTTCCGCAAGGAGGAATACATCTTCCCGCAGCACGCGGAATTCGCCAAGCGAATGATCGAGAACGGCGCCCGCATCGGTATCGGCAGCCATGGCCAGCTCCAGGGTCTCGGGTATCACTGGGAGCTCTGGTCGATGGCCTCGGGCGGAATGTCCACGCACGATGTGCTGCGGGCCGCCACGATCTACGGGGCCGAGGCCATCGGGATGGGCGCCGATCTGGGTAGCCTGGAGCCAGGCAAGATGGCTGATATTGTAGTCATGGATGCGAATCCGCTGGAAAACATCCGGAATTCCAATTCGGTCCACTATGTGATGAAGAATGGCAGGATTTACGATGCGGGTACGCTGAACGAGATCTGGCCCCGCCAGCGGGTCCTGGCATCGCAGTACTGGCAGGGTGGCGCTCCGGCGACCGCCGCGGGAATCCATTAGGGGTAAGGCGGTAAGGCGGTAGGTGCGGTGAGATAAAGCCCTCGGCGACGCCTCCGAGGGCTTTTTCCAGACTACCTCCCGCCCTTCCGCCTTCCCGCCCTCCGCCCTTCCGACCTACCGACCTCCCGCCTTATCCTCAGGCCAGGAGCGAAAGCCAGAGCCGGTGATAGGCTCCCTCGGTTTCTTCGGGAGAAGAACCCTGGAGCAGGCGGAGCTGGAGCCCGTCGAGTGCGGATTGAATCAACGGTGCCTGGGCGCGGAGCTGGTCGCCGAGCCCGAGGGTCCTGCTCAGGGTCTGGGCAAATGACTCCATGTCCGCGGGTCGCTCCGCCGCCGCGACACGGAGCGGTCCGTCCGCGGCCAGCAGGCTGAGCCACGCCGCAAACCAGCCGGACTCCACTTCCTGCACCAGCACGACCCACAGCCGGTCGAGGGAGGCGGATCCGGGGAGGGTGATGGCTGCCAGGCGCCGGGCAAATCGATCGTCCCGGAGCGTCTCGGACGAACGGATCAGCAGGTCCTGTTTGGAGCGATAGTGGTAGTTGACGAGGCCCTTGGCACAGTGAGCCCGGTTGGCAACTTCCTCGACTGTCCAGTTGTTCAGTCCATGCAGGGCGATTACGTCGATTGCGGCTCCAAGGATGGCGTCTTTCACGGACCCTCCGTCATTTCTCGATATTGACTGAACGGACATTCAAACGTAACACGTTGAAGGGAAAGGTCAATGCAGGTCATCATCGCCCTGGTCCTCGTTCAGCTCATTTATGCCAGTGGCGTCATCATAGGCAAGTTTCTCCTGCCCATCGTGCCGGTGTACGTGATTGTTACCCTACGCATGGTGGTGGCATCCATCGTCTTCTTCATTGCCCACCGGATCGGAAAGGGGACAGCGCCCAAGACGCTCTCGGATTGGGCCAGATTCGCGATGCTTGGCGTGCTGGGTGGGGCGGGAAATCAGGTCTTGATTCTGCTCGGATTGACCCGGACCACTGCGATCAACACGGCCATCCTGATCCCCATGATTCCGATTTTCACGGTGATCTTCGGCTGGGCTCTGCTGGGCGAACGCCCCAGTGGGCTCAAGTGGGCGGGGGTGGCGGTGGCCGCCCTCGGAACGATCTATCTGATCGGCCCCGACCGGGTGTCCCTGGCCCCCGATGTCGCGCTGGGAAATGTGCTGGTGCTGCTGGGCATGGCATTCAATGCCCTCGCGTTTCTGCTCTCCAAGCAGATGCTGGAGCGATACTCACCGGTCACGGTCGCGTTCTGTCTCACTCTCACCGGGCTGATCGGCGTGCTGCCCCTCGGAATCAACGCCGCGGGATCGGTGCACCCGGAATTCCTGGACACCCGGCTGCTCCTCTGGCTCGCCTACATGACGGTCTTTCCCACGACCGTCACCTATTTCCTGAATCTCTGGTCGCTGCGGCGGGCCTCTCCGACCATGGTGACGAGCTTCATCTACCTCCAGCCGCTCTTTACGACGGCCGTCGCCCCGCTGGTGCTGGAAGGGGAGGAGCTCACCCTGCGCGTGGCCCTCGCCGGCGTGGCCATCTTCGCCGGAGTGGCCATTGTGATCCTGGCCGAGCAGCGGCGCCGGAGCGCGCTGACGCCGGCCTAGCGGGGACCCGCGATCCGAACCCGGGTGCCCCAGGGATCGGCGACCACCGCATCGGGCCCTTCCCGGATCACCTCGGAGCCCGCGGCCCTCAGGGACCGGGTGGCGGCGTCGACCGCCGCGGCGTCGGCCAATCGGATGGTCCACTCCATCAATCGGGCGTCACCCTCTTTGGCCGATGGCGCGCCCGCGGCCCAGGTGTTGGTACCCAGGTGATGATGGTAGCCGCCGGCCGAGAGGAACAGGGCCCCGGGGAGCCCCAGCACGACGCGGTCCAGTCCCAGACCGGCATGAAAGAAGGCGGCGGCCTGCTCCAGATCTCCCACGTGCAGATGGATGTGTCCCATGCGGGTGGCTCCCGGCGCTCCCGACCACGGCACGCCCG
>DASYPZ010000339.1:0-19515 GCA_036006105.1 Gemmatimonadales bacterium | reverse complement strand
GGAAAACGCCGGCATCGCCTCGCTGGAAGGCGAGCCGACTTCGTTCCGGGTCCAGTCTCCCTTTACGGTCACCGAGGGCGATGCGAGCTATGTCGTGTCGCCGGCGGCCTCGCTGCGGCTCACCACGACCATCGAGTGGAGTCACCCGCTGATCGGGCGCCAAACCGGGTCCTGGGACATCGACCTCGACACCTTTCGCCGGGATCTGGCCGGGGCCCGCACCTTCGGCTTTACCCATGAGGTGGAGGCGCTCCGAAGCCGGGGTCTCCTCAAGGGGGCCTCGACCGCGTCGGCGGTGGTGCTCTCGGATACCGATGTGGTGGGAAGTCCGCTGCGCTGGAGCGACGAGTTCGTCCGCCACAAGGCCGGCGACATTCTCGGCGATCTCGGCCTGGTCGGCGGGCGGGTCAAGGCGCACCTGGTGGCGAATCGGCCCAGTCATCAGGGCAACGTCGCGGTGGCGCGGGCCATCACCCGCATGGCGGAACAGACCGGGGGCAAGATCCTCGATATCAGCCGCATTCTCGAGGTCATCCCGCATCGCTATCCGTTCATCATGGTGGACCGGATCCTCGATCTGCAGCCGCGCCGCCGGGTGGTGGGGATCAAGAACGTCACCATCAACGAGCCGTTCTTCCAGGGACATTTCCCGGGGCATCCGGTCATGCCCGGTGTCCTCATCATCGAGGCCATGGCCCAGACCGGCGGCATGCTGCTGATGGACGAGCTGACGGCACCGGAAGACAAGGTGGTGTACTTCATGTCGCTCGACAACGTGAAGTTCCGCCGGCCGGTGGTCCCGGGCGACCAGCTCCGTCTCGAAGTCGAGATGATCCAGTTCCGGGGCCGGACCTGCCGGCTCAAGGGGCTGGCGCTGGTCGAGGGTCAGGTGGTCGCCGAAGCCGAGATGCTGGCGCGGGTGATGGACCGGTGACCACGCGCATCCATCCGTCCGCGCTGGTGGATCCCGACGCCGAGCTGGGTCGCGACGTCGAGGTCGGCCCCTTCGCGATCATCGGTCCGGGCACCTGCGTGGCCGATCGCTGCTGTATCGCGGCCCGGGCGACCCTCGAGCGCAATGTGCGGCTCGCCGCCGACGTCCAGGTCGGGCAGGGGAGCATTCTTGGCGGAGACCCCCAGGATCTCAAGTACGAGGGCGAGGAGAGCTGGGTGGAGATCGGCGAGGGCACCGTGATCCGCGAGTACGCCACCATCAACCGGGGCACCGCGGCGTCCGGCGTAACCCGGGTGGGGCGCGGCTGCTTCGTCATGAGCTACGTCCACCTGGCCCATGACTGTCACGTGGGTGACGGCGTCATCATCGCCAACGGGACCCAGCTCGCCGGTCATGTGACCATTCACGACCGGGCCAGTCTGTCGGGTCTGGTTGCGGTCCATCAGTTCACCACGATCGGCTCGTTCGCGTTCGTGGGCGGCATGTCGCGGGTCAGCCAGGACATTCCTCCCTACGTCAAGGCGGTCGGGAACCCGATCGAGCTGTATGGGCTCAACTCGATCGGACTCCAGCGCGCAGGGTTCTCTCCCGAAACCGTCTCCGCCCTGAAGCGGGCCTATCGGCTCTTCTTCAATTCCGAGCTCAACCTCTCCCAGGCCATCGACCGCGCCCGGACCGAGCTGCCTCCGCTGCCGGAGGTGGAGAACTTCCTCGAATTCGTCTCGAGCTCCCAGCGCGGCGTTCCGGCCTGACGATGGCGGCGCTCCCGGTCGGTGTGATCGGCGTCGGGGCGCTGGGGCGCCATCATGCCCGGCACCTGGCCGCGGCCGCGGAGGTGCGGCTGATCGGAGTTCACGACGCCGACCCGGTGCAGGGCCGCGCCGTGGCGGAGAGCTGCGGGGTGCGCTTCTACGACGACCTCGACGCCCTCCTCCGCGATGTCGAGGCGGTCTCGGTGGCGGTGCCCACCCCGGCCCACGCCCAGGTGGGACTGCAGGCGCTGTCGCGGGGACGCGCCGTCCTCATGGAGAAGCCCCTGGCCGCCACCCTGACCGAAGCCGACGCCCTGGTCGATGCGGCCAGGCATCGCGGAGTTCCGCTGGTGGTCGGGCACGTGGAGCGCTTCAATCGCGCTATCCGGGCCGCCCAGCCGTACCTCGGCGATCCCCGCTATCTCGAGAGCGACCGGCTGGCGCCGTTCCAGCCCCGGGGAACCGACGTGGCGGTCGTGCTCGATCTCATGATCCACGATCTCGACCTGATCCTGCACCTGACCGGAGGCACCGCGCCGGTCGAGGTCCGGGCCAGCGGGGTCGCCGTGCTGTCCCCCCATCTCGATATGGCCAACGCCCGGGTGGAATTTCCGGGTGGCGCGGTCGCCAACGTCACCGCGTCCCGGATGGCGCGGGAACGGGTCCGGCGGCTTCGCATCTTTCAATCCGACGGGTATCTGTCGCTCGACCTGGGCAATGGCACCGGCGAATTCATGCGGCTCCGCGAGGGATGGCGTGAATCGGGCGGGCAACGTCTCGAGGAAATCGTGGAGCGGGTGGTCCTCAGCGCGCCCGAGGCCGACGCGCTCGGCCTGGAGCTCGCCAGCTTCGTCCGGGTGGCGGGCGGGGCGGAGGAATCGGTGGTGACCGGAGTCGAGGGCCGCGCGGCGCTCGCGCTGGCCCTCGAAGTGACCGAGGCGGTGCAGCGCGCCCCGGTTCCCGGGCTCCAGCGGTAGCCGGACGGCGCGACGTGGCCTCCCGTTCACCCCGGGTGTTTCTCTCCGCGGGCGAACCGTCCGGTGACCTCCACGGCGGCGCCGTCGTGACCGCCCTGCGGTCCCGCCTTCCCGGCGTCGCGATCGACGCCCTGGGAGGTCCGCGGGTCGCGGCGGCGGGCGCGACGGTGCGGTTCCCGATGGAGCGGTATACCGTGCTGGGGTTCGTCGAGGTACTGGGCAAGATTCCGATGCATCTCCGGCTGCTCCGGCGACTGGATCGGGAGTTCCGCGCCGGTGACTACGACCTGGCGTTGCTCATCGACTATCCCGGGTTCAACGTTCGGGTGGCGGAGGCGGCCCACCGCCACGGCGTCAAGGTGCTGTACTACGTCGCCCCGCAGCTCTGGGCCTGGCGACCGGAGCGAGCCCGGCGGCTGGCCGGCGCCGTGGACCGGCTGGCCGCGGTGCTGCCGTTCGAGCCGGCGTTCTTCGCGCGACACGGCATCCGGGCCGAGTACGTGGGCCATCCGCTGCTCGACCGTCCGAGGCCGCCCTCGCGTGACGCGGCACGGACGGCACTCGGCATCGGTGCCGGCGAGCGGGTGCTCGGCCTGTTCCCGGGCAGCCGCCCCCAGGAAACGGCGCGCCTCTGGGTTCCGTTTCGGGATGCGGCCCGTCGCTTGCTCAGCGCGGGGGCCTGCGACCGGGTGCTGGTCGCGGGTACCGCCACGGGGAGCTACCCGGGGTCGGAGGGGTTTCTGGTGCATCGAGGCGCCCCGGAGGGCGTCTTTGCGAGCGCCGATGCGGCGCTGGCCAAGTCCGGCACCACCACCCTCGAGGCCGCCCTCGCGGATGTGCCGATGGTGGTGGCCTACCGGGTCCACCCGCTCACCTCCTGGCTCGCCCGGCGCCTGATCACGGTGCCCTGGATCAGCCTGGTCAATCTGGTCGCCGAAACCCGGGTCGTCGACGAGCTGACCCAGGGCGATGTTACACCGGCCTCGCTCGCCGACGCCGTCGCGCCGCTGCTCCAGCGCGACCATCCGAAAACCCTGCTCCAGCGGGACGGCCTCCGGCTGGTTCGGGAGCGTCTCGGCGGCGGGGGAGCCGCCGGGCGGGTGGCTGGAATCGCCGCGGAGCTGCTCGGTTGAAGATCGCGGTCTCGCCCCGCGTGGCGGCGAGGATCCTGGGGCCGGTGATTTCCTCGCTCGCCCGCACCTGGCGGGTCGAAACGGTGCACGCCGAGCGGTGGCAGGGACTGGTCGAGTCCCATCGGCCCCACGTGTTTCTGCTCTGGCACGATGCGCTCCTGCCGCTGCTCTGGTGGCACCGGGGGCGGGGCGTGACGATCGTGGTGAGCGAGGCCCAGGATGGCAGGTACCTTGCGGAGTACGCCCTGCGCATCGGGTACCGCCAGGCGATCGGCTCCAGCACCCGGGGCGGAGTTCGCGCGCTCATGGGGGTGGTCAAGGCCTTGCGGGATGGCGGGACGGCGGCGTTTACGCCGGATGGACCCCGCGGCCCGCGCCGGGAATTCAAGGGCGGTATCCTGCTGGCGGCCCAGCGAAGCGGCGCCGTGGTGCTCCCGCTGCATGCCGGCGCCGATCGGGCCTGGCACCTGTCCTCCTGGGACCGGTTCCTGGTGCCCAAGCCGTTTGCGCGGATCCGCATCGTGTATGGAACCCCGTTCGAGGTGGAACCGGGGGAGCAGGGATTGGCGGCCGCGCGCGTCCGCGCCGAGGCCGAGTTGAACGGCGTCGTACGGGAGGTGCAATGGGACGACGGGGCGACGGACACCGCCTGATCCGCTGGCTGTGGACCAGCCGGAGGGTGGATGCCCGCCTCGCACGCTTGTCCCTGCTGCCGTTCTCGGCGGTGTGGCGGGCCGGGATGGCCGCCCGAAATTTCGCCTTCGATCGGGGCTGGACCCCGGTGCGGGAGCTCCCGGTGCCGGCGGTGGGGGTGGGAAACCTCACCGTCGGCGGCTCGGGGAAGACACCGATCGCCAGCTGGATCGCGGGGCATTACGCTTCCCGCGGGCTGGTGCCGGGTATTTTGTTGCGCGGCTATGGCCGGGATGAGGTGCTGGTGCACCGTCACCAGGTCCCCACCGCGCGGGTCGTGGCCAATCCCGACCGCGTTGCGGGCGCCGAGCGCGCCGTGGCGGAAGGCGCGGAGGTGCTGGTCCTGGACGACGCCTTTCAGCGTCGCGACGTGTGGCGGGACTACAATATCGCCGTGATGAGCGCCGAAGCCTCCCGCGCCGTCCCGTGGTCGTTGCCGGCCGGCCCGTGGCGGGAAGGCCTGAAGGCCCTGGAGCGTGCCGACGCCGTCATCGTCACCCGGAAACGCGCCGATGCCGCCTCCGCGCTCGCGCTGGCCGGCGCCCTGGCGTCCCGAGTGCGCGGTCCGGTGGGCGTGGTGCACCTGGGCGTCAGCCGGTACGAAGGGTTGGTGTCGCACCAGGAGGTCTCCGCCTCCGCCCTCATGGGGAAGCGGGTCGTCGCGGCGTCCGCGATCGCCGATCCCGACGCCTTCGTGGCCCAGACCAAGGCCACCGGCGCCCAGGTCCAGGTGGCGACGTGGAAAGATCATCACGACTTCCGCGATCAGGATCTGGCCTGGCTTGCGAAGGCGGCCCGCAAAGCGGATTTCGTGGTGGTGACCCAGAAGGACGCGGTGAAGCTGCGGGATCGGTGGCCGGCCAGTGTGCCCGAGCCGCTGGTGGCGGTGCTGGATTTCACGTGGGAACACGGCGAAGCGGCGATCACGGCCGGGCTGGACGCGATCGTCACTCCCGTCGAGCAACTTTGAGTATTCGACGCCTCACGAACGGAGCGGAAACCAAGATCATGTCATCCCCCATTGGCGAAACCCTGACCTACCCGGTGGCAAAGGGCGGCATTCGCCCCGAGAAGGACACCTTTCTCGGCGGCGAGAATCCCCTCGAATCGATGGTGGCGCGCTTCGATGAAGCGGCCCGTCACCTCAAGCTCGAACCCGGACTCTCCAAGGTTCTGAAGCATCCGGAAAAGCAGCTCATCGTCGCGGTGCCGGTCCTGATGGACAATGGCGAGACCGAGGTCTTCACCGGGTACCGGGTGCTGCACAACACGGCCCGGGGACCCGGCAAGGGAGGCATCCGGTTCGACATGCAGGTCACCCTCGACGAGGTCAAGGCGCTGGCCGCCTGGATGACCTGGAAGTGCGCGGTGGTCAATCTGCCCTTCGGCGGCTCCAAGGGCGGCGTGATCTGCGACCCCTCCACCATGTCCATGGCGGAGCTGGAGCGCCTGACCCGGCGCTACACCGCGGGCATCATCGATCTGCTGGGGCCCGACTCGGACGTGCCGGCGCCGGACGTCAATACCAATGAACGGATGATGGCGTGGATCATGGATACCTACTCCATGCAGAAACGCCACACGGTCACCGCCGTCGTGACCGGGAAACCGATCGCCATGGGCGGCTCGCTGGGACGGCGCGAGGCGACCGGCCGCGGAGTGATGATCTCCGCCGTCGAAGCGCTCAAGCTGCGCAACCAGCCGGTCGCCGGGACCCGGGTGGTGGTGCAGGGCTTCGGCAATGTCGGCTCGATCAGCGCGGAGCTCATGGCGGCCCAGGGCATGAAGATCCTGGCGGTGAGCGACAAGGAGGGCGGCATCTACAACAAGAACGGGCTCGACATCAAGGAAGTGCTCGCCCACGTCAAGCAGCACAAATACCTGAAGTCCTACGCCAAGGCCGAGCGGCTCAGCAACAGCGACCTCCTGGAGCTCGAGTGCGATGTCCTGGTGCCGGCCGCGCTGGAGAACGTGATCACCAAGGACAACGCGGCGCGGATCAAGGCCAAGATCATCTGCGAAGGCGCCAACGGGCCGACCGCGGCCGATGCCGACCCGATCCTCCACGACGCCGGGATCCTGGTGGTGCCGGACATTCTGGCCAATGCCGGCGGGGTGACGGTGAGCTACTTCGAATGGGTCCAGGATCGGGGCGGCTACTTCTGGGACGAGGAAACCGTGAACAGCCGGCTCGAAAAGATCATGGTGAGCTCGTTCGCCGAGTGCGCCGTCATGTCGCAGCGCAGCAAGGTCAGCATGCGGATCGCCGCCTACATGGTGGCCATCGACCGGGTGGCCACCGTGCACCGGCTGCGCGGGATGTACGCGTAGGGGCAGGATTCAGGATTCAGGATTCAGGATTGAGGATTGAGGGTGGAGACGCATCTCATCGCGGTGGGAAAGCTGCGGCCCGCGTTCCGGGACGCCGCCGACGAATACCTCCGCCGCCTGTCCCGTTACGCGCCGGTCTCCGAGCGGGAGATCAAGGAGGCGGGCCGGGCGGCGACGCCCGAGCTGCGCCGGAAGACCGAGTCGGCCCGCCTGGCCGAAGCCCTGCCCGCGAAGGGGACGGTCATCGTCCTGGATCAGGCCGGCCTCGCCTGGTCCAGCGAGACGCTGGCCCGCAATCTCGAGCTGTGGCGGGTGGCGGCCGCGCCGGTCTCGCTGGTCATCGGCGGCGCGTACGGGCTGGATCCGGATCTGGTCGGTCGGGCCTCGGTCCGCTGGAGCCTGGGTCCACTCACGCTGCCGCACGAGCTCGCCCGGGTGATCGTGCTCGAGCAGTGGTACCGGGCCTGGACCATCCTGCGCGGCGAGCCGTACCACAAGGGAGGGGACCGGTGAGCTCCCGGTGAGCGACTGGTTCGAGGAGTACTTCGGCGAGGAGTACCTCCTCCTCTACCCGCACCGCGACGCGGAGGATGCCCAGCGGCTGGTCAACCTGCTCTGCGGCACGGTGGGGTTGCTGCCCGGATGGAAGGTGCTCGATGTTGCCTGCGGGACCGGCCGGCACGCCGCGGCCTTCCGCGGGCGCGACGCCGAGGTCATCGGGCTGGATCTGTCCCAGCACCTGCTGCAGCGGGCCCAGGGCTCGGCCCGCCTTCCGGTCATCCGGTCGGACCTGCGCCGGATACCGGTACGAACCCGCACCATGGATCTGACCGTGAATCTGTTTACCAGCTTCGGCTACTTCGATTCCGACGCCGAACACGCGGGCGCGATGCGGGAGATGATCGCGACCGTGAAACATCAGGGCTGGTTCGCCATCGATTTTCTGAACGCCGCGCGGGTTCCCGGTGACATGGTGGCCCGGGAGGACGGCGACCTGGGCGACGCCCCGGTCCGGATCGATCGCTGGCTCGACCCCGCGGGCGAGTACGTGTTCAAATCCATCACGACCGGGGACGGCCGCCGCTTCGTCGAACGGGTCCGGTTGTTTACGGCACTGGAGCTGGAACGATTGATTGGGCTCGCCGGCTGCTCCATTCAGCATCGCTTCGGCGATTACGACGGCGGCCGGTTGGTCCCCGATTCCGCGCGGGTGATTCTGGCAGGGCAGGTGGCATGACCCTGCCGATTCACGACACGCCGCTGTCGGTCGTGCCCGCGCTCCCCGAGGTGCGAGCCGGGGGCTGGAACGAGGCCCTGACCGAAGCGCTGATTCCCGGGCCCGGCTCGGCGGACATCCTTCGGCGCCTCAGAGAACCGGGCGCCCTCGTGGTCACGACGGGGCAGCAACCCGGGCTCTTCACCGGTCCGTCCTATGCCGTGACGAAAGCCCTCTCGGCCCGGGCGTTGGCGCGTGCCCTGGAGGTTCGCTGGAAGCGCCCCGTGGTGCCGGTCTTCTGGGTTCCGGGAGACGACCACGACTTCGACGAGATCGCCACGGCCTCGTGGCTCGCCGGAGATGGAGGCCTCATGCGGGCCGGGCTGGAGCCGCGCGCCCCGGACGCCGCGCTCACCCCGATGTTCCGCCAGCCGCTCGGGCCGAGCGTGATGCCCGCCCTCGACGCCTTCGAGCAATCCCTGCCGGCCTCGGAGGGCCGGGATCGCACGGTGACGTGGCTCCGCCGCCACTACGGCCCCGAGCGCACCGTGGCCGGGGCCTTTGGCGGGGCCATGGCGGAACTGCTGGCCCCGCTGGGTGTCGCCTGTTTCGATTCGACCCACGCCGCGGTCAAGGTTGCATCCGCCCCGCTGCTGCTTCGCGCCCTTCGGGAAGCGGCGGGCCTGGACCGCGAGCTCGCCGATCGCGCCGCGCTGCTGCCGGCCGATCCCGGAGTTCCGGTGGGAGACGGCGCCGCGCTGGTCTTCCTCGAAGACGCCCAGGGACGGGACCGGCTGGTCGTGGATGGCGAGGGCTATCGTACCCGCCGGAGCCGCCGCTATCTGACCCTGGCCGAACTCGAAGCCATCGCGAGAGATCACCCCGACCGGCTGTCGGGCAACGTCCTGCTGCGTCCGGTGGTCGAGAGCTTCCTCCTCCCGACGGTGGCCTACGCCGCGGGGCCGGGCGAGCTGCGCTATCTGGCGCTGGCCGAGGTGCTGTACCATCGGCTCGGGGTGCACCGACAGCGCCCGGTGCCCCGCTGGTCCGGTCTCCTGATCGAGCCCCGGGTAACCCGCATCCTGACCAAGTTCAGCGCCACACTGGACCAGCTCCTGGAAGAAGGCGGCGGCCTGGAGGCGCGACTGGCCCGTGAAGCCCTGCCGGCCGGCACCGAGGCGGCGTTCGACCAGCTGCGCGCCGCGATCACCGCCGGCTACGACGTGGTGGTCGGACTGGCGGCGCAAGTCGATCCGACGCTCGAGCGCCCCGCGGCCTCGGCCCGGGGCCAGGCGCTGTTCGGAACCCAGGAGCTGGAGAAGAAACTCCTCCAGCATGCACGCAAGCGCGAAGCCACCGAACTCGCGCAGGTGGCCAAGGCCAGGCTCTCGGTCCGCCCCGAAGGCAAGCCGCAGGAACGGGTGCTCTCCATGGCCGGTTTTCTGGGCCGCTACGGATGGGATCTCCTGGACACCCTCGCCGAACACATCGATGGCTGGTACGCCCGCGCTCTTGAAGCCGCCGACCCGAACGCCTAGACTCGGATCATGGCAGCCCTCGAAATCGTTCTCCTCCTGGTCCTGCTCATTCCGATTTTCGCCATTCTGACGGATTCGCCGCTGGGGCGTGCCCTGGCGCGCCGTCTCGAGGGCCGGACCGCCGCTCCACCCGAGGTGACCGAGCTCGTCCAGCGGGTGGAGCTGCTCTCCGGCGAAGTGGATGATCTCACGCGCGCGGTGGAAACCCTGAAGGAGGAGAATCAGTTCATCCAGCGGCTTCTGGAGGAGGGTGGGGGACGCCCGCCGCTGCCGCCCCGGTCATCGTCCTGAAGCCACCGGCGCGGGGCGCCGCCACGCTGGTGGCGGCGGGAATCTTCCTGAGCCGGGTCGCCGGCCTGTTTCGCCAGCGGGTCCTGTCCCACGCTCTGGGACTGTCGGTCTCGGCCGACGCCTTCAACGCCGCCTTCCGTATCCCGAATTTTCTTCAGAATCTGTTTGGCGAAGGCGTTCTCTCGGCGTCGTTCATCCCGGCCTACGCGCAGCTCCGCGCCGAAGGGAAGGAAGACGAGGCTCGCCGGCTGGCCGGTGCGGTTCTCGGGATACTCGCCCTCTTCGTGGCCATCATGGTGGCCCTGGGAGTCACCTCCGCGCCCTGGCTGGTCCGGGTGCTCGCGCCCGGATTCCGGGAAGGCACCCGGGCACTCACCATCCAGCTGGTCCGGATCCTGTTTCCCGGTGTGGGAGTACTGGTCCTCTCGGCCTGGTGCCTGAGCGTCCTCAACAGTCACCGGAAATTCTTCCTCTCCTACGCCGCCCCGGTCATCTGGAACATCGCGATCATCGTGGCCACCGTGCTCCCCGGCCAGGGGGCGCGCCGGGAAACGATCACGGTCTGGGCGGCGTGGGGAGCGGTGATCGGGGGAGTGCTCCAGTTCCTGGTCCAGCTGCCGACCGTGCTGCGCATGACTCGGGGGCTGTCGCTCTCCTTCAATGTGCGGGACGAGAAGGTCGGTCAGGTGTTCGCCAACTTCGCGCCGGCGTTCGTGACCCGCGGCGTGTCCCAGATCAGCGCGTTCATCGACGGCATCATCGCCAGCCTGCTGCCGTACGGCTCGGTCACCGCGCTGGCCAACGCCCAGACGCTGTACACGCTGCCGGTCAGCCTGTTTGGAATGTCCATCGCGGCCGCGGAGCTGCCCGAGCTGGCCGAGGCGGCGGTGGGAGGTGTCGCGGCGCACGGGGCGCTGCGGGAGCGGCTGGAGAGCGCGATGCGACGGGTGGCCTTCTTCATCGTGCCGTGCGTGGTCGCCTTTACGCTGCTCGGCCACGTGGTGGCATCCCTGTTCTTCCAGTCGGGCCGGTTCAGCTGGGCCGATGCCCGCTATGTCTGGGCCATTCTCGCCGGATCC
The DNA here is from genome assembly GCA_036006105.1 of Gemmatimonadales bacterium. Classification (GTDB taxonomy): domain Bacteria; phylum Gemmatimonadota; class Gemmatimonadetes; order Gemmatimonadales; family GWC2-71-9; genus JABFSM01. Next base: position 8,550 of record DASYPZ010000339.1, on the reverse strand, counting down.
ACCTTCGGCCTGCTGGCGGGAACCCTGGGCCGGCTCTATACGTCCGCGTTTTACGCCCTCAACGACACCAGAACGCCCCTGAAGTACGCGGCGGTCCGGGTCGCGCTCACCACCATCCTGGGCTACCTCGCCGCGGTCAAGATGCCCCTGGTGCTGGGGATTGCCCCGCGCTGGGGTGCCGTCGGTCTCACTGCATCGGCGGGCCTGGCCGGCTGGGTGGAATTCGCCATGCTGCGGAACGGTCTGCGCCAGCGCATCGGCAAGACCTCGATCCCCGCGGGCTACCTGCTCCGCCTGTGGGGACCGGCCGTGCTCGCCGGCGGGGTGGCGTATTTGATTCTGCAGCCCATCCAGGGGCGCTACGGACCGATTCCGCGCGCCGCCCTGGTCCTCACCCCTTTCGCGATCATTTATATTCTTGGAGCCTCTCTTCTGGGGGTACCGCAGGCCCGCGGGCTGTTCGATCGACTACGCAAGCGAGCATGACCTTTCCCGGAATTCCCGACGCGCTCCAGCGAAAACTGGATTCACTTCCCGACGGCCCCGGCGTGTACATCTGGAAGGATGCCGCGGGGACGGTGCTCTACGTCGGCAAGGCCAGAACGCTGCGAAGCCGGGTCCGCAGCTATTTCCTGAACGATCACGCGGGAAGCGCCAAGAATCAGCTGCTCATGCGGCTGGTCGCGGACGTCGAAACGATCGTCGTGGGGAGTGAGACCCAATCCCTCCTGCTCGAGAACAATCTCATCAAGGAGTATCAGCCGCGGTTCAACGTGTCGCTCAAGGACGACAAGAGCTACCCGTCGATCGTGGTGACGCTGAAGGATCCGTTCCCGCGCGTGCTGGTAACCCGGCGCCGCGACATCCCCGGGGCCCGCTACTTCGGCCCCTACACCGACGTGGGCGAGATGCGCCGCACCCTCGCCCTGGTCCGCCGGATCTTCACGGTGCGGAGCTGCGGCGACGATCTTCCGGCCGAGCGCCGGGAGCGACCCTGCCTCGATTTCCATATCGGGCGGTGCCGGGCGCCCTGCGTCGGCTGGCAGGAAGAGGCGGCCTACCGGGCCATGATCGCGGACGTGATCGCCTTCCTGGAGGGCCGCACCGTCGACGTGCGGACCCGGCTCCGCGAGATGATGCAGGACGCGAGCGGCCGCGAGGATTACGAGCGGGCCAAGGATCTGCGCGACTCGCTCCGCTGGCTCGACCAGGTCGACTCGCCCGCGACGGTGGAGGTGGTCGGCACCGGGGATGCCGATGTGATCGGGTACGCGCGCGACGGGGACGACGCGGTGGGCGTCCTGTTCCGGGTGCGGGACGGCCGGGTCGTGCACCGGGAGCATCGGTTCCTCGAGAATGTGGAGGAGGAGGGAGACGATGCGATCCTGGAGGCCTTTCTGGTGCGGTACTACGTGCCCCTGGAGGGCAGGGCGCGACGGGTGATCCTGCCCTTCGCGCCCGCGGAGGCCGATCAGATCGCCGCGCTGGTGCCCGACTCCTCCTGGACCGTCCCGCAGCGCGGAACCGCCCGCAACTGGCTCGATCTGGCCGAACGCAATGCCCGGCATCTGCTGGAGAGCCTCCGGCTCGAATCATTCGAATCCGACGAGCGCGCCGATGATCCCGTCTACGCCCTGGGTCGCGACCTCGGCCTCTCCACCGTTCCCCGGACCCTGGTGTGCGTGGACATCTCCACCAACCAGGGGAAGGATACGGTGGGCGCGCTGGTGACCTTCGAAGGCGGCCGACCCAAGAAGAACGAGTACCGGAAGTTCAAGATCAAAGGGACCGAAAGCCAGCAGGACGACTATGCCGCGATCCACGAGGTGGTCACCCGCTACCTGACCCGCCGGAAGGATGAAGCCAAGCCGCTCCCGGATCTCATGGTGATTGATGGGGGAAAAGGCCAGCTGGCGGCGGCGGTCGATGCCGCCCACGCGCTGGGCCTGACCCAGATTCCATTCATCGGCCTGGCCAAGCGGGACGAGGAAGTCTTCTTCCCGGGGCGATCGGAGCCGCTGCGGCTCTCCCGGCGCAGCCCCTCGCTGCGGTTGCTGCAACGCGCCCGGGACGAGGCCCACCGGTTCGGACTCGCCTACAACCGGGTCCGCCGGTCGGCGCGCACCATCACGTCCGCGCTGCTGGAAATTCCCGGCGTCGGCGCCGAGCGCCGCCGGCGCCTGCTGGAACGCTTCGGCAGCCTGGCCGGAGTCCGCAGCGCGACCATCGCGGAGCTCGCCGAGCTGCCCGGGTTCTCCACCGAGCTGGCCACCCGGGTGTTGGGCCATCTGAAGGGAAGGAATGATCCGTGATCGACTGGGTTCTCGAGTGCTCATCCTGCGGCACCGCCGTCTCGACCGCCGGTCTCCCCACCGTCTGCGCATGCGGCCAGCCCTTGCTGGTACGATACCCGCACCGGCGGCCCGATCCCGCCCATCGTGCACGGGTCGCTGCCGGGAGGGGTATGTGGCGTTTTCGCGAGTTTCTTCCACTCACCGACGGAGAGGCTCCGGTCAGCCTCGGCGAGGGTGACACGCCGCTGCTCGCCACCCCGCGTATCGGCGCGCGCATCGGTCTGCCCGGCATGCTGGTGAAGGACGAAGGCACCAATCCCACCGGCAGCTTCAAGTCCAGGGGTCTGTCCGCGGCCATAACCCGGGCGGTCGCGGGCGGGGCCCGGGCGTTTACTTTGCCCACCGCCGGGAACGCCGGCGTCGCCGCCGCCGCGTACGGGGCCCGCGCGGGCGTTCCGGTTCGAGTCTATGCGCCGAAGACGACTCCGGCGACGATCCTGAGCCAGATCGTGAGCTACGGCGCCGACCTCCACCTGCTCGACGGTCATATCGGCGACAGCGGGAAGGCCAGCCGCGCGTACGCGGCGGAGCACGGCGCGTTCGATCTCTCGACCCTCAGGGAGCCCTATCGGATCGAGGGCAAGAAGACCCTCGGCCTCGAGCTCGCCGAACAGCTCGGCTGGACCTTCCCGGATGCGATCATTTACCCGACCGGGGGAGGGACCGGGCTCATCGGGATGTGGAAGGTCTTCCAGGAGCTCCGCCAGGCCGGATGGGTTACCGGTCCGCTGCCCAGGATGTATACCGTCCAAGCCGAGGGCTGCGCGCCGGTAGTCAAGGCATTCCTGGCCGGGGCAGACCGGTGCGAGCCGTGGCCGGACCCACACACCATCGCCAGCGGGCTCCGGGTTCCCGGGGCGTTGGGTGACCGGCTCATGCTTCGCGCGCTCCGGGAAAGCGGCGGAGGGGCCGTTGCCGTGAGCGACGCCGAACTCGCGACGGAGGCCTCCCAGGGAGGCCGTCTCGAGGGGATCGACTTCGCGCCGGAGGGAGGTGCGGCGATCGCCGCCGCCCGGGTTCTCCGGGCGTCGGGTGTGCTCGCTCCAGAGGAGAAAGTCGTCCTCTTTAACACAGGGGCAGGTTGGTTGTATCGAGACTCTTCGGAATTGCCCCGGGGGTGAATCGGAGCGATATTTAACCCTATGGCCGGTCAAGAGTTCGCCATTCTGGATCCGGCCGCGGGGATCAGCGGAGACATGTTGCTGGGCGCCTTGCTGGACGCGGGCGCGCCGGAGGGCTGGCTCACCAGTCTCCCGGCTCGGCTCGGGATTCCCGAGGTCACGGTCGAGATCGAGTCCGTCATGCGGTGCAGCATCCGGTGCCGCAAGGTCACCGTGAGGCTCCCGGGCGGCCAGACGGAGCTCCCGTCGGACCTCGATTCGCCGCACCATCACGATGGGCATCACCACCACCACGCGCAGGGACCGCATCGCCACGTCAAGGCGCTGATCGGTCTGATCGAAAAGGCACCGCTGTCGGCGCGCACCCGGGAGCTCGCCATCCAGGCGTTCCGGCTGGTGGCGGAGGCAGAGGGCCGGGTGCACGGGATCTCGCCCGACAAGGTCGCGCTTCACGAGGTCGGCGCCTACGACGCCCTGGTCGACATCGTCGGCGGCATCGAGGGATTCGAGCAGCTCGGTCTCAACAAGGTGTATGCGCTGCCGGCCGCGCTGGGCTCCGGATGGATCCACGCCGCGCATGGCCTGCTGCCGGTGCCCGCTCCCGCGACGGCCATTCTCGCCGAGGGACTGGCCGTGACCGTTGCCGGCTTCATCACCGGCGAGGCCACCACGCCCACCGGGGCGGCATTGCTCCGAGTGCTCTCCAGCGGCGCGCCACCGGGACATTGGCGGCCGGTGCGCACGGGATGGGGAGCGGGGACGCGGGACCCCGGCACCTGGCCCAACGCGCTGCGGCTGATCGTCGCCCAGGGAGCCGCGGAGGCCGGACAGGTGATCGTGTTCGCCACCGATCTGGATGACCTGAGCCCCGAATATCTCGAGCCGCTCCGTGAGGCGGTGGTGTCGGCCGGAGCCCTGGATGTGCAGGTGTGGTCGACCCAGATGAAAAAGGGCCGGATCGGGTTCCGGGTCGAGGTGATGTGTCCCCCCGATCGGGCCGACCAGGTCGCGGAGGCGATGTTCCGGCACAGCACGACGGCGGGCATTCGCCGCACCACCGCGGAGCGGGTTACGCTGCCGCGGCGGCACTGGGAGCTGGGCACCGCGGGCGGCGGCACCGTGCGCATGAAGACCGTGGAGGCGCCCGGGGGCTCCCGGGCCAAGCCGGAATACGACGATGTCGTCGCGGAGGCGCGCCGCACCGGCCGCCCCGCGCACGAGCTGGCCAGAGAATTTCAAGAACAGGCAGGACGGCAGGCCCACGCTCCCGTGGGCGCACCGGCCGGCCGAACCACCGTCCCCAAGGAGTCGGAATGACCACGCGTGCCACCATCCTGGTTCTCGCGACGACGCTGGCGGCAGTTCCGCTGGCCGCGCAGCAGGGCCGGGTCAATCAGCGCCTCGCCGCCGGACAGCCGGCCAAGTACACGCCGCCGCTCTGCCCGCTCAAGGCGATCAATGCCAAGGTGAAGAAGGGCGAAGAGACGCTTCGGAAGTCCTACGACGCCAAGACGCCGGCGGACAAGGCGGCTCTCCTGGGCGAAGCGCGCGAAACCCTGGTCGACGCGATCACGAAGGAAGCGCAGGGTACCAGTGCCGCTGCCTGGTACTATCTGGCGCGGGTGGCCCTGCTTCGCGGCGATGCCGCCGAGGCCGATTCCGGATTCACCAAGGCCCAGGAATTGGTGCCTTCGTGCGAAATCGACATCACCCAGTACCGTCAGAACAGTTGGGCGATGCTCGCCAACACCGCCATCGATTTTCAGCGGAAAGGCAATGTCGACTCCGCGCTGGCCCTGTTCCGGGATGCCAATCTGCTGTTCCGCGCGCTGCCCCATGTGTACTCGAACATGGGGGTGGTGTTTGCGAACAACCAGCAGGAGGACAGCGCCGCGATCTATTTCCGCAAGGCCCTGGAGATTGCCGAGAAGGATACGTCGCTGGTCGAGGATCGAAACGCGGCCGCGCTCAATCTGGCGATCATGTTGCAGCGCCAGAAACAGAACAAGGAAGCGATCGAGATTTTCAGGCGGTATCTCGGTTGGAAGCCGAACGACACCGACGCCCAGCGCTCGCTGGCGGTGGCGTATCGGGCCTCCGGGATGGTCGACAGCGCCGAGGCGATGGAAAAGACCATGGTCGGCCAGTTCGCCAAGACCAACCTGGACTCGCTCGATCTCCAGGACATGATGGCGGTGGGAGTGGCGGCATTCAACGCGCAGCGGTACACGGACGCCGAAGCGGTGTTCGCGCGGGCGGTGAAGCGCAATCCCTACGGGCGCGATGCCCGGTATAATCTGGCCAACACCTATCTCGCGATGGGGCGTGCGGCCCACGACAAGGCCGACGGTTTCCGCAAGGCCAAGCAGGCCGACAGCGCCGCCGCCTACGACGCCGTGGCCGCCAAGGCCGATCTCGGGCTCATTGCCGAGTCCCAGAAGCTTCTCGAGCTGGAGCCGATGAACGAAGACGGCCTCCGGCTCCTGGCGCAGGGCCAGCGGGGCCAGAAGCAGGACGACGCGCTGCTCAAGACCGCCGAAAAGCTCGTCGCGCTGCCCTTTACCGTGGATGTGAGTCAATTCCAGATGGGCGCTGCAGCGGCGCACCTCAGCGCGGAGGCTACCGGCCGCGATGCCCAGGATGCCACCGGAAAGTCGCTCAAGCCCGCTCCAGTCACCCTGGTGGTTGAATTCACCGATGCCTCCGGTGCGGTCATCGACACGAAGGAAGTGACGATTCCGGCGCTCGCCAAGGATGCCAAGCACAGCATCCAGGTCGATGCCAAGGGTGCTGGTATCACCGGATGGAGATACCACATCAAGGCGTAGGGCCCGGTTGACTGCGGTTGCTTGCCGGGGGCATACTATCCCCCGGTTCTGCGGGCGTAATTCAGTGGTAGAATGCCAGCTTCCCAAGCTGGACGTCGCCGGTTCGAGTCCGGTCGCCCGCTCTGGAGTAAGTCGTTGACTCACATCACGAACGGCCACCGAGACCAGGTGGCCGTTCGTCGTTAGGGTACTTCTGGTGCTGCGAGGGGTGCCAGGTCGGGATTCGGGACTGTGGCGGAAGTCGGTAACGACGCACCCCGACACCGGAGGGCACGGCCCCGATGCCCTGGTGAGCTGGACTTAAGTTCCGCTTGACGCCCTCGTCTCCAGGTGGTACTTGGAGAGGGACGAGGTCCGCTGGTTTGCTCGGTCAACGATTGGAGACGGATGTCGGCGCGTAGCGGATTGGTCGTGGAGCTCCGATTTCAGGTTGAGGGCCACCTCATCGAGGCCTTCATCCCCCCAGTGATCTTTCATGACGGCCCGCTGCCGGAGGAGCCGGTTCACTGGTACCTCCAGGTCAATCGAGGATCGAGCTTCCTGGGCCCGCCCTACGCCATCTACTTCCGGGGCCAGGAGTCCCTGGCCGAAGCCGAGCTGCGCCGCTTCCTGACGGATGACTCCAGCGCCGCGGCACACCTTGCTCTGGCTCAAGACACGCATCATTCCGGGAACCAACCGGTAGTCCCTACGATCTAGTTCTGCGTGCCGAATCCGCTCGTATGATCGATTGTCCGCCCACGTCGCCGCCATGATCTTCCCCCCGTGACCCAATCCTCGTTCGACCCCGAGTCCCCGATCAGGCCCCGAGTCCTCATGGCAACCCCGAAGCCAGCCGGCGCACCGCCTGGCAGTCCCATCCTGCCGGCCGACCATGAACGCTTGCGAGACCTCCTCGATTGGTTACGGGCCGTCCACGGTCACGGCTGCACGACCGCATCGGGTATCGCATGATCACCGACATTCAGGCCGCCCTGGTCAAACGCGCGCTGCTCGATGGGATCTCGAGCGTTTCCGGCTATGTGGCGTACCATCACCCCCGAATCCAGATGTGGTGCGCCGAAGCGACCGTCCCAACCGAACGCCCTCGCTCGGTGCGAATCGACATGGCGGTGATCGACAATCCCGACACCGACTGGCCCCGCCTGGTCAGTGAGCTGCGGGCCAAGTCCGGGGTCGAATTTGCCAATCCGGCGGGCTGTGTCGTGAGCATTGAGGTCGGCCCCGCCGGCGCTGGAGGCTTTTGGTTCCGAATCGGACGGCCCTATTCCGAAGATCTGCGTCCACGTCCGCGACCGCTGCAGGCGGAGGCGGTCCCAAAGGCGGGCAGGGTTCGAAAGAGGCGTCGGCGGATGGGGTAGCATGCGGAGTCCGGAGCGCTTCCGCCTGCGCATGCACCGCACTCCGGCGTTCAGGTTGCGAAATGAGATGACTTGTGAACGTCTAACTCTTGATATTTGAGGCTATTAGGGACATCTTTCGCTTCTGATGATCAAGGTCACCCAGGTCGCGTCCGGTTCCATCGCCGATGAGCTCGGGCTCAAGCCTGGCACCGAGCTCATCTCGGTGAATGGGCGGGAGCTCGACGATTTCCTCGACTGGCAGTTCCTGACCGCCGACGAAGAGTTCACGCTCCATATTCGCCAGCCCGACGGCGAGGAAATCGAGTACGAGATCGAGCGCCCCCTCACCGAGCCGATGGGGGCCGCCGTGGAGCCCGCCCGGATTCGGCGGTGTGCCAACCGCTGCGACTTCTGCTTCGTGGACGGTCTGCCCGAGGGCCTCCGGGACGTGCTGTACATCCGGGACGACGACTACCGGCTCTCCTTCCAGTACGGCAATTTCGCCACCCTGACCAACCTCAAGCCGGCCGACGAAGCCCGGATCATCGAGTACCGGCTCTCGCCGCTGTACGTCTCGGTGCATGCCACCGACCCGGTCATTCGCCGCTGGCTGCTGCGGAACCCCACCGCGCCCGACATTCTGGAGCAGCTGCGCCGCTTTGCGGAGCACGGAATCCGGTTCCAGACCCAGATCGTGATGTCGCCCGGGGTGAACGACGGACGCGTGATGGAGCAGACCCTGGCAGATCTCTACGCCTTCGGCGGGCCGATCCTCGGCGTGTCGATCGTTCCGGTCGGGCTCACGGAATTCAGCAAGCACAGCCGGGTCCGCGAGCCCACCACCGAGGAATGCCGTACCGCCGTCCGGCAGCTCACCGTCTGGCAGGAGCGCGCGCTGGCGGAG
>DASYPZ010000338.1:0-10692 GCA_036006105.1 Gemmatimonadales bacterium | reverse complement strand
TCTCCACGATCTCATGGCCCTTCATCGTGACGGCGCGGGCGCCCCGCAATACCACCGTGCCCTCGGGAATGTCCCGCGGCGCCGAGACGGTGAATCGCTGCTCCACCGGCCGGTACGCCGCCCGGGCCCGGGTGGCGGAATCGGCATTGGCCCGGAACAGGCTGTCGTCGACGGCCTGGGCCCGGTCGAGCCGGTAGGTGACGAAGGCGCTGCCGATCGACCAGTAGATGGTCCGGCCGTCGGCACCCCAGACCGGGAATTCTCCGCCGATGTCGGTGAGCTTGCGAACCGGCACGGCCGCACTGTCGGGCTTGCTCACGTTGATCGTGGGCGCGGTGCCGCCGGTGAGCGGCACGGTCACGACGTAGAAATCATTGTTGTAGACCGCCAGGGCCTGGTCGCCCTTGGGCGCCATGAGAATCGGGCCGGCCGGAAATCCGGTGGGCAATGGCTCGCGGTCCTGGTCGGCACCGGGCGCCACGTCCTGTTTGGGCTGGGGGAAGTCCTCCAGCGCCTGGCCACGGGCGGTCAGCGTGAACGGCAGCGGACCCAGCACCTTGAGGTGCTGCTTGATGTCGGTGCCGTCCCAGCGCATCGACACCAGCCCCTGCTGGAAGTCGAAGGCGAAGATCCGGGTGGTGTCGCTGGTGAAGTGCGGGTTGGACCGGTTGCCGGCGGGGCCGATCACCGTGAGGTCGCCGCCGGTGGCGGGCACCCAGACGAACTCGGCGCCGGTGTTGGGATAAAACGGATCGATCGACTCCTTGAGATCGCGCGACGGGGAGCGGACCGCGACGATGCGGCGCCCGTCCGGCGCCCAGGCGAGCTGCTGGTAGAGCGCCGGCACCCGGGTCAGCTCGACCGGATTCCCCCCGGCGGCGCCGACTCGCATGATGTGGCCGCCATCCGCGTCGTTCCAGGTCGCATAGGCCAGCGCGCTCCCGTCCGGCGACCAGGTCGGGAAATACTCCCCGATATCCTGGTTCGTCACCCGGCGCGGCGTGCCGCCGGGCAGATCCGCGACGTAGAGGCGGTCCAGCGCAGTGAAGGCCACCCGGCGCCCGTCGGGCGAGGCGACGGCGTCCCGAATCTGCTTGACCGTGAAGGTGGCGGAGTCCCGAATGGGATAGTCGAACTGGAGTCGGGGTCCGACCGCCACCTGCGCATCGACGACGAAGGGAATCTTGGCCGGCGCGGATCCGTCCACCGGCACCCGCCAGATCTCACCGCCGTAGGAGATCACCACCGCTTTCGAGTCCGGGGTGAAGGAGTATCCGGGGAGCACATCCATATTGGCGACCGATTCCTGGTCGTCGCGCTGGATCGGATAGGCCAGCCAGCGCTCTTCACCGCTGGCGAGCTCGCGAATCCGCAGACCGGTCTCGGTGTCCTGGCGGGACCCGTAGGTCAGCCACTTGCCGTCGGGAGACACCGCGGGCCGGAACGCCGAGCCGTAGCGCGCCGACATGGTGGTGCGGGTCCCGGTCTCCCGATCGTACACGGCCAGCTGGAACTGGGGCATGATCGCGTTGTACTGCCAGGCGCCGTTCCGCTGGGCAAACCAGATGTAGCGCGGATCGGGGCCCATCGCGGGGCCCATGATCCGGGGACCAGTGGACGGTCCGAGCGCCAGGCCGTGGCCGCCGTGGACGTTATAGAGCCAGAGTTTTTCGTTGCTGAACGGCGTGGCCTTCCCGACCACGACGTACTGGCCATCGGGAGTCCAGTCGGGCGAGAGATAGCTGTTGTCCACGCCCCGGGTCAGCTGCAGCGTGTCCTTGCCGTCCCCGTCGGCGATCCAGAGGTTGTCGTCGCCGCTCCGATCCGACACGAACACGATCCGCTTGCCATCGGGACTCCAGCGCGGCTGCATGTCGTGCGCGAGACCGGCGGTGATGCGGGTCGCCTTGCCGCCGGCGATCGGCAGGGTGTACAGATCACCCAGCAGATCGAAGACAATCTTCTGGCCGTCCGGGCTCACATCGAGCGAGATCCAGGTGCCCTTGCTCGTGGTGAACGTGGCATACCGGTCCGCCACCAGCGGCAGACCCGGCTTCGGCAACTGAGCCCGGGCGGCAGCCGGAAGGCCGGCCGCGCAGAGAAGGGCGGCAAGCGCGCGAACCGCGCCGGCGCTGTAGACCATTGGGCTGCTCCGCAGAAAATGAAGGGTTTGTATGTTACTGGGACACCTTACGGCGGCGACCGAAACGAAGATTCCGCCTGCTCCACGTCCTCGATTCAAGAAGATACGATGCCCGATCTCCTCGCGCCAAGCACGGTCCGGACCCTGCGAATTGCCGGGCTTCTGGTCTGGCTGATCGGTCTCGCCGGCGTCGCGACGAAGACGGCGGCCCAGGCGCGACTCCCGGAGCTGAAGACCCGGGCGACCACCCCGTGCGAAATTCATCCCGAAACCGCGGCCGAGACGGCCGACCTCTGGCTCAGCGCCCAGGCGGCCCTCGCCAGCTCGACCGCCTCGGACTCGAATCCGCCGCTCCTGCTGATCCAGAAATGGCGCCGGACCCTGACCCGCTCGCTCTCCCTGATCTATGAACGGCGGGATACCTCGCTGGTCACCACCCGCCAGCCATTCGGCACCAAGACGCCCAGCAACCTCGAGCGGGTCGGTTACGTCCAGCGGATGTTCCACTCGGTCATCTTCTACGGTCCCGATCCCGACGAGATCATCACCGAACGATTTCTCCGCCAGCATTGCTTTCGCCGAGTCCCGGGAACCGGCGAGACAGAAGGGCTCGTGGGGCTCGCCTTCGACCCCCTGCCCCGGCAGAGCAATCCCGATGTCTCGGGCACGCTGTGGATCGATCCGAAGACGGGAGCGCTGCGTCACGTCGAGTACGGCTGGACCAACCCACCGTTCTGGGCCGACCAGGGGAAAGCCCGGGGGCGAACCGACTTCGTCCGGCTGGCGGAGGGGGGTTGGGTGACCCAGCGGTGGTACATCCGGTTGCCCAAGCTCGCGGAGGGATATGACTTCAGCGGTTACGTGGAGGAAGGAGGCGAGCTCCTCGCCGTGGGTCCGCCGACGCCCAGGCGGAAGCCCTGAGGCCGACTACTAACATTCTAGTTGACAACCGTCCCCTGCCGAGCGAGCTTCTACTAAATCATTAGTAGGAGACCGCTGTGAGCCTCCGCCTGAGCGACCGCGAGCTGGACGTCATGGCCGTGCTGTGGGCCCGGGGGTCGGGCACCGTCACGGAAGTCCGGGAATCGCTGACCGATCCGCTGGCCTACACCACCGTGCTGACGGTGCTGCGCACCCTGGAAGAGAAGGGGTTCGTGGGCCACGAGGAGGAGGGCAAGGCGCATCGCTATTCGCCGCTGGTAGGGCGGGAGCGGGCCGGCAAGAGCGCGCTCTCCCGGATGATCGAGAAGCTGTTCGAGGGATCGCCCGAGCTGCTGGTGACCCAGCTGGTGAGTGACCGAAGGCTCTCGGCGGAGGAGATTCGCCGGCTGCGACGGATTCTGGATGAGCGGCTGAAGGGAGGCGCCAAGTGATCGCCTCGTGGATGATCTATACGTTGCTGGTGGGCGGATTGGTCAGCCTCGCGGCACTGGCGGCCGAGCGTGCCCTCCTGCTGCTCCGCCTTCCCGTGCGGTGGGTCTGGGCTGCGGCGCTCGCGCTCTCGTTGCTGATCCCCTGCCTTGCCCACTTCATGCCGAGCAGAGTCGCGATCCCGCGGGTCATCAAGCGGAGCATGCTCGACACCGTCTACCTCACGTCTCCTCCGAAAGTGCTGTCCTGGCCCTACCGCTCGACTCCACCGTCGACCGGCATTCCCATCGGGAAGGCACTAGGAATCGGGTGGGCCGTGGCCAGTCTCGGTCTGGCGCAGTTGGTCATCTTTTCGATGGCGGTGCTTCAGGGGAGGCGGCGGGAATGGCGTCGCGTCGTCGTCGATGGTGTCGACACCCTGGTCGCTCCAGATTTTGGTCCCGCGGTGGTGGGCTGGCGGCGGCTGGAGATCGTGCTGCCGACGTGGGCGCTCGCGCTGGCGGAAGACGCGCGGGCCCTGGTGGTGCGCCATGAGCAGGAGCATCTGCGACACGGGGATCCGCGGCTTCTGATCCATGCGTCGCTCGTGGTGCTCGCCATCCCATGGAACCCGGCACTGTGGTGGCAGTACCGGAGGCTCCGGCGGGCCATTGAACTGGATTGCGACGCGCGCGTGGTGCGCGGTGGCGCCGACGTGGGGCGGTACGGTGTGGTGCTGCTCGAAGCGGGAGGATTCTGCCGGCGGAACCGGTTTCCGGCGCTGGCGGCCTTTACCGAGCGGGCCATCGATCTCGAGGCGCGGATCAAGGCGCTTACGCCTGGACGGAGCAGATGGCGGGGGGCGCGGGTCGGAGTCGCGGGGTTCGGGGCCTGTTTCCTGGTGGCGGCGGCGGGTCTGATACCGGATCCGTTGAGTCCATCGCCATGGCTGCCCGAGACTATTGTGTTGAACCGGGTGTCTTCTGCACCCGACACCACCAGCCTGACTACGTGGGCTCGGGATCACCTCCCCCCCGGATACTTCACATCCAGCACCGTCGCGATGTTCCGGAGTCACGAGGGAAAGCTGCTGGGCACCCACCTCATTGGCGGCGGCCCCAAAAGCCTCGACAAGAACCCGTTGGCGATAGCGCCCGGCGATATCGAGTCGGTCGAGGTCCTGAAAGGGGTTCAGGGAATACCAAACGTCTCCGGATCGGTGATCGTGATCACCTTGAACCCGGGGAGGCGATTGTCGGAAGGAATGGATGACACCTTCCGTCAGTATGTGGCGTGCATGACCATGGAGCTGTGGGTTGGCGGAGTTCGAATGATCCGGAGCAATGGAACCGTCCAGTGCCGCTGAACGAGATACTCGGGCAACCGACGAAACCGTTTTCGGACCCGGCGCGTCACACCGACACTGTCGCGCCAACTCTGGGGACCTCTACCATGCGCCGCTCCATCATTGGTCGTGCCTGTCTCCTCGGCACCCTCCTGCTCGCCTCCTGCGGGGGCGCCTCCGCGTCCAAGCTGGCCCACGCGGTGATCGACACCCTGCCGGGCGGCATCCCCCGGGTGCGAAGCAGTGGCCCCACCGCCTGGCCGGATTCCGGCGGAGCCGTGCTGGTCGAAGCGAGCAGGTTCAGCGGCGAAGAAGGAACCCCTTCGGAGCTGGGCGACCCGCGTACCCTCGCCGTAGACGAGGCCGGCAGGGTGTACGTGGTCGATGGCAAGCCGGCGATGATCAAGGTGTTTGCTCCCGACGGCAAGCTGATCCGCACGGTCGGCCGCGAGGGCGAGGGCCCCGGCGAGTTCCGGGCCGGGTTCATCGCGGTCCGGGGAGGCTACCTCGTCCTGCATGACCCGCAGCTCTCCCGGACCAGCCTGTGGGATACCGCCGGAACTTTTCTCCGGAGCTGGCACTCCTCCTGTTGCTACTGGAACGACATCCAGATCGACCGTGAACGGCGCATCTACATCCCCAGCATGTCCGCGGACAAGCCGGGCCAGAAACCGCGGGGCGTGCCGTACGTGCGCTGGTCGCTCGAAGGCACCGAGCTCGACACGATATGGCTGCCGCGTCGAGAAGAGGCGAAGGTGTGGAGCGTCTCGATGAAGCAGGGTGGCAAGAACGTGATGTCGATGAGCACCTCGGTGCCGTTCATGCCGGCGGAGGTCTGGGCGCTGCACCCGGATGGAGGAGTGGTCCATGCCTGGACCGGGGCCTACGCTATCGTGCGCAGCGCCCGGGGCACCGATTCGGTCCGGGTTTTCGGCCGAGACTGGACGCCGGATCCGGCATCGGACGCGAGAAAGCGCGATCAGCTGGAAGCCCAGGTCAAATGGGCCAAGGAGTCGTACGGCGAGGCGACCGTACGCGCCGCCTTCAAACTCTCCGACATTCCCTCGACCCTGCCCGCATTCGAAACCATTCGGGTGGACGAGTCGGGCCGAACCTGGGCCCGACGTTTCGCGGTGACCGATACGACCCGAACCACCTTCGACGTTTTCGATTCGACCGGCACCTATCTCGGGCCCGTCTCCGCCGGGATCAGCCTCCCATCCTGGGGCCGACAGGCATGGACCCGCGACGGGCTGGTCACCGTCATCGAAGACCAGGATGGACGCCCCACCGTGATCCGCCTGAAGCTGACGATGCCCTCCAAGCATTAGTGATCGATAATCAACCTCTTGCGGAGAAGTATTATTTAGGTTATTTAATCTGGGTCACAAATACAGGGTGTGCTTAGGGCGCACCCGCCTTTTCGCCGGAGACAGTTGGTCTCCGTGAGACGGAGGCGCCGATGTCAGGCCAACGAGGCCCGGCACTGGCGCCTTTTTGAATTTCAGGGGTCCGCGAAAGCGTCGACCCACCATAATCCGGCCCGAATGTGCGGTCGGTGCAGTCATAGAGACGGAGGGCGACGGGGGAGTTCCGTCGAAGGTCCGTGTGGGGCAAGACCGCCCGCACGGGCCGCTCCGTCTCACGACAGCGGGCCACAATCAATCGAGGAGAGTCGCCGATGTCCGGCGTAGGTGTGGAGCTCCTGATCGCGGGGCTGGTGGCGGGCACCTTCGGGTTTGGCAGCGTCGACAGCGGGATCGCGAGGCTGGCGCGCGCTCTGTCGTTCGTCCTCCTTGCCGGATTTGCCTACTGCCTGGCAATGTCGGCCATCGAGGCCCGTCGTCCCGGTGCCAGGACCGGCCGGAAAACCAAGGACTCCGATCTGGGCAGGGCGCCGCTGGCTCTCTAGAAGGATTGAAGGAAACATGTTCGGAATGGCAAGAGCAGCCTGGCTTCCGGAGTGGGTTCCGGCCATGGCTGAGCGGGCGATCGCGACGGTTCCCGGGCGAAGCGTCGTCGCGACGGTACGAAAGGCTCTGCGGTACCTGCCGGCCAGCGAGCGGCTGGAGGAGCGCAGAGTCGGGACGGGCCGTTATTTCCCGGGAGGGCTGCCCGAGATCAGCACGCGCATGGCGGAAGGCATACTCGCCGCCATCGTCGCACTGGTGGTGCGGTCCCTGCCGTACACCACTACCCGGGAACTGGGGATGATTCTCTCCTCCATTTCCCTGGCGGTGCTTCTGGTGCTCGGTGCGGTCGAATTCCGGAACTGGAAGCGGTGGTCCATCGATTGAAGGTCCAGGTGTAGCGTACCCAGCGGAGCGAAGCCGGAAATAACGAATCGAGCCGAGGCGAGCACCTGTCGCCCCGGCTCGATCCGTTTTTGCCGGATGTCTACCAGCTCGTGTCGGTGGTCAGCCCGGCGCCGGAGAACATCGGCTCGGGGCGTCGCAGCCCCGCTTCGAGCTCCCAGACCCGTGCCAGGTCCCGGCTGGCGGGCCCGTTGATCACCCGTCCGTAGCAATCGAACCGGGATCCGTAGCAGGGACAGTCGAAGGTGCGGTCGGCCTGATTCCACCGGACGATCGCGCCCAGATGGGGACACACCGCCGAGCGCTGGTGGAGGTTGCCCCGGGCGTCGCGGTACACGGCCAGCTTGGAGATTCCGCTCCGAATCACCGCGCCGGTATCGGGCGCGAGCTCCTTGACCGACGCGATGTCGCCGGGCGTGAACCAGTCGCGGTACTGCTGCAGCACGTTCAGGTTCTCCCGTACGAAGGTCCCCGCGGCCTTGAAGGTCCTGCGCGACGGGTCGTAGAGCTTCGCCCAATCGTTGTCCCGCCCCGCGATCAGATCGGTCAGGATCATGCCGGCGAGGGTGCCCTGCGTCATGCCATTGCCGGAATCGCCGGTGGCAATGAAGACGTTCGGGGAATCGAGCGGATTCGTCCCGATGAAGCCGAGCCCGTCCATGGACTCCATGACCTGTCCGGTCCAGCGGAACCGCACCGCATCGATCATGGGAAAGCGTTCCCGGGCCCAGGCCTCGAGCCGGTCGTACCGATCGCCTTGATCATCGACCTGCCCGGTCTTGTGATCTTCCCCGCCGATCAGCAGGACCTCGTGGGTTCCCGGCGCTTCGTCTCCCTGCCAGACGTGGGAGGGCGAGAGGGGCTGGACCCGGACGTAGTGATAGGGCTCCTCGGTGTCCCAGAACAGCGCCCTGGGCACCGAGCCCCGCGGCACCAGCGCTCCGATCACATAGGAGAGGTAGGGCGCCTGTTTGCTGTGCATCACGAAGCGATCGTCGATCGGGGTGTTGGTCGCCACCACGACGTGGTCGGCCGTCACCACCGGTCCGGCGCCGGTGTACACGTGCGCGGGATAGCCGCCCTCGATGGCGGTGGCCCGGGTCTCGGTGAAGATTCGGCCGCCGTCCCGCTGGATGGCGCGGACCAGGCCGGCCACGTAGCGAAGCGGATGGAACTGGGCCTGGCCGGGAAAGCGGAGCGCGGGGCCGGTGGTAACGGCATCCCAAGGCGCTTGGGCGACCTTCTCCACTCCCCAGAGACCGGCCCGGATGGCGGCCTCCAGCTCGTCATCGAGCACATCATCCGAGTCGTCCGGAGCGCCGAAGAGATAGCCCTCGACCCGGGTGAAGTCGCAGTGGATCCGCTCGAAGCGGGCGATACCTTCGATGCAATCGATGGCGGCGGCGTGGCTCGCCGCCGCGGCCCGCACCCGCTTGGGTCCGTGGAGGCGCTCCAGGTCGGCATACCGGCGCTCGAGCACGGCCGTCAGGTGCGCGGTCGAGTACTGGGTGTTCCCGCCTGCGACCGGTCCGGCATCGACGACGGCCACCTGTTTTCCTTCCCGCCCCAGAAGGTACGCGGTCGTCAGCCCGGCGATTCCGGCCCCGACGACGCAGACGTCGACCTGGATATCGGCACTGAGCGGACCGGGCTGCGGCACGGTTGCCGTAGCCGTCCAGAGAGAGTTTCGTCGTATTGCGTGGGTGTACATGACGCTGGCCTTTCGGAGTGCCGCCCCCAAAACAAAAAGCGCGAGGCGGGCGGCTCTTTGGCCGCTGCCCCACGCCGCATCCAACGGGACTGAGTCCCCGGTTGATCGGTATCGAGTGGCCCGAAGACCAGCCACTCGCACGCGCAGGACTACATTAGCATATGATTAGAAATCGCGCAAGCACCCCGTCAGAGGGGCGGAAGCCCTAGCCGGCCCAGGTATTCGAGGTCGTCCTCGTCACGACGAACCACATATATCGACGCCTTCCCGAACCCGGCGATCCGGGTGCGGGGCGGCAGGCTGACCCGGCTGGAAACCCGTCCCGACGCATCGAAGACATCGTAGCGCGCGGTCGAGTCGGCGGCCGCGGTGGTGCGGCGGACCCACACCCGACCGTCCGGCGCGAGGAAGGTGGACGGGCCGTCGAACGGCGGCTTGAATTTCGGAAGCGGGTCGATCGCGGCGCCGCGGTCGGCCTCCACTACAGGAATCGGCAGGTAGGCGATTCGTGGACCGCGGGTCAACGCGCCGCCGGCGGCCCGTTGATCGATCCGAAAGGGATCGGTCCGGACCAGGATCACTCGGCCGTCGGGAAAGACCGCCCAGTCATCGTGGGGCATGAAGGGAACTTTCCGGATATTGACGCTCTTGATCCGGCTGCCCTCCCGATCGATCAGGATGTTGGGCCGGGCCTGCTTGAGCCGAGCCAGCGTGTCGACGCGCCCGGTGCGCCGGTCGAGTCGCAGGAGGAGCACCGAGTCGGGAAGGGTCGACAGGTCGGCGCCGGGTGCGAATCCCGACGCGGTGAAATAGAGTCGTCCCAGCGCGTCGGCCGCCTGGGGAACACGGGCGCCACCGGGCGCGGAGACCATTTCGCCGGCATTCAGGAGCACGTCGCCGGCCACGCCACTCGGACTGATCACGATGGAGCGCTGCAATCCCGGATCGACGAGAACGGTCGTATCTCCGCGCAGGGGGATCAGTCGGGACGGGGACTTGTACTCCCCCGGTCCGCCGCCCTGCCGTCCCACCGGCGTGGAGCTGCTTCGGGCGAGATCGACCAGGTTCACCATCTTGTCCTCGCGATCGAGGACCAGGACGCGGCCGTCGGACAGCTCGCGTACGGAGCCGATCCCGGTGAAGGCTTCCCGGAATTCCAGAGTGGCGGCCGGCAACGTCCGTTCCGGAAGGCTCTGCACCCCGCCCAGGACGGCGACGGCGACGATCAGGCTCACCCGCACCGGAGGAGTCCTCGCATGAGGGGTCTATCTACTATATGTTTAGTAGAAGGTATTGGCCGCCGAGGGTGCGGTCAACCGGAAGGGTCCGGCGCGTCCCTCGCGACCCGCCGCGCATCTCTACGCTCGTCCGCTCACCCGCGAAGGGGCGGAGATACTTTCCCGATGGCGTTCCACCCCGATCCGAGGACTCCGTGCGACGATTGACCCTCGTCCTGGCCAGCTGCGTTCTCCGGCTGGCCGTGGTTCCCGTCAGCGCGCAGCAGCGCGCGGTCACGCTGGCCGAGGCGCTGGTGCTGGCCGACCGGAATGCCCCGGACGTGGTCCAGGCCCGGGGCAACGTGCGTTCCGCCGGAGCCGGGGTCCGGGCGGCCTGGGGGAGTTTCCTTCCCACGGTGAGCTCGAGCGCGAGCTACGGCAGCAGTTTTTCCGACGGCCCATCCCGCACCGATCCGATTACCGGTGAAATCATCAGCGGCAGTTCGTCCAGCCGGTCGCTCAGTCTCGGCGGACAGGCCCAGATCGATCTCTTCACCGGGTTCAGCCGGGGCGCCAACCTGACGTCGAACCGGGCGCTGCGTACCGACGCC
>DASYPZ010000337.1:0-2663 GCA_036006105.1 Gemmatimonadales bacterium | reverse complement strand
CGGTGATCGCGCCGCGAGTGGGCGGACTCCAGGCCCGGGGAAACGCGGTGATCCGGAGATAGCGGGGGGCCGTCAGCTCCACCGAAAAACGGTCGAGCTCCCAGGGCGGCGGGTGCACGCCCCAAGGCTCGAGCGCCGCGCCGGCCAGGCCCCAGGCCGCCATCCGGTCGCGAGCCCAGCGCGCGGCGCGCAGGTAACCCGCAGATCCGGCCAGGCGGGGGCCGTTCAAGTCACTCAGCCCGACGGCGGTTTCCAGCACCGCGGAGTGCTGGAACCCTTCGGCCCGGATCCGGGCCAGCACGGCGCTGTCCGGCGCCTGTCTCGCAAGCAGCGCCGCGATGCCCAGCAGGGCGATCACGGCTGGCTCTTCAGGCCGGGCAGGTCGGCCGCGACGATTCCGTCGAGCTCGGTCCGGAAGGCCTGGAGCTGCGCGCTGAGCTCGGCATAGCGCTCGTAGACGTCGCGGCCGAGCTGCTGATCCGACGCCTGGGTGATGCCGTAGAGAAACGCGATTTGATCCGCCAGCATCGGCGTGGGATAGCGGCCGCCCGCGGTGACCAGCCGGGCCTGGAGTCCGTCCAGCCTGGGCAAGGCGCGCTGCGCACCTTCGGCGTCGACGCCGCTCAGGGCGGCGGCGCGCTTCCTCACGTCCGCGAGCCGAGCCACCAGCCGACGCGAGTCCGACACCAGGTCCCGGGCCTTGAGGCTCATGGTCAGCTGCTCGGCGAGCACCGCATCGGTCACCCCGTCTGGCGGGAGGCGCGGGTCGATGAGCACCTTGAACGGCCGGGTTGCGGTCCAGGTTCCGACGGTGAGACGGACCTGAAATGATCCCGGTGCGACCCAGGGTCCGCGATCGCCGCGGCCTCCCGATCCTTCCGGACCGGGGAGGGCAAAGTCCCAGCGGAACCGGTGCAAGCCGGCCCGAGTCGAGAGCCGGGAGGTCGCGGCTGGAGCGCCGAAGCCACCGCGCATGCCGCCGGATGGATTCGAGACGCTACCATCCGCGGCGCCGGTGGTGAAGGTCTTGAGCGTGGTGCCGGCCGGGTCCAGGATCTCGAGCCGCACCGGTCCGGTCGCGTCCGACGCCAGCGCATAGTCGATGTACATGCCGGGCTCTGGGTGTTCCGGTTCTCCGGCCCCCTGGAAGGGAGCGTTGTAACGGAGGCGCACCGCGTCGCGCGGCTGAAAGAGACGGGCAGGCTCCGCAGGCATAGACCCGGCGAGCTCGTGCAGCGCGGAGATGTCGTCCAGGATCCAGAAGCCCCGCCCCATGGTGGAGAGGGTGATGTCGTTCCGGAACACGCCGATGTCGGTGACCGGGGTGACCGGAAGATTCTGCTGGAACGGCTGCCAGTGCCCTCCATCATCGAGCGAGAGGAAGAGGCCGTACTCGGTGCCGGCGTAGAGCAGGCCCTCCCGGGCGGGGTCTTCGCGCACCACCCGCACCGGCCAGTCGGCCGGAATGCCATTGGTGCCGGTGGTGATGCGGGTCCAGGTCTTCCCGTAGTCGGTGGTACGGAAGGCGTAGGGCTGCCAGTCGCCGAGCTGGTAGCGGAGAATCGAGACGTAGGCCTTGCCCTTCCGGATCGGCGAGGGCTCCACGGTCTGGACCCGGCCGCCGGGCGCGATCGGCGGCGTCACCCGCTGCCAGGTCTTGCCGGCGTCGCGGGTTACGCTCACCGGACCGTCGTTCGAGCCGGTCCAGATCACGCCGCGCTCGAGGGGAGACTCCTTCACCGAATAGAGCGTGCTGTAGTACTCCTCACCGGTCACGTCGCGGGTGATCGGGAACCCCGAGATCACCTGCTTGTCGGGCTCGTTGGCGGTGAGGTCCGGGGAGATGCGCTCCCAGGTCTTGCCCTCGTCCCGGGTGCGGTAGAGATACTGCGAGGCGTGATATACGGTCCCGGCATCGTGCGGCGAGGTGGCCACCGGTACCACGCGCTGGAAGCGATCGCGCATCTGGCCGGGGTTCCAGCCGTAGAGGTCGCGGGCGCCGATGGAATAGTCCTGCTCCTGGCCGGTCCGGAGATTGAGCCGGGTGAAGCGTCCCTTGCAGTTGGCGAAGATGATGTCGGGATCGCCGCGCTTGGGGACCGAGGGACCGGTCTCGCAGCCGCCGACCTGTTTCCACCACGAGACCGGCGACTCCGAGGTCCACGCCGCCGGAGGCAGCGTGGGTACGGCGATGGCGGTGCCGTTGTCCTGCTGGCCGGCGTAGACCCAGTAGGGCGTCTGCTCGTCGAGATTCACCTGGTACACTTCGGCGGTGGGCTGATTGTACTGGGTGGACCAGGTGCGCATGTTGTCGAGGCTGACGTTGGCGCCGCCGTCGTTGGATTCCACCGAGATCTCGGGCCGCCTGGGGTTGATCCAGAGGTCGTGGTGATCGCCGTGGGGGGCCCGGGCAAAGCCGAAGGTCTTGCCGCCGTCGGTGGATTTCCAGAATCCGGTGGCCATGACGTAGACCACGTCGGCGTTGTCGGGAGCGGCGTCCACGTTGTCGTAGTAGAAGGGCCGGTCCAGCAGCGCGGGGAGACTGGTCTGGAGCTTCCAGGTAGCTCCCCGGTCATCGGAGCGATAGAGACCCGCCCCGGGGAGCGCCTCGATCAGGGCGTAGACCCGGTTCGGGTCCGCCGGAGACACCGCGAGGTCCGCCT
>DASYPZ010000336.1:0-1596 GCA_036006105.1 Gemmatimonadales bacterium | reverse complement strand
CGGTCTCAACAGAAAGACGAGCGGGACCTCCAGCCGGTCCCGCCAGGCCCGCTCGTTGTGCTCGGCGCCCGGAAAGGTCCGCGACAGATAGCTCCGCCCGTTTGCATAACCCGCGGCGTGGAGCGCCGAGTCGGCCCGGGCCTGCCAGGGCGGAAAAAGCGAATCCAGGGTTGCGGTGCCCAGGTCGAAATAGAAGCGATGGGTCCTGGGGTCGGGGGCATGCCGGGCGAGATAGGGGATCACCGCGCCGTCGGCCACCGGCCATCCGGTCGACAGGCAGGCGGCCCCGCCGAAGACGTCCGGGTACTCGGTCATGGCATACGCGGCGATCAAGCCTCCCATGCTCGCTCCCATGGTGAAGGTGTCGGCGCGCCCCGGCCTGGTGCGGTAGGTCTTGTCGATGAACGGCTTGAGCTCGGTCACCAGAAACTTCAGATAATCGTCCGAGATGATCTCGCTGTTCTGCATCGTCGAGCCGAAGCCGGTGGAGTGGCTCGTGGTGCCCGCCAGCGGCTTCTGCGGCATGTACTCCTGATAGCGCTTGGCGGTGTTCCAGATGGCCACCACGATCGCGGGCCGCACCTTCCGCTCCCGGATGAGGCGGGTCATGGTCTCATCCGCGGCCCAGTCCACCCCTCCGAACGAGGTCGCCGGGTCGAACACGTTCTCGCCGTCGTGCATGTACAGGACCGGGTACCGCTCGGCGGGGTGGCCGGTGTATCCGGGCGGAAGCCACACTTCGACGTTGCGCGGCGCGACGAACCGGGAAGGGAAATCGGGGTGGATCCGCCGGTCTCCGGTCACGCCCAGCGTCGGGCCCGGAACGGTCTCGGCGGTGACCGGGAAGATGCATCCGGTCCGCTTGGGAATGAGAAACACCGGGGCGTTGGCCTCGATCCGCGGCGTGAGACAGAGGCCCAGCAGATCCGGCCCTAACCCGCCCAGCGGCACCTGCACCCCGGCCTGGGCGGTGTCGTTATTGAGCGCCACCACCAGGTTCCCCCGGCGATAGACGAAGACCTGGTCGTTGGTCACCAGATTCACGGTCACCGGACCGCGGAGATCCGGGCGCTCGGCCCGCAGCTTCAGCAGTTTCTGGAGATGGGTGAAGACGGCCTGTTCCTCGGCGGTGCGTCCGGCGGGATCGAACGCGTTGCGGGCATCTTCGCGCCAGCCGCCGGGAAAATCGCGCCGGTTATCGGGGTCCCCGCCGCCCGGCATGCCGATCTCGTCGCCGTAGTAGAGCAGCGGCGTGCCGCGGGTGGTGAGCAGGAAAGTGTAGGCCAGCTGGAGGCCGGCGGTGGTGGCCCCGCGGTCGTTCCGGAACCGCGAGACGTCGTGATTGTCGAGGAAGGTCACCAGGGAGGTGGGATCCCGGTACATCCGGTCGTTGGCGAGCATCTGGGCCACTTCGCGCAGGGATCCGCCCTCGGCGAAGGCCCGGCGCAGCGGAAAGTACACCGGGTAGTCGAACAGCATGTCGACCCGGTCGTCGATCCCGTCGAACTGCGCCCGTCCTCCCTCGAAGAACGAGACCAGCGCCGGGTTACCGTCGAACACCTCGCCCATCACCCGGAGGGAGGGGAACTCCCGGCG
>DASYPZ010000335.1:0-4284 GCA_036006105.1 Gemmatimonadales bacterium | reverse complement strand
TCAAACCGGCCCGGGTCTGATGCCGGCGCGGAAGGAGCCGCTCTGGCGGCGCTATCTCCGATTCTTCGGCCCCGATGTGGGCGCCGACGTCGATGAGGAGCTGGGGTTTCATCTGGAGATGCGGGAGCAGAGCTACCTGGCTCGTGGGCTCTCAGCCGAGGAGGCGCGCACGGCGGCCCGGAAGCGGTTCGGAGACGTCGACCGGCATCGCCGGGCGCTCAAGCGTCAGGATGGCCGCAGGCTGCGGCGCGACCGCTGGAGCGAGCAGCTCGACGAGTGGAGCCAGGACTTCCGCTATGCCCTCCGGATGCTCTGGCATCACCGGGGATTCTCCGCCGCGGTCATCGCCACGCTGGCGCTGGGGATCGGCGCCACAACAGCGATCTTCAGTGCGGTGGATGCCGCGCTGCTGCGGCCGTTGCCGTTCGCCGATCCGGGCCGCCTGGTGGAGCTGCCCGATGTGCAGCTGCCCTTTGCAGGCCGGGGTGCCGAGGAGCCGGCCGGCCCCGGCCCCAACTTCCGCTCAGTGGGGGAGATGCGGGAGGTCTTTGCGGACGTCGCGGCGTACGCCCTCGGTAACCTCAACCTGAGCGGCGTCGGCGCGCCGCTGCGGATCAAGGTCGGAGTGGTGACCCAGGGATTCTTCCGGACCCTGGGCGCGACCGTCGCGCAGGGCCGAACATTCTCGGTCGACGAGGGACGCCCCGACAACGCGCTGGTCACGGTCATCTCGCACGGACTCTGGCAGCGGCAGTTCGGGGGACAACCGGCGGTGGGGCAGAGTGTCCGGCTGAACGGAAAGGCCTACCAGGTCATCGGGATCATGCGGCCGGGTTTCCACTTTCCCGAGAACGCCGATCTCTGGATCCCGCTCACCGTGCCGATGACGTTCAAATCGTTCGAGGCCTTCCGCGGCTTCATTCCCCATATCATCGTCGCGCGGCTCGCTCCCGGCGTCCGACCGGACGTGGCCGCCGATCGGCTTCGGGCCCGGTGGAGGGAATTGCCGGCGAAGCAACTCGAGGAGAGGCGCACCGTCGTCGCGGAGCCGCTGCGTCCCCTGCAGACGACGCTGCTGGGCGACCGCCGCACTCCAATGCTGATTCTCCTGGGGGCCACCGGTCTCCTGCTCCTGATCGCCTGCGTGAATGCCACTAATCTCCTGCTGTCGCATGCCGCGATGCGGGAACGGGAGCTGGCGGTGCGGACGGTGCTGGGCGCGACCCGGGGCCGCCTGATCCGGCAGCTCCTGGTTCAGAGCCTGGTGTTGTCGCTGGCCGGCGCCGGGGCCGGCCTCCTCCTGGCGTATACGACACTCGGAGTGGTGAGCGGGCTGTTGCCCAAGGAGATGATCGATCTGGCCGCGCCGTCCATGAACGGGCGCCTGCTGGGGTTCGCCATCGGTCTGGCGGTCCTCACCGGGCTCGGCTTCGGCATGCTGCCGGCCCTGGGCGCCGTGCGAACCGACTCCCAGAGCGTGATCAAGAGCAGCGGGGGCCACGGCGCGACGGCGGGGGGCCGGGGCCGGACCCGTCGGCTCCTGGTGATCGCAGAACTGGCATTGGCACTGATGCTGCTGGCTGGATCGGGCCTCATGCTGCGGAGCTTCCGCGCCGTGTTGGCCACCGATACCGGGTTCGCCACCGAGCACCTGGCCAGCCTCCAGATGTCCTTCGACCGAATCAGCTATCCACGCTCCGGGACGCGGCTGGGGATGATCCAGCGTCTGCTGGAACGGGTTCGAAGCGTTCCGGGCGTCGAATCCGTGGGGTTGATCAATGATCTGCCGCTGGGCGGGGTTCAGGGAATCTCGATGACGGTGGCGCCGGAAGAAGGGTCGGGCGCGGCCCCGGTCGGCCAGCGGTACGCGAGGTATCTCAAGGCGGATGCGGGTTATTTCCGCACCATGGGCATCCGGCTGCTGGCGGGACGGCTGATGACCCCGGCGGATGACAGCCTCGCTCCGGCGGTGATGGTGGTGAGCGAGCGAATGGCGCGCGAGGTGTGGCCGGGCCAGAATCCGCTGGGCAAGCGCATCAGCCTGCTCGACCCCGATACGGTGGGGTGGCGCAGCGTGATCGGCGTCGTGAACGACGTGCGGGAGACGCCCGACAAGCCGGCGGAGTGGCAGATGTACTACCCCATCAGCGAGGATGCCCCTACCGCCGCTGCCGTGGTGGTTCGGGGCACGCTGCCTGAGGGCGCGATGCTCGCGGCGCTGCGGACCGCGGTGACGGACATCGACCCCAACCAGCCGGTCTTCCAGGTCCGCACCCTGAGCGACCTCAAGGGTGCCTCGCTCACGACTCGGCGGTCGAACACCACCCTGATCACCGTGTTCGGCGCTCTGGCGCTGCTGCTCGCGATCGTGGGTGTCTACGGCGTGATCTCATACGGGGTGACGCTGCGCGGCCGCGAGATGGGCATTCGCGCGGCGCTGGGTGCCGGCCGAGCCGACCTGCTGCGGCTGGTGCTGGGAGAGGGACTCCGGGTCGCGGTGATCGGTGTGGGCATCGGGCTATTGGGGACGCTGGCGCTGTCTCGGCTGCTGCAGAGCCTGCTCTACGGCATCGGGCCCTCCGACCCGGTGGCCATCGCCGGCGCCGCGCTCGCGCTCCTGGCGCCGGTCCTCGCCGCCACGCTGATCCCGGCGCGCCGGGCGGCGCGTGCGAATCCGGTGGAGGTGATGAGGACGGAGTGATGCAAGAGGCTAAGACGCTAGGACGCTAAGAGGCTAGGAGCCTGCTCTTTCCTAGCGTCTTAGCGTCTTAGCCTCTTACTCTCCGACTACACCGCATCGCTCAAGGAGCTGAACGTATAGTCCCGGATCCGCATCGGCGGGATCATGCTGCCCTGCACCCGGATCGGCTTGCCGAGGGCGTCGATGTTGTTGAGCATGATCACCGGCGACTCGTTGAACCGGAAGTTCTTGATGGCGTGCTTGATCTTCCCGTTCTCGATGAAGAAGGTGCCGTCCCTGGTGAGCCCGGTGAGCAGCAGGGTCTGGGGATCCACGAACCGGATATACCAGAACCGGGTCACCAGCACGCCGCGGGCGGTATCCTTGATCATCTCCTCCACCGACGAATTGCCGCCCGCCATGATCATGTTGGTGGGAAACGGCGTCGCCGGCTTGTCCTGCTTCCGGGCCCAGTAGCGGGAGTAGTAGAGGTTGGCCACCACGCCCTTGTCGATCCAGGGCGTCCGCGCGGTCGGGCGGCCATCGCCGATCCAGGGACTGGCCGGCACGTCGGTATCCTGGGGATCCGACCAGATGCTGACCCGCTCGTCCACCAGCTTCTCGCCCAGCTTGCTCGCGCCGCCGGGCTTGGAGAGAAAGCTCCGACCCTCATCGGTCTGCCGGGCATTCAGGCTGCCGACCAGCGGCTGAAGCATCTCGACCGCCGCTTCGGGCTCGAGGATGACGGTGTATTTGCCCGGCTCGATGGCGACCGGATTGCGCGACGCCACCGCCTTCTCCAGCGCGATCGCCGAGGTGTCTTCCGGATTGAACCCGGCCACGTCGTTCCAGTCCCGCGCCACATAGCCGGAGCCGGTCCCGTCGTTGCTGCGCACCGTCACCGACAGGCTCGCCTGGGTGGACTGATAGAACGCGCTCAGTCCCTTGGTGTTCATCATGCCCTGCCAGTTGGAGCCATCCTGGAAGAATCCGGCGGCGGTGCATTCCCGGCTGGAGGCCGGCTGGATACTGGCACCGGCCACCCGGGCCCGATACTCGGGGGTGATCTGCGCGGTGGCGGGCGCATACGCCTTGGGACTGGGCGGCAGGTATTGCTGGGGACCGAGCGGCCCCATGAACTCGGGATCTTCCGGGGCGAGCCGGGCCAGCTCCTCGGAACGCCGGACGCCGCGCTCGATGCTGGCATCGTCGAATTCGTTGAGCGTCACGGTGCCGGTGCGGGTTCCGAAATTGGACTGCACCACCAGCGTGGTGTCGTCGGTGGCGCCGGCGGTGGAGACGCTGTTGCGCGCATACCGGATATTGCCGCCCTGCCCGCCGAAAATATTGGCCTCGCAGGCTTCGGCCTTGGTGTAGGACAGCGCCTTCTGGAGCAGCGCCTTCATCTGGTCGGATGTCATGTCGGGCATGGCGTCAGATCTTCCGCGAAGTGTTGAGGATATTGACGTCGTTGAAGCGGGTCGTCGCGGCGCCATGGGACACCGCGCTGATCTGGCCCGGCTGTCCCTTGCCGTCGAAGAAGGAGCCGCCCAGGCGATAGTCGCGCCGGTCGCAGACCGCCGCCGCCGAATTCCAGAACTCCC
>DASYPZ010000334.1:0-3329 GCA_036006105.1 Gemmatimonadales bacterium | reverse complement strand
CCGACCGCGACGTCCGTCTCACCGGGAGAGGGGATGCGGATCGAATCCTGTTCCGCCGCCAGCTCGCGCTCCATCCGCCGGCTCACCTCGGAAAAGCGGCCGGAATCGGCGGCGGCCACGAGCCCCGGGCCGTAGTACGCGCCGCGACGAAACCCGAGACTGGTATAACCCCAGATCCGCCCCGCCAGCTCCATTTCGATCGCGACCGAGTCGGAGATGGCGAGATTCCAGAACTTGGGGCCCACGACGCCGAAGTCGCGCCGGTTGAGCGTCACCTTGCCGGCGAAGACGAGCCGCCGGTTGCCGAAGGGGTCGGTGGCTTCGGGCGTGGTCAGCTCCAGAGGAAAGCGGACGGTCCTGACACTGTCGCGGATGGTGAGCTTCCCCTCGATCTGCAGCGTGGTGCCCGCCGCGGATGCGACATGGCCCTCGAACCGGAGCAGCGGAAAGCGCGCCACGTCGAAGAAGCTGGCGGCCTTGAGGTCCCGGTCACGCTCCTCGACCTGGGTGGCGATGGAGGCTGCCTCGGCGATGAAGCTCACGTACCCGGAGAGCGGCGCCGCGGGGTCGTACACGAAATCGGCTTTCCAGGTGCCGAAGGTCCCCCGCACCCGGTTGAACCCGACCAGCCGGGTGGTGAAGTCGAGCAGGGAATGCGCCTCATCGACGGTGTACACTTCGGCGACGCGAGCCTGTGCCGACACGGGGGCGAGGCGTCCGAGCAGGAGGCCCAGGGCAAAGAGGTAACTTCTCATGCCCATATCTACCGCGGCGCGAGCCGCAAGGCTGTCAGCGCCGGGTCAGGTTTCGGTCAGGAAATGACGTCGCGAGGAAGTAGATTGGCTGAACCCATCCCCGGGCTCAACGGAATCCCATGTACATCGAGCATCTCGCCATCTGGACCCGGGACCTGGAACGCCTGAAGGCCTTCTATGTCGACTACTTCGAGGCCCGGCCCGGCCCGGGGTATCTCAACCCGATCCATCAGTTCGCGTCCTGTTTCCTGACTTTCGGGTCCGGCGCGCGCCTGGAGTTGATGCAGATGCCCGGCATTCCGGAGTCCCGGAACGATCCCCGGGCCCAGTTTACCGGGTTCATTCATATGGCCGTTGCGGTCGGATCACGCTCGGCAGTCGAGACATTGACCGCCCGGCTGGAGCGAGAGGGGTATCCCGTTCTGGACGGGCCCCGCGACACCGGCGATGGCTACTACGAGAGTGTGGTGCTGGACCCCGACGGCAATCGCATCGAGATCACGGTGTAAGCCGGACGCCGACGCCTATTGTTTCGCCAGAATCGCCAGCGCCTTCTCGAGCGCCGGGTCCCGCCCCGCCGCCACATCCGCATCGGTGAACAGCGCCACCACCACATCCGGTGGAATGCCGACCCCATCGAATGTCTTGCCGTCGGCGGCGCGGAACACCTCGTTCGGCAGCCCGAAGCGCCATCCGTTGGGCAGATTTCTCCCCAGCACGTCGGAGAAGACACCCTGGGTGTTCTCGCCCACCCGGGTGATGTGCGGCGTGCGCCCCATCATCGCCTGGGTGAAGGTCTCGCCCGCACTGATGGTGAGACCGCCGGTCAGCTCGACCACCGGACCCCGGAACCCGGGCCGACCGCTCGGCGTGACCATGTTCCGATCCCCGGGCGTCCACTTATTTCGATCGGCCGGATCGGCGCGCGCCTCCTTGGTATAGGCCAGGTACTCTGTGCTGGCCAGCCGAGAGGCGATGGCGAGCCCGTAGGGATCGGCCCCACCGAAGTTGATCCGCACATCGATCACCAGCGCCTTGAGCTTCGGATCCGAGAAGATGGTGTCCAGCGCCGTTTCGAGGGCGGCAAGCCCGCTCGCGAAGGTGCGTTCCGGACCGTAGCCGCTGAAGGAGGTGATCCGCAGGTAGCCGGTCGTGTCGGTGAGGTGTCCGTACTGGACCTGGTCATTGCAGAATTTGCGGATCGGTCCGATCAGATATTTCTGCTCGGTCAGCCCCAGCAGCTTCGGCATGCCGTCCTTCCGGAAGCCGGGAAAGCCACCATACGTACGGATCACCGCATCGGTGCCGGACCGGAGCCCCCCGAACCGGCGGTTCATCGCCGGGGCACTGATGGAGGTGTGGGCGTCGTCCAGCGGCTTGATCATTCCCTCCATGATGTCGAAGAGCTGCGCCGGCGTGGTGCTGTCGGTGACCTTGGCACGGTTGGTCGCGGTCAGGGCGGCCCAGTCGATCTGTTTCTGGTCGAACAGGATGTAGTGGTCGGCCCAGGTCCGGGTGAATACCTCGAAGTTGTTGATGGGGGTATCGGCGGTCGGGGGGGTGCAGACCGCGGGGATCGCGGCGACGCGGTCGATCCGCATGTCCGAGGCAGCGCCGTCATAGTGCAGCAGATGAAAGTTCTCGGTGCCGCCGGTCTTCACGAAGAAGACGTTGCCTTCCTTGGTGCGGAACGTCGCCGCGCGGCCCGGTGTCGCCACCGAGTCCCCCGTCGCGGTCAGCGATTTGACGCAGGTGGTGGCGGTGACCTCCCAGGCGCTGAGCGAGCGGCCCTGGATCTCGAAGACGAATCCGTAGCCCTGGCTCCGCCAGACGCCGTCGAGCGACTGGGCCTGGACCGCTGCGGGCGCCAGTGCAAACAAGAGGATGGACCGTCTGGGAAACCGCATGACCGCCTCCCGCGTCATGTGAATCAGTGGCTTCGGACTGCGAGCAAACATCGTAGAAAGTACTTCGGACCGCGTAGCCCTGAAACCCGGTGAGGGGAAGGGCCGCCGCCGGGAACTAACAGGTGTAATAGTTACGAAAGCGACGGAAGGGGGCGATCTTTACGATGAGCTCCTCCATTCGGCTGGCAGGTGGTCATGGTTCGAGTCAGCATCGGTGTGATCCTTGGTATCTGGACTGCGGGTAGCAGCACTGGGCTGTCCCACAGAATACAGGTGACTGGCGCTCCGATCGCGGTCGAAGCCGTCGGCCCCGGCCATACTGACTCGATCGCGCGCATCCCGCGCAATATTCGCGAGGCGGCTCTTCGCCTTCGCGCGGCCACGAAGCGTTTGTCCCGGGAATGGCCGGAGCTCTGGGGGCCCGATCAGGCGTTCGCCTTCATCCTGCGAGATCAGGGGCGGGTGATCGCGGTCGCCGGCCGCCCACCGTCTCCGGCCTTCGCACCCATTGCAGGCTCGGCAGGTTCTCCGCTGCTTCGTGGGCGTCTGTACGCGGCGACGCTGATTACTGATGACCGCGATTTCCTCACTGCCCGAAAAGTCGACCCCTTTGCTCTCGGTCTGCCCTACGCCGAGGCGCCATCGGACACATCGGAGGCGCCGGCAG
>DASYPZ010000333.1:0-5133 GCA_036006105.1 Gemmatimonadales bacterium | reverse complement strand
CGCGGCGCCCACGCTTCGCAAATACATCCTGGCCCTGCAGCGCGCCGAGCAGGATGCCCTGCTGGGGGATTTCGGGGTGCACTTCGACCTGCACAGCTCCGAGCAGTCGATATACGACGGCGGTCAGCTCCAGGCCACGCTCGACGAGCTGGCGCGCAAGGGGCTGACCTACGAGAAGGACGGGGCGCTCTGGCTCATGACCGAGAAGTTCGGCGACGACA
Source organism: Gemmatimonadales bacterium (assembly GCA_036006105.1). Classification (GTDB taxonomy): domain Bacteria; phylum Gemmatimonadota; class Gemmatimonadetes; order Gemmatimonadales; family GWC2-71-9; genus JABFSM01. The sequence continues at coordinate 4,912 of DASYPZ010000333.1, read as the reverse complement.
AGGACCGGGTGCTCCGCAAGAGCGACGGCACCTTCACCTATCTCGTGCCGGACATCGCCTACCATCGCGACAAGCACGAGCGACGCTTCGAGCGGGTCATCGACGTCTGGGGAGCCGACCATCACGGCTACATTCCGCGGATGCGGGCCGTGCTGCTCGCGCTGGGGTATCCGTCCGACTTCTTCGAGGTGTCGCTGGTCCAGCTGGTCCGGGTGGTCCGGGGCGGAGAAGAGGTCCGGATGTCGAAGCGCGCGGGCGACTTCGTCACCCTGCGGGACCTGCTCGACTGGGTCGGGGTGGATGCGGCGCGCTATTTCTTCCTGATGCGGAAGGGCGAGACGCCGTTCATCTTCGATGTCGATCTGGCCCGCAAGCAAACCGACGAGAACCCGGTCTTCTACGTCCAGATGGCGCACGCCCGCATGACCGGGATCTTCCGGGTGGCCAACGTGGAGCCCGGCGCCGTCGGAGACACGGCGAGTGTCGACGCCCTGCCCGCGCCCGAGGATGCCGAGCTGCTGAAGCAGCTCACCCGCTTCCCCGAGGTGGTCGCGGGGGCCGCGCGGGCGCGGGAGCCGCACCGGATCACGGCCTATCTCGAAGAACTGGCCCGCAGCGCGCACCACTGGTACCATCACTGCCGGGTGCTGGGCGAACCCGCCCCGATCGAACAGGCCCGGCTGGTTCTGGCCCGCGCCGCCCGCATCGTCCTCGCCAACGGCCTCCGGCTGCTTGGCCTGCACGCCCCCGACCGGATGTGACGGCATGAGCCTGCTCGTGGTTGGCAGTGTGGCGCTCGACTCGATCTTCACCCCCTTCGGCCAGACCGCCGACGCTCTGGGCGGATCGGCGGTCTACTTCAGCGTGGCCGCCTCGCTGCTCCATCCGGTCCAGGTGGTGGGCGTGGTCGGGAGCGACTACCCGATGGCCGCGCTGGAGCGGCTGTCGGCGCGGGGCATCGACTGGAGCGGCGTGGAGCACGCCGAAGGCGAGAGCTTTCGCTGGAAGGGGAAGTACTCCTACGATCTCCAGAGCCGGGAAACCCTGGAAACCCGCCTCGGGGTCTTCGCCGCGTTCGAGCCCAAGCTGCCGCCCGCCTGGCGCGACGCCAAATACATCTTCCTCGGCAACATCGACCCGGTGCTGCAGCTCAACGTCCTGGCCCAGATGAAGTCGCCCCGGCTGGTGGTCTGCGACACCATGAACTACTGGATCCAGAGCAAGAAATCCGATCTGCTGGCCCTCCTGCAGCGGGTGGACATGCTGCTGGTGAACGACGGGGAAGCCCGGGAGCTCTCCGGCGACTGGAATATCCACCGCGCCGGCAAGTGGATCCTGGCGCACGGGCCCAAGCGCGTGGTCATCAAGCAGGGGGAGCACGGCGCGCTGTTGATCGAGCCGGACCGGACCTTCTACGTCCCGGCCTACCCGCTCGAGGAAGTCTTCGATCCCACCGGGGCGGGCGACGCCTTCGCCGGCGGATTCATGGGGTATCTCGCGCGGGTGGACTCGGTGGCCCCGGGACAGCTGCGGCGCGCGATGGTCTACGGCGCCGCGATGGGGAGCTTCGCGGTCCAGGGCTTCGGGGTCAACGGCTTCGACGACGTGGACTACGATGCGGTCCAGCAGCGGGTCGAGACCTTCGTCGACCTCACCAGTATTCCCGCCGCGGAGCCCCTCCCGTGAGTGAATCCCGCTACGCCGCCGCCGGTGTCGACCTCGGCAGCGCCGAGGCCGCCAAGGAGCGCATCGCCCACTCGGTCCGGAGCGCCCGGACCCGGTATTCGGTGGGGCACATCGGGGCGTTCGGGGGGATGGTGCGGATTCCCGAGGGATACCGGTCCCCGATCCTGGTGATGAGCACCGACGGAGTCGGCACCAAGGTCATGGTGGCGCGTGAGGCGGCGCGGTTCGATACGGTGGGCGAGGATCTGGTCAATCACAGCGTCAACGACATCCTGGTCCACGGCGCCCGCCCGCTGGCGTTTCTCGACTATGTGGCCGGGTCGGGGCTGACCGTCGACCAGATCGCCGGCATCGTGGAAGGCGTGGCGCGGGGCTGCCGGGCCCACGAGATGGCGCTCGCCGGGGGAGAAACGGCGCAGATGCCGGGGCTCTACCAGCATGGCGACTTCGACCTGGCGGGCACGATCGTGGGTGTGGTGGAGGAGGCGGAGGCGATCCACGGCGACGGGATCGTCGCCGGGGATGTCCTGGTGGCCCTGGCCTCCACCGGGCTCCATACCAACGGATACACGCTGGCCCGGAGCATCCTGTTCGACCGGATGGGGCTGCAGATCGACTCCCTGGTGCCCGGTCTCCCCGGGACCGTGGCCGACACGCTGCTCGCGGTGCACCAGAGCTACTGGAAGGCGCTCACCCCGGTCCTGACCCGGGTGCACGGCATGGCCCACATCACCGGCGGCGGCATTCCCGGCAACCTGATCCGGGTGCTGCCCGAGGGCGTGGAGGCGGTGATCGACGCCGGCTCCTGGAGGCTCCCGCCGCTGTTCGCGCTGCTCCAGAAGGCCGGCGCGGTCTCGGCCGAGGAAATGCGCGACGTCTTCAACCTCGGCGTCGGAATGATCGTCGCGGTGCCCGAGGCATCGGCCGGCGCGGTCCAGGCCGCCGCGACGGAGGCCGGCGTCGGCTCCTGGATTCTGGGGCGGGTGCGCGCCGGTCCCCAAGGCGTCCGGTTCGGGTGAACGAGCTCGAGGCCATGCGCCATGCCCTGTCGCTGGCGTGGCTCGGCTGGGGACGGGTGCATCCCAATCCGATGGTCGGCGCGGTGGTGCTGGCGGACCGGGAGCCGGTGGGCGAGGGCTTTCACGCCGAATACGGCGGGGAGCACGCCGAGGTGGTGGCGCTGCGCCGGGCCGGCGACCGGGCGCGGGGGGCCACGCTGGTCGTGACCCTGGAGCCGTGTGGTCACACCGGCAAACAGCCTCCCTGCGTCGATGCCATCATCGCGGCCGGCATCGCGCGGGTCGTGGCGGCGGCGGCGGACCCTAACCCGGAGGCCGCGGGCGGCGCGGAACGGCTCCGGGCCGCGGGCATCGACGTGGCGATCGGCCTGCTCGGCTGCGAGGCACGGCAGCAGAACGCCGCCTTCGTGCATCGCTTCCGGCACGCCCAGCGGCCCTGGGTGGGGCTCAAGCTCGCCACCTCGCTCGATTTCAGGATCGCCGACGGCTCGGGCCACTCCAAGTGGATTTCCGGCAAACCGGCCCTCGACTTCGTCCATTCGCTGCGCGCCGGCTTCGACGCGATCGGGGTGGGCGGCCGGACCGCCCTGCGCGACGATCCCCGCCTGACGGTCCGGGGTCCGGTCACGCCGCGGGTTACGCCGACCCGCGTGGTGTTCGAAGGCGCCGAGGTGCTTTCGGCGAGCCTGGCCCTCTTTTCCCGGGACGCTCCGACCATCGTGGTGACCCCCCGGGCCCGCGCCGTCGATTCGGGTGACCGGCTCGCCGGCACCGGCGCCACGATTCTCCCGGTCGACACCCTGCACGAGGCTCTTGCCGCGCTGCGACACGCCGGCATCACCTCCCTCCTGATCGAAGGCGGCGCCCGCATGGCCGGATGGCTGCTTCGGGAGGGTCTGGTGGACCGATTCTACTGGATCCAGAGCCCGCTCTGGCTGGGAGACGCCGGCACACCCGCGGTGGCGGGATGGGATGCGCCGCCGCTCTCGGTGGCCGAGCGCTGGACGGTGGTCGAGCGCCGCGCGCTCGACCAGGATACCCTGCTGGTGCTGGACCGGGAGCCGTGTTCACCGGTCTCGTGACCGCGGTGGGTGAGGTGCGCCGGGTCGAGCCGCGGGAGGGTGGGCTCGACCTCGCGATCGCCGCACCGTACGCGGGGGTAGAGCCCGGTGAGAGCATCGCGGTGGCCGGTGCCTGTCTCACGGTCACCTCCGTCGGAGACGGGTGGTTCGCGGTGCACGCGATCGTCTCCACGCTGGCGCGTACCCGCTTCGGCGCGCTGCGCCCGGGGGACCGGGTGAACCTCGAGCGCGCGGTGCGCGCGGGGAGTCCCCTGGGCGGTCACCTGGTGCAGGGTCATGTCGATGGGGTGGGCCAGGTGGCCGCGGTCCGGCAGGAGCAGGACGCCCGGCTGGTGGACATCGCGGTCCCCGGCGACATCGAGCAGGCGTCCATTCCGCTGGGATCGATTACCGTCGAGGGCGTGAGCCTGACGGTCAACGCGATGCCGGGGCATGGTATCATTCAGGTCGCGCTGGTACCCTACACGCTGGAGCAGACCACGCTCGGCGCGCTGGGGCCGCGAGACGCGGTGCATCTGGAGGGGGACGTGATCGGGAAGTATATCGTGGCATTTCTTGAGCGCGGAGGCAGGATTCAGGATTCAGGATCGAGGATTCAGGGCGCAACACCCCATGCTCAATCCTCAATCCTCAATCCTCAATCCTCAATCCTCAATCCTGAATCCTGAATCCTGAGCCCCATGCCTTTCGGAACCATCGAGCAGGCCATCACCGACCTGCGCAACGGCAAGCTCGTGGTGGTTGCGGATGACGAGGATCGCGAGAACGAGGGCGATCTCATCTGCGCCGCGCAGATGGTCACGCCCGATCTGGTGAACTTCATGACGCTCCATGGGCGCGGGCTCCTCTGCCTGGCGCTCACGGCGGAGCGCTGCGAGGAGCTGGAGCTGCCCCAGCAGGTGGGCCGGAACACCGACGAGCACGGCACCGCGTTCACCGTGACCATCGACGCCGACCGCCGCTTCGGGGTCACCACCGGGATCTCCGCCGCCGATCGCGCCGCGACGATTCACGTCGCCATCAACCCCGCCACCTTGCCGACCGATCTGCGCCGTCCCGGTCACATTCCTCCGCTGCGGGCCCGTCCCGGCGGAGTGCTGCAGCGGGTCGGCCACACCGAGGCGG
>DASYPZ010000332.1:0-9801 GCA_036006105.1 Gemmatimonadales bacterium | reverse complement strand
CCGAGTAGCCGCCGCCCCAGATGTGCGCGAAGTACGAGGTGCGATAGCGCGGAGGAACTTCCGGGAGATCCACCTTGAAGCGCTTGAGGGTCTCGGTCTCGAAGGAATCCACGTTCTCTTTCGGCGCGGTCGCGGGCAGCGAATGCCACCCCATGTCCAGGAGAGCGGCGGACAGGTACTCGGTGGTGGCATACCCCTGATCGAAGGTCCGGGACTTCTTGATCTTCTCGACCAGCTCGGCCGGCATCGGCTGGCCGGTCTGGTAGTGTTTGGCGTAGTTGGCGAAGACGGTCGGCTCCATGCCCCAATGTTCGTTGAACTGGGAGGGGAACTCGACGAAGTCCCGGGCGACATTGGTGCCGGCGAGGGTGGGGTACTGGGCCCGGGCGAACATGCCGTGCAGCGCGTGGCCGAATTCGTGGAACATGGACTTCACATCGTCGAAGCTGAGCAGCGCCGGCTGACCGGCGGCCGGCTTGGTGAAGTTCGTGACGTTGAACACCACCGGCTTGGTGCCTTTGAGCCCCGACTGGTCCACGAAGGAATCTTCCCAGGCCCCGCCGCTCTTGCTGGGCCGCGCGAAGTAGTCGGCATAGAAGAGGGCCAATGGAACGCCGTCGGCGTCGAACACCTCGAACACCCGCACGTCGGGCTGATACGTCGGAATGTCTTTCCGCTCCTTGAAGGTGAGACCGTACAGCTGGTTCGCCGCGTAGAAGACCCCGTCCTTGAGCACCCGGTCGAGCTCGAAATAGGGCTTCACCTCGGACTCGTTGAGGTCGTATTCCGCCTTGCGGACCTGCTCGGCGTAGAACTGCCAGTCCCACGCCGCCAGCTTGAAGCTGCCGTTCTGCTCGTCGATGATCTGCTGCATCCGGGCGACTTCGCCGCGCGCCTTGGCGGTGGCCGCCGGCACCATGTCGTTGAGGAGCTTGAGCGCCCTGGCCGGCGTCTTGGCCATCTGATCGTCCAGCTGGTAATCCGCGTAGGAGCCGAATCCGAGCAGCTTGCCTTTCTGGGCCCGAAGCTCCGCCAGCCGCTGCGCGGTGACGCGGGTGTCGTTCGGCCCGCCCCGCTCGGCCCGGGTCATCGCCGCATCCAGGAGACGCTCCCGCACGTCGCGATTTCGCAGCGAGGCCAGCAGCGGCTGCTGGGTGGTATTCCGGAGGACCAGGACCCACTTGCCGTCGAGCTTGCGGGACCGGGCTTCGTCGCGGGCGGCGGCGATTTCCGCGGGGCTCAAGCCGTCGAGCTCGGTGGAATCAGAGATCACCAGCGCCGCGGCATTGTTGGCGGCCAGGAGCTGGTTCTGGAACCTGGTGGTGAGCTCGGATTCCTCCCGATTCATCGCGCGCAGACTGGTCTTGTCCGCGTCGGAGAGCCGGGCGCCCGCCTTCACGAAGTCGCGGTAGTATTTCCCGACCAGAAATTTCTGCTCCGGGTCGAGTGGCAGGGCGTCGCGCTGGTCGTAGAGCTTCTGGATCCGCTGGAACAGCCGGGCGTTGAGGTAGATCGAGTCCCGGAACGCCGCCAGCGGCCCGGCGGTCTCCTCCTCGACCTTCTGCAGCGTGTCATCGGTGTTGGCCTGGGTCAGGGCGAAGAACACCTTGCTCACCCGGGTCAGCAGATCGCCGGAGCGCTCCATCGGCTCGATGGTGTTCGCGAAAGTCGGGGCGCTGTCCTGCGCCGCGATCTGGTCGATCTCGGCGAGGTTCTGCCGCATCCCCTCCTCGATGGCCGGTTTGAAGTCGGCATCGGTGATCTTGTCGAAGGGGGGCGCCTGATAGGGCAACGTGCTGGCGGCAAGGAACGGGTTGGTGTGCGGGCCCGCCGTCGTCGCGGCCGGCCGCTGGTCGGAGGTCCTGGCACAGGCGGCCGCGAGCATGACGGCGCCGATCGCCGGAAGGGGAGGGCGGGACATCGGAATTCCTCGATCAGGGAATGGCCCGAGGCAGTCGCGGAATCTTCTGATCCCGCATGGCCGCCTGCCAGGCAAAGGTGGCCAGCACGATCGCATTCTCCTGCAGGTCCGCGGTGCTCACGCGATCGGCAAAGTCCATGTTGGTGTGGTGCTCCCGGGTGTCGTACTCGACGTAATCCTGCAGGGAATTGAACGCCGGCAGGCCCAGCGCGGCAAACGACAGGTGATCGGTGCTGCCGATCTTCGCGATGACGTTGCGGCGAGCGCCGAGCTCCTTGAGCGGCTCGAGCCAGGCATCGAAAATGGCCTTGGCCGCGGGATTCTCCTCCATGTACCACCCGAAAATGGGCCCGCTGCCCGGATCGCTGTTGAGATAGACCGCCAGCTTCTCGCGCGCGCCCGCGTTGGCGTCTCCGGCGTAATGCTGCTCCGCGTAGGCATGGCTGCCCAGCAGTCCCTCCTCTTCGCCGCCCCACAGGGCCATCCGGATGGTGCGCCGCGGCCTGGCGCCGAGCGCCTTGAGGATCCGCATCGCCTCGATCAGTGACGCCGAGGCATCCGCGTTGTCGGTGGCGCCGGTCGCGGAGTGCCACGAATCGAGGTGCGCGCCGAGGAGCACTACCTCGTCCTTGAGCGCCGGGTCGGTGCCGGGAATCTCGGCGATGACGTTGTACCCGTTGGTGTCGGCGGAGAAGTAGCGGGTGTCCACCCGGGCCCGCAGCTTGACCGGGCTGCCCGCCTTCATGGCGTTGACGATCATGTTGTATTGCTCGGCCGCGAGGATCACCGAGGGCGCCGCGTCGTCCGGGGTGGCCCGGTTGCCCAGGACGAACATCGTCCCGTGCTGGCCCTGGGTCGGCCGGAGCACGAGCCCCGCGCCGACCTCCCGCATCACCCGCGCCCGAGCCTGATTCGACACCGGTCCTCCCGCGTTCAGAAACGGTGGCGCACCGATGGGCACCGGCTGCTCGGAGAGGCTGGGCTCGGCCCGGTCCTTGGTGATGAATTCGGTCTGCGGCTTGGTGGCCAGGACGATCGCGCCCTTGAGCTCGGCGGCGTGACCCCGCACCGCGGTGGTATCGGCCAGGTCCCCGATGTACACCGGAGCACCCAGCAGCTCGCCCTTGGTGGAGGGAGACCACGCCTCCGCAAATCCGATCAGCGGGAAGTAGTACGGCTCGACCATCTCGAGGACCAGCTTTTCCTGACGCCAGCCCCGCCCGAACGGCCAGGATTCCTGGTGCACGCCGGCCAGACCGTAGCCCTTGAGCTGCTCCGTCGCCCAGTCCGCCGCCTGCTTGAATGCGGGGCTGCCGGTGAGCCGGGGGCCGGTCACGTTGGTGAGGTAGTTGAACGTGGCGGCCACCTGGGACCGGGCCTGGGCCTCTTCCCGGATGCGGCCGATCATGGTTCGGTCGACCGGTTCCTGGGCGCGGACCCCCGAAGCGGCCGCGACGAGAATGGTCAAGGAGAGCAGGCGTCGGGTCATCGAAGAACCATCGGTTGATAAGTTGATGTTGAGGCGCTAACAATACGGCATGCCCGCATTCGAAGCCAGCATTCTGAGCCTGCATCACGTCACCGCGACGGTGACCGACGCGCAGGAAGATCTCGACTTCTATGCCGGTCTTCTCGGGCTCCGCCTGGTCAAGAAGACCGTCAATTTCGACAATCACCACGTCTTCCATTTCTACTATGGGGACGAGCTGGGCACGCCCGGCACCATCTGGACCACTTTCCCCTACAAGGGCTACCGGGTACCGATCGGGCTCAAGGGGGCCGGCCAGATCAACGAGACCGCCTTCTCGGTGCCCGCGGGGTCCCTCGCGACCTGGCGGCGGCGGCTGACCGAGGGCGGCGTGGTCATTCAGTCGGAAGGCATTCGCCTGGGCGAGCCGTACCTGACCGTCGCGGATCCCTCGGGCCTCAATCTCGAGTTGATCGAGACCGCCGTCGACGCCAGGCCGCCCTGGACCGGGGCCGGTGTCGGGGCCGAGATGGCCGTCCACGGGATCCATTCGGTGACGCTGACGGTGCGGGAAGCGGCCCGCTCCATCGGGTTTCTCACCGATGTCCTGGGCTGGCGGGTGATCGGACAGTCGGGGCACCGGGCCCGGCTCTCGATCGGTACCGGGGGCCCCGGGAAGACCATCGACATTCTCCATGAGCCCGATGCGCCCGCCGCGATGAACGGGCTCGGCACCGTGCACCACGTCGCCATGGCGATCGGGACCGCCGAAGAACAGCTCGAGGCGCGGGAAGCGCTGCTCCGGCTCGGAGTGGCGGTGACCGAGGTGCGGGACCGGCAATACTTCCTGTCCATCTACTTCCGTGAACCTGGCGGAGTGCTGTACGAGATCGCCACGATGAAACCCGGCTTTGCGGTGGATGAGCCGCCGGCGCGACTCGGGGTCGAGCTCAAGCTGCCACCCTGGGAAGAACCCTACCGCAAGGAGATCGAAGCCGGACTTCCATCGGTGACGGTACCCGGCCAGTGAGCCCGGATCCTCATGGCGGCCAGCCGGTCCTGACCCGGGGGCGTCCGCTGGGCGAGGGGCGCGCCGCGATGATCATGATCCACGGACGCGGGGCCGGGCCGGAAAACATCCTGGAGCTCGCCGGTGTGCTCGCCCATCCGGAGTTTACCTATCTCGCCCCCGCGGCCGCGGGAGGCACCTGGTACCCCTACAGCTTCATGGCGGAGACCGAGCAGAACGAGCCCGGCATTACTTCGGGGCTGGGCGCCATCCATCGTGTGGTCGAGCAGGTGGTGGGGAAGGGCATTCCGACCAGCCGCATCATCCTGCTGGGTTTTTCCCAGGGTGCCTGTCTCGCCGTCACCTATGCGGTCCGCCACCCCGAGAAGTACGCCGGGGTCATCGGCTACAGCGGAGGCTTGATCGGTCCGCCGGGGACGGCCTGGGAATTCGACGGGAAGTTCGAGGGGGCGCCGGTATTTCTGGGATGCAGCGACGTGGACGCCCACGTGCCGGCGGCGCGGGTGCGGGAGAGCGCCGCGGTGTTCCGGAGCATGGGGGCCGAGGTCACCGAGCGGATCTATCCGGGGATGGGGCACCTGGTGAACGAGGATGAGCTCAAGTTCACGCGGGAGCTCATGACCCGGCTCGCGGGCTGACTACTTCGCGCCCGCGAGCAGCCTGGTCAGGTCCACCTCCGCGATCCGGCGATGTTGCGATGCCCGCAGGAACACGATCGTGTTGTTGTCCGACACCCACCAGTAGGTGGTTTCGCTCTCCGGCGAGTTGGTCAATCGCTTGGTGGACCCGTCCTTCATGTTGAGCACGTTCATCTCGAGTGAGGGGTTGCCCGACCAATAGGCCACCCAGTTCCCGTCCGGGGAAAAATCCCCGATCTGATCGTTCTTGCCCAGCATCTGCCGGCCCTCACCTGTCCTGGTGGAGATCAGATAGCTGCCCAACCCTCCACCCGGCAGCTGAACGGTGATCCCCAGCGAGTCTCCCTTGGGCGTAAAGCTGAGCCAGGACAGTCCCGACACGTTGCTTTTGTCCCACAGCGTCTGGAGCTTCCCGTCCGGCAGGACCTTGGCGAGCACGGTCGTCCCACCCTTGCCTCCCACCGATTGCACGAACACATCGGGACTCACCAGGCTCACAGCCAGGTTATTCAAGGTGCCGGATTTGGTAACCCGGACCGGCTCTCCCCCAGCCAGCGGCACCTTCCAGACGTCGTTGAACGGAGACGCGTCGTGGGGCGACAGGAAGTAGATCTGGCTTCCGTCCGGAGCCCACTGCGGCGCGGTATTGCCCCCCTCGTTGCTCGGCCAGGTGGTCAGCTCGCGCGGTTCGCCCCCCGCGGCAGGGATAACCCACACGTCGAAATTGCCGGTCCGGTTCGAGAGGAAGGCGATCGTCTTGCCGTCGGGCGACCAGTTGATTGCGGTATTGATCGAGGTACCCGCGACCAGGGTCCGCGCCGCGCCCCCGGCGATCGGCATCACCTGGATGTCGCTCACCCCGCCGCCCCGCAGGACCTCGTAGGCCACTTCCTTGCCGTCCGGCGAGGGGAAGATCTGGCCCACCCGGAGCGAGTCCGCCGTGAGCCGGCGCTCCTTGCCGTCATTGACCGTGAGGGCCCAGAGCGTCTGGCCGCTGATGCCGGTGTGATAGGCAATGGTGTTGCTGGTGCCCACCCACTGGAGATTGCCTTCCTCGGCGGCATCGTCGGTCACCCGGAGCTCGGTCCCGCCTGCCGCCGGGACGATCCAGATGTCACCCTGCCGCCCCCGCTGTGACAGGAAGGCAATCCACTTGCCGTCGGGCGACCAGCGCGGAGAATTGTCCTCCCGGATGTCATGGGTCAGCTGCCGGGGCGTTCCGCCGGCGGCGGGCACCACCCAGATATCGCCGGTGCCGGTGCGTCGCGATACGTAGGCGATCTCGGTCCCGTCGGGCGACCAGCGCGCGTCGGTCTCCTGGCGCTCGGTGGTGAGCTGCCTGGCGTTGCCGCCGGTGCTGTCGCCGATCCAGATGCCGGCGTCGCCGTTCAAGGCTTCCAGGGTGAGCTGTTTCCCGTCGGGCGACCAGCGCGCGATCGGCGTGGCATTGGCCGAGGCCGGCAGAGGGGTGGATGCCCCGGTGGCCGGATTCATGATGGCGCCGCGCAGCGCGCCGCCCTCGCTCGTGACCGTATAGGTGAGCCGATCGCCCCGCGAGCTCCACGAGGAGGGCACCTCGAACGCGGCGGTGTTGGTGAGAAGGCGCGGGACTCCGCTGTCGACCGGGATGATCGCGAGGTCGGTGACATTGACCTCGCTCAGGCCCGTGGCCACCTGCCGGCTGTCGGGCGACCAGTACAGGTTCCAGGTCTGCAGATTGTGGCCGGCTGCGATCCGCGCGCCGCTGAGGTCGGATTTCGCGACCATGACATCCCAGCCATCCTCACCCGGCATCCACCACGCCACGTGGCTCCCGTCGGGAGAGAAACTGCTCTGGAGGTGATTGACGCCCTCGGGCGAAAGCAACCTGGCCGTTGGCACGGCCGGCGCCTTCTCTCCCCCGCCACCGCCGCAGGCCGCCACGACCAGAAGAAGTCCCACCCCACCACGGCGCATCGGCGTCATTTACCGGCTCCTCCAAGGACTTTACCCACGGCCTGTGCCGTGAGGTTCACGATCTCGCTCTGCGCCGCCAGCACGTCCTTCACGTTCCGTTCGTACGTCTCGGACCAGAGGCTCCGGGTGGTCACCGGGTCGCTGAACTGGATGTTGAAGCGGATCAGATCGCCGGAGCGGAAGACCGTCGCTTCGAGGACGGCATCGAGGTCGAGATCCTTGGCGATCTGCCGGGTGGGCTTCGGCGTGGTCTTGTAGATCATCATGTCGGAACGGGGGGCCACGCCCACCTTGCCGAGCCGGTTGAGGGCGTTGGTGAGCGCGTCCTGCATCGCATCCACGAAGACCGCATCCTTGCCGGAAATGTCCTCGATCGGCATCACCGCCACTCGCTGGATCCCGTGGTGGCTGGGGGCCTTGAGCAGGAAGGCGGCGACACCGGCGCCGGCCAGGGCCACCGCGGCGACGACTCCCACGATCAACCCACGGCGACTGGCCTTCGGGACGGTGACCGCCGCCGAGGCCGGCTTGATCGCCTGATACGGCCGAGTCGTGGTCGGGGTCACCCCGCCGCTCGGCGTCGTCGCCACCAGCTCCAGCTGGGCCAGCAGCTCGTCCGCGGTCTGCCAGCGGTCGGCCGGATTCTTGGCCAGGCACTTGAGCAGCGCCTCGGCCAGGAGCGGCGGCACATTGGGCCGCCATTCCCGAACGTCCTTGGGCTGCTCCAGCACATGGGCCGAGAGGATCGCCTGGGCGGTACTGGCCTCGAAGGGCGGATGCCCGGTGAGCATCTCGTAGCCCATGACCCCGAGGGCGTAGAGATCCACCCGATGGTCGATGTTGGCCTCGGCCATCGCCTGTTCCGGCGCCATGTACTGGGGCGTGCCGACCGCGATCCCCACCGTGGTGAGCTTGTCTCCCGCCGAGACGCTGACGGCCTTGGCCACGCCGAAGTCGGTGACCGCGGCGTGGCGGCCGGAGAGCATCACGTTGTCGGGCTTGATGTCCCGGTGGACGATGCCCCGGGCGTGGGCGTAGGAGAGCGCGTCGGTGATCTCCTGGAGCAGCCGCACCGCCTCGTTGATGGGAAGCTGTCCCATCCGGTTCAGCCGGGCCCGCAGTGATTCTCCCTCCACGAACGGCATGACGTAGTAGAGGAACCCGTCGGTCGCCCCGGAATCGTAGAGCGGCAGAATGTGGGGGTGCTGCATCTGGGCGATGATGTGGATCTCGCGGGGAAACCGGTCGGTTCCCATCGCGGCGGTCAGCTCGGGGCGGAGGATCTTGAGGGCGACGTCGCGGTCGTGCTTGAGGTCGTGCGCCAGGTATACGGTGGCCATGCCGCCGACCCCGACTTCACGCTCAATGCGGTAGCTGCCGCTGAGGGCGGCAGCGAGACGTGGAGGAGTGTCAGCCATGGATGGCAGCAAACTACGGGGTACGAGGCTCTCGCGCTATTATTCCCGCTCGCGAGATTGTATGAAGCCTTCCTAATCTGTGGATCGTGTCTGTGAGCCAGGACGCCCCCCGTTCCAACTTCATCCGGGATATGGTCGCCGCCGACGTCGCGTCGAACCGCTTCGGCCGGCCGGTCTGCACCCGCTTTCCACCGGAGCCCAACGGCTTTCCCCATATCGGGCATGCCAAGTCGATTTGCCTGAACTTCGGGTTGGCGCGGGAGTTCGGCGGCACCGTCAACCTCCGTTTCGACGACACCAATCCTTCGACCGAGGACATCAAGTACGTCGAGGCCATCAAGGGCGACATCCAGTGGCTGGGCTTCCAGTGGGACCACGAGTTCTACGCCAGCGACTATTTCGAGCAGTTGTACGACTTCGCGGTGCGGCTGGTCGAGAAGGGCAAAGCATACGTCGACAGCGAGACGGAAGACGAGATCCGCCGTCATCGGGGTACCGTCACCAGCCCGGGTACGCCGAGCCGGTATCGGGACCGTACGGTGGCCGAGAACCTGGACCTGCTGGCGCGGATGAAGGCCGGGGAATTCCCCGATGGCGCGCACGTGCTCCGCGCCAGGATCGACCTGGCGCACCCCAACATGATTATGCGGGATCCGCTGCTGATCCGGATCCGCCACGCGCACCACTACCGGCGCGGGGATGCCTGGTGCATCTACCCGCTCTACGACTACGCCCACGGGCTGTCGGATGCCATCGAGGGAATCACCCACTCCCTCTGCACCCTGGAGTTCAAGGACAACAAGGACATCTACGACTGGCTGGTTCGCGAGGCGGGGTTCGCGCGTCCTCCCGAGCAGACCGAGTTTGCCCGGCTGGTGCTGGACTACACGGTGGTGAGCAAGCGGAAGCTCCTCAAGCTGGTGAACGACGGGCACGTCGCGGGCTGGGATGATCCCCGCATGCCGACCCTCTCGGGCATCCGTCGCCGCGGCGTCACCCCCGAGGCCATTCGCGCCTTCTGCGATACCGTCGGGGTGGCCCGCAAGGATGCCCGCACCGAGCTGGCCGCGTACGAGCACGCGGTCCGCAACGACCTCAACATGCGGGTGCCCCGGGTGCTCTGCGTGGTGAACCCGCTCAAGGTGGTGATCACCAACTATCCCGAAGGCCGGACCGAGCAGCTGGAGGCGCCCTACTATCCCCACGACGTGCCGTTGACCGGCTCCCGCCTGGTGCCGTTCTCGCGGGAGCTCTACATCGAACAGTCCGATTTCATGGAGGACGCGCCGAAGAAATTCTTCCGGCTCTCGGTGGGACGGGAAGTGCGGCTTCGGTACGGCTACTTCATCACCTGTACCGAAGCCATCAAG
>DASYPZ010000331.1:0-7148 GCA_036006105.1 Gemmatimonadales bacterium | reverse complement strand
AACGTCGTGCTGATCAACCAGACGCTGGCGCGGATGTATTTCGCCGGACAGGATCCGGTGGGACAGCGGGTGGCGTTCGACCGGGTGCCCGATTCGTCGTCGACGTGGCGGACCATCGTGGGCGTGGTGGGCGACGAACGGCAAGCCAGCTTGAGCCACGAGCCCAAACCGGAGATCCTGGCGCCGGCCGCGCAGGAGGGTCGCAGCGCCATGACGCTGCTGCTCCGCACCACGGCGGATCCCATGACTCTGGCCGGTCCGGTCCGTCTCCTGGTGGCCCGGCTCGATCCCCTGCTCGCGATCTCGTCCCTGCAGACCATGGAGGAGGTGCGGGCGGCGTCGCTGGGCCGGGACCGCTTCCTCACCGCCCTGATGCTTTCGTTCGCGGGCGTGGGACTGACTCTCTGTATCGTCGGGGTCTACGGGGTGGCGGCCCAGCTCGCCCGCCGGCGGATGCGGGAGATGGGCATCCGGATCGCGCTGGGTGCCAGGGCGAGTCAGGTCCAATGGCTGGTGGTGCGCCACGGCGTGGGGCTCACCGCGCTCGGGATCGGAGCGGGAACCGCCCTCGCCCTGGGTGCGACGCGGGTTATCCGGACACTGCTCTACCGGGTGGCCCCGGCCGATCCCCTCACCTACCTGGTGGTTCCGGCGCTGGTCCTGCTCACCGCGGTGGCCGCGTCCTGGCTTCCGGCGGCCCGGGCCAGCCGGGCGGATCCCTGTCAGGTGCTGCGGGCGGACTAGCCGCGGTCTTCCCGGCACCGGCGCATCCGTCCGTATCCGGTGAGCCGCCACTCGGATTCCGAGATCCCCACTCGGATTCGTTGAGGCCCCGATCCTCGAGGCGGTGCCGCGCCTTGTAGAGCGGGCGCGGTCCACCGGTTACGTTTCAACCCCATGAACACCGCGCGCCGAACCCACGGGTTCACCGAATCGGTCATCCGGAGCATGACCCGGCTGGCCACCGAGCATCAGGCCATCAACCTGGCCCAGGGGTTTCCCAATTTTGCCGCGCCGCAGGTGCTCAAGGACGCGGCGGCGGCGGCCATCCAGGCCGACATCAATCAGTACGCCATCACCTGGGGGTCCAAACGGCTCCGGGACGCGATCGTCGGGAAATATCGCGAATGGTACGGGATGGAGGTGAACCCGGAGACCGAGCTCACCGTCACCTGCGGCGCGACCGAGGCGATGGCCGCGACCCTCCTGGCCATCGTGAATCC
The DNA here is from genome assembly GCA_036006105.1 of Gemmatimonadales bacterium. Classification (GTDB taxonomy): domain Bacteria; phylum Gemmatimonadota; class Gemmatimonadetes; order Gemmatimonadales; family GWC2-71-9; genus JABFSM01. The sequence goes on along the minus strand of DASYPZ010000331.1, from coordinate 5,925 downwards.
CGGCGAGGAAGTGATCGTCTTCGAGCCGTTCTACGAGAATTACGGGCCCGACGCGATCCTCTGCGACGCCAAGCCGGTTTTCGTCCCCCTGTTGCCGGGACAGCCGCTCGATCTGGACCGGCTGGCCCGGGTCTTTTCCGACAAGACCCGCGCCATCGTGGTGAACACGCCGGGCAATCCCTCCGGCCGGGTGCTCTCCCGCGCGGAGCTCGGCGGCATCGCCGAGCTGTGCCGGGCACACGATGCCTGGGCGGTCACCGACGAGATCTACGAGCACATCCGCTACCAGGGTGACCACATCCCGATGGCCACGCTCCCCGGCATGCGGGAGCGCACCATCACCATTTCCGGGGCCTCCAAGACCTTCAGCATCACCGGCTGGCGGATCGGGACCATCGTGGCGCCGGCGGAGGTCACCGATGCGATCCGGAAGGTGCACGACTTCCTCACGGTCGGAGCGCCGGCCCCGCTGATGGAAGGCCTCGCGGTCGCCATGGAGACCCTGGGCCGGGACTACTACGCCAATCTGGCCGGTGAATACCTGGCCCGCCGCGACATCATGATGGCCGCGTTGCTGCAGGCCGGGTTCCGCTGCGTCGCGCCGGAGGGGGCCTACTACATCCTCGCGGATTTCTCCGGTCTCTCCGATCTGCCGGCGCCGGACTTCGCGCGCTGGCTCACCATCGAGGGCGGGATCGCGACGGTGCCCGGTACCAGTTTCTGGAGCCGCCCCGCCGACGGCACCCGCTACACCCGGTTTGCCTTCTGCAAGACCCACGATCTGCTCGACGCCGCGGTCCGGCGTCTCCAGGCGCTGCCCCGGGGCGGGGGACGCTGAATGCGCCTCGCACCCCGCCTGTTGCTGTTGCTTCCGCTGGCCGCGAGTCCGCTCGCCGCGCAGCTGCCGCGGGTCGCGCCGGAAGCGGCGGGTCTGTCCTCGGCCCGACTGCGGCGGATCCGGCCGATGCTGGATTCGGCCGTCGCGACCGGCGAAGTCACCGGGGTGGTGACGCTGCTGGCCCGGAACGGATCGCTGGTCGAGCTCGATTCCGCGGGTTATGCGGATCGCGAGGCCGGAACGCCGATGCGCTCGAACACGCTGTTCCGGCTGGCCTCCATGACCAAGGCGATCACCAGCGTCGCGGCCATGATCCTGGTGGAAGACGGCAAGCTGCTGCTGTCCGATCCGGTGTCCCGGTACCTCCCGGCGTTCCGGCAGATGCGGGTGGCGGTGCCCGGGGCCGATTCCGGCAAGCCGATGACCTACGAGCCGGCCGCGCGGCAGATCACCATCCGCGACCTCCTGACCCACCGCTCCGGCCTGGCCTACGGTTTTCTCGATGAGGGTCCGGTGGGCGACGGGTACCGCGCCGCGGGGATCACGGACGGGATCGCCACGCGCGGCATGACCACGGCGGCGGACAACGTGGAGCGACTCGCCCAACAGCCGCTGGTCTTTCAGCCCGGTTCCCGCTGGAGCTATGCGCTCAATACCGATGTCCTGGGCCGGGTGGTGGAGGTCGTGTCGGGACGCTCACTCGCGGATTTCATGCAGGAGCGGATCTTCTCCCCGCTCGGCATGCACGAGACGGGCTTCTGGGTCTCCGACGCGAACGCCGGCCGCCTGGTGGTGCCCTACATGCCCGACTCCACCGGCCGGCTGGTGGCGATGCGCTCCGAGCGCCAGACCTTCAGCGAGGGACGGCTGGTGCTGGCCGGCGCCGCGTCGCACGGGTCGCGGACTTTTTTCTCCGGGGGCGCCGGGCTGGTGGGCACCGGGGGTGACTATCTCCGCTTTCTGACCATGCTGGCCAACGGCGGCGAGCTGGACGGCGTGCGCCTGCTCTCCCGGAAGACCGTCGAGCTGATGACCGCCAGCCACACCGGAGACCTGGGCGATCCCCTCGGACCCGGCAACGGCTTCGGGCTCGGCTTCGAGATCCTGGTCGATCCGGGCGCGGCGGGAGAATACGGCTCGCCGGGCACCTATTCATGGGGCGGGATCTACGGGACCACCTTCTGGGTGGACCCCCGGGAGCATCTCGTGGGCATCGTGATGATCCAGCGGTTTCCCACCACCGGGACGCGGATCCGGGAGCTGTTCAGGGCCCTGGCCTATTCCGCGCTGATGAAATGAATCCGACTCCGGTCGTGCTCTATGGCGACGCCGTGCGGCTGGAGCCGCTCGATGTCACGCACGTGGATGATCTGCTCGCGGCGGGCGCCGATCCCGACATCTGGCGCTACCTCCCGATCCCCCAGCCCCGCACCCGGGCCGAGGTGCGGCAGTGGATCGACCAGGCGTGGAAATTGGCGGCGACCGGAGACGAGCTCCCCTTCGCCTTGATCGATCCCGAGAGCGGGCGCGCCGTCGGCTCGACCCGGTATCTCGACATCCACCGCGACTGGCGGACCCTGGAGATCGGCTGGACCTGGCTCGCGGCCTCGGCCCAGCGCACGGCGGTCAACACCGAAACCAAGCTGCTGCTGCTGACCCACGCGTTCGAGGACCAGGGGGCGCTGCGGGTGCAGTTCAAGACCGACGCGCGGAACCTCCGCTCCCAGCAGGCGATCGAGCGGCTGGGCGCGGTGAAGGAAGGGGTGCTGCGGAAGTACCGCATCGCGCACGACGGCTACGTGAAGGACGGGGTGTTCTACAGCATCGTGGACGACGAGTGGCCCGCGGTGAAAGCGCGGCTCGCGGCGCGGCTGGCGCGGTGAGCGGGTGAGGTCCGGTCCGGCCCCGATGCCTAACCCGCACTGCCCGCCGCCCGCCGCGCCGCGCCGGCCCCATCCGGTCACGCTCCACGGGGAGCGGCTCGAGGACGACTACTACTGGCTCCGCGACAAGAACGACCCCGCCGTCCGGGCCTACCTCGAGGCCGAGAACGGCTACGCCGACGCGGTGCTGGCGCCGCTTCGGGGGCTGGAACAATCCCTCTACGACGAGATGCTGGGCCGGATCAAGCAGACCGACTTGTCGGTGCCGTATCGGGACGGCGCCTACTGGTATTACTCCCGCACCGAGGAGGGCAAGCAGTACTCGATCCACTGCCGGAAGCGGGAATCCCTCGAGGCGCCGGAGGAAGTGCTGCTCGACCTCAACGCGCTGGCGGTGGGGCATTCCTTCATGGCGCTCGGGGTGGTGGACCTGAGCGACGACGGCCGCTTCATGGCCTATTCCACCGACCCGACCGGCTACCGCGAGTTCACCTTGCTGGTCAAGGACCTGTCGACCGGCGCCATCGTGCTCGGCCCGATCGCCAAGTGCGGCGCGACCGCGTGGGCCGCCGACAACCGGACCCTGTTCTACGCGCTGGAAGACGATGCCAAGCGGTATTACCAGGTGTGGCGGGCCGACCTGGACGGCGGACGGGAGCTGGTCTTCCAGGAAGACGACGAGCGCTTCCGGGTGAGCCTGGAGCGGACCCGCAGCCGCCGGCACATTCTCCTGTCGATCGACAGTCACACCACCTCCGAGCTGCGGGTCCTTCCCGCCGACCGGCCCGGCTCCCCGTGGCGGATGCTGGTGCCGCGCGTGGCCGAGCGCGAAGTCGAGGCCGATCACCTGGGCGACGGGTGGCTGCTCCGGCTCAATGACACCGGACCGGGGTTCCGGGTGGTGCTCGCGCCGGAGGACGACGCCGATCCGGCCCGCTGGGAAGAGCTGTTGCCCCATCGCGACGAGGTGATGATCGAAGCGGTGGACGCGTTTGCCGGGCACTGGGTGGCCTGGGAGCGGGAGGCCGGGCTGGTCAAAATCCGGGTGACGCACCGGATGAGCAGCGCGGCCCGATACATCGCCTTTCCGGAGCCGGTCTACGAGGCCTACCCCGGTCCCAATCCGGAATGGGAGACCGGCGCGCTGCGGTACGGCTACGAGTCTCCCGTCACCCCCGGCTCGGTGTACGACTACGATCTGGCCAGCGGAGAGAGCGCCCTGCTCAAGCGCCGCGAGGTGCTGGGCGGGTTCGATCCCGCCGGATACGGCTGCGCCCGGCTGTCGGTCCCGGCCTCCGACGGCACCGCCATTCCGGTCTCCCTGGTCTTTCGCCGCGAGCCCGCGGTCCCCCAGCCGGCCCCGATGCTGCTCACCGGCTACGGCGCCTACGGCATCCCCTTCCCGGTGGGATTCTCCTCCAACCGGCTTTCGCTCCTGGACCGCGGCGTGGTGCTGGCCTTCGCGCACGTGCGGGGCGGTGGGGAGCTGGGGAAACGCTGGCACGACGCCGGACGGATGGCGTTCAAGATGAACAGCTTCACCGATTTCATCGCGGTGGCGGAGGCCCTGATCCGGGAAGGGCGGACCGCCCCGGCACTCCTGGCGATCGAGGGCGGCAGCGCCGGGGGCCTGCTGATGGGTGCGGTCACGAATTTTCGTCCCGAGCTGTTCGCGGCGGTGCTGGCCCAGGTACCCTTCGTGGATGTGATCAACACCATGCTGGACGATTCGCTCCCGCTCACGGTGGGAGAATACGAGGAGTGGGGCAATCCGAAGCTGCCGGAGCAGTTCGCCTGGATCCGGCCCTATTGCCCCTACACCAACCTGGCGCGGAAGGCCTACCCGGCGATGCTGGTGCGCACCTCCCTGAACGACAGCCAGGTGATGTACTGGGAGCCGGCCAAATACGTGGCCCGCCTGCGCGCCCTCAAGACCGATCCCCACCCGCTGGCTTTTCTGACCAACATGGGCGCGGGCCACGGTGGCGCCTCGGGCCGCTACGACCGGCTCCGGGAGATTGCACTGGACTACGCCTTCGTCCTCTGGCGGCTCGGCGCATGGCCCCCCTGATCAAGGAGCTCATGCCCGAGCCGGATATCGTGATGCGTCACGTCCGGGGAGTGCACGCGCCGCCGGCGCGGGTGTTCGCCGCGATTGCCCGCACCGACTTCGGGCGCTCGGGACTGATCTCGCTGCTGTTCGCGCTGCGCGGCGTTCCCGCCCTGCTGGTGGCGCCCCGGGAATCCCTGGAGAAGATCCGGAAGCGGAAGACCGATTCCGCCCTGACGCTCGGCCGGCTCACCAAGGAGGGATTCGGGCTGGTGGCGGAGCGACCGGGCGAAGAAATCGTCCTGGGAGTCTCTGGGCGCTTCTGGAAGGCCTCCGCGAAGCTCAAGCCCGCGGGGCGGGACCAGTTTCAGCGGGGCGCGCCGCCGGGCGAGGTCCTGGTCGCCTGGAACTTTCTGGTCGAGCCGGCGCCGGCGGAGCACTCCAGGCTCTCGACCGAGACCCGGATCGTGGCATCCGACGTGGATACCCGGCTCACCTTCAAGCGGTACTGGCGGCTGGTGCACCCCGGGAGCGCCCTGATCCGACGGGCGATGCTGGCGGCGATCGCGCGGGAGGCTAACCGGCCGGTGTAACGGGTCCGCTGCCGAGCCGGGCGCCGAGCCCGACACCCACCGGATAGAGGGCCAGCCCCGCGATCCAGAACCAGACCGGGTGGGGAATCGCCAGCAGGTTGCCGATAGCCGCCGTCACCAGGAGCACGCCCAGTACCCAGGCGGGCCGATGATCGCCCCGCGCGATCCGGGTGGCCACCCAGGCACCGGAGAGCGCCGCGAGAAACCATCCCAGCAGCACGACGAGTAATGCCGGCGCGGGGAGCGCCGCGATCGCGGCTCGCATGGCGTCGGCGTTGCGCGGGTCGGTGCCCGGGGCCAAAGGGAACATCAGGTTGTTGATCCACTCGATCCCGAACGTGACGACGAACCCCACGACGAGACCCATCACCACCGCGGCGAGGCCGCGCAGCCATCCGGTCACGGGTCCTCCCCGGTCGATGCGCGAAGGGTCCGGCAGCGCGGCGGATGCACGCCCCGACGGTTCGCGGTGAGCACACAGGCTACAGGAGAACGCCATGCCGGGCAAGACGCTCAGCGACGCCGAGTATCTGCGGCACGACGCGACCGGGCTCGCGGAAC
>DASYPZ010000330.1:0-7321 GCA_036006105.1 Gemmatimonadales bacterium | reverse complement strand
GAAGACCGCGGCGCTCCGGTTGCAGCCGTTCGTCGCGCTCAACAACGCCTTCGACCGGCGCTACGTCGGGTCGGTCAACATCAACGGAGTCGGTGGGCGGGTGCTGGAGCCGGCGCCGGGCCGGAACGCGCTGGTGGGGCTGGAGGTCGGCTGGCGGTAATGAGCGGGGCCTCCGGTTACGCGGCGGCCCCCGGAGCCGGCTCGGCCGACGGCCGGGTGGCGGACCAATAGAGGACGAGACAGATCAGCCCCAGCAGCGACGCAGCGAAGAACGCGGCGCCGGGGATGTGCAGCGGCGCGTCCGGCGCGGTGAAGCGGCCGAACAGCTGGGTCATCAGGAGCGGGCCGGCGATCGAAGCCAGTGAAAAGAGTCCGGCGACCGCCCCCTGCAGCTCGCCCTGGGCCTCCGGACCCACTTTACGGGACATGAGAGCATTGGTCACCGGGAACACGATCGCGGGAAAGAGCCAGGCGAAGAGCCAGGCAAACACCATCCACCCGGCAGTCGAGAGCCCCAGCCCCGCGTAGGTGATGGCACCCACCGTGACGCCGATGAGCGCCACCTTCCGCTCCCCGAGGCGCGGCACCAGCAACCGCAGCAGCACCCCCTGGCTCACCACCATGATCGCCCCGACCAGGGCGAGCGACGCCCCGATCATCGACTCCGACCAGCCGAACCGGAGCTTGGTGTAGAAGCTCCAGGTGGAGGGGAACACCTGGTTGGCGACCGACCAGAGAAACAGCGCGCCCAGCAGTCCCAGGACCACCGGATGCCGCTTCATCTGCTGGAAGGTTCCCAGCGGATTGGCGCGTTTCCAGTCGAAGCTCCGGCGCCGCGCGGCCGGGAGCGACTCGGGGAGCACGAACAGGCCGTAGCAGAAGTTGAGCAGGCAGAGGGCCGCGGCGGCGTAGAAGGGGGCTCGAGGGCCGAGCTGCCCCAGGAATCCGCCGATGGCCGGGCCGACGATGAACCCCAGTCCGAACATGGCGCTGATCACCCCGAAGTTCTGGGCCCGCCGCTCCGGGGCGCTGATGTCCGCCACGTAGGCGTAGGCGGGGGTGAACGAGGCCCCGGCCATCCCCGAGATGGCGCGGCCCAGAAAGAGCCAACCCAGGGTGGGCGCCGAGCCCATGATCAGATAGTCGAGGCCGAGGGCGCCGATGGCATAGAGCAGCACGGGGCGGCGCCCGAAGCGATCGGAGAGGTTGCCCAGGACCGGGGCGCAGAGGAACTGCATGGTGGCGTAGAGAAAGGAGAGGTAGCCGCCGTGGATCGCGGCGTGGCTCACGCTCTCCCCGGTGATCTGCACCAGCAGCGCCGGCAGCACCGGGATGATCAGCCCGAATCCGATGGTATCCAGCAGCAGGGTGATCGCGATGAAGACGATCGCGTGCCTGCCGGGGGGCCGGGCGGCCGGGATTTGTGTCATCGGAGCCCTGGGTCGAGGTGACGGTCGGCGGCCGGTTCCTGCGCAATGCTGCTCGGGAGATCCTGCCTGCTGGCGGGAACCGCCGCCAGCGAGTATAAGCTCTGCAGGACGATCTCTGAACTGGAGGGATGGATGTTCCGCACCGACGTCACGCACCTGTCACGCCTGCTGCTCGCGCTGGGAATCGTCCTGCCGGGGTCACCCGCGGCGGCGCAGGGCCCTCCGGCCCAGACCAGGATCGAGGCCCAGCCGGTCGCTCCCAACGATCCCACCGTCCAGCTGGATGTCAGCCCGCGGGGCGGTCACGCCGCGGTGGTCGTCGGCAAGGGCAGCCGGGTCGCGGTGGTGGTCGACGGGGTGGAGGGGCCCAAGTTCGACGAGATCCTGTCCATCGGTACCCACGGCGGAGCCGGCAAGGTCAACTTCAGCCCGGACGGCAGCCGGTACGTCTACGTGGGGCGGGTGGGCCAGGAGCGGGTGCTGATGATCGACGGCAAGGAGGCGCTCCGGGTCCCGGTGGCCACGGCAGACATCATCGGGCCCTCCAACTTTCCCGGTCCGGCCTTCACCGCGAACAGCAAGCATCTGTTCTTCGTCCTCTATACCCACATCTCCTCGTCCTCGGGGCAGAGCTACTACCAGTTCGTGTTCGACGGGCAGCCGGGACCGCACAGCAACGATCTGCCGGCGGTCACCTTCAGCCTCACGGGTGATCGCTATGCCTACATGCTGACCAACCCGCTGAACCGGGATCAGCACGCCCTGCTGGTGGACAACAAGCCGGCGGGATATCCCGGACCCGGTCTGAGCCTCGAATTCGGCGGCAGCAGAGACTTCCAGTTCACCGCGGACGGCGCCCACCTGTTCGTGCGGGCCGGGGTAAAGGGGGCGAACGCCATGGCGGTGCTGGTCGATGGCCGTCCCTTCATGAAGGCCGACGGGGCCACCGTCTACACCGCGCCGGTCGGCAACGGCTTCGCCACGGTGGTGGCCCAGGGACCGCGGAACGGCCCGGCGGCGCAGTTCATCGACATCGCCGGCCACAAGGTACCGGGCAGCGAAGGCTACCTGATCGATTCGCTGCTGTTCAGCCCCGACGGAAAGCACTGGGCCACCCGGGTGACCACCCTGGTCAACTCCCAGTTCGTGATCGCGGACGGCAAGAAGGGGCTGGAGTACCAGCACGTGGGCGAGATGCTGTTCACTGCCGCCGGCACCATCGTGTACGCCGCCACCAACGCCAACAAGCAGTTCGTGATCGTGGGCGATCAGGAATCCGACGGGTACCAGTCGATGGCCATGTTCCCGACCCAGGTGACCGGCGTGACGAGACCCTTTGCCATCGCCGGGAGCCGGGTCGGCTTCATGGCCGCGGCGAATGGCGGCGGGTTCGACCGTCTGGTGGTGGTGGATGGGAAGGTGTACACCAAGCGCAACGCGGGCGAGCTGACCTTCAGCGCCGACGGCGCCCACTTCGCGTTCATGTTCGACGGCGGATACAACCTGGACGGCACCGACGTTCCCGGGCCGGGGCTCCTCACCTTCCGCCCGGCGCCGGTCGATCAATTTGCGATGCCGCCGGGCCGGTTCCTCTTCAGTCCCGATGGGAAGCACCTGGTGGCCTTCGGTCGCGCATCCACGGGAGCGGGAATCTTCGTGGACGGAAAATTCCTGCTGTCGGGCAATGGAACCCCCTACTCGCCCACGTTCACTCCGGACAGCCGCCATTTGTTCTGGATGGAACGCATACCGAACGACGGCCATTGGGCAGTTTTTCTGGACGGGAAGCCGGTCGTCACGCTCGATGTGAACGACCGCATGGTGGATGTGCCAGGCGCGTGGGAGATGGGCGCCGACGGCACCCTCAGCGTGGTCGGGCCGACGGCGGAGGGCTACCAGCGGATCCGGATCATCCCGGGAAGCGACAGCAGCATCGACACCATGCTCGCGAAGATGGGCCGGGCGCCCTGAGCCGGCCACGCACTCGAAGAGGAGCACATTCGCCATGAACATCCGCGCCGCGCTGGTCGGGCTGGTCCTGGGATCGCAGCTGGCCACCGCCCTGCCCCTCGCCGCCCAGGCCACCGATCCGCCCTACCTGAGCCAGTTCCCCTCGGTCGAGCGGGTCAAGAAGGCGATGGTGGTGAGCGACCCGCGGGAAACCGCGCTGCGGCAGATCGGCGCGCTGTGGCAGCTCGAGGAAATTCTCAAGGCGCTCTCGGGTCACCGCGAATTCCGCGGGTTCACCCCCGACGAACAGAAGGTGCTGGGCGCCTACCAGGTCGCCGAATACTACGTCGCGAAGGCGGTCGACAGCGCCTTTCCCGGCCCGTATGGTGAATGGAAGAAGGTCAGCGATAACACGCCGTACCGCTACATGCGCACCGACCCCCGCTTCGGGGTCGAAGGCGTCCAGACCTGGACCCTGCTCCCGGCCGCGGTCCAGGATCAGTACTACACCATCATCGGGGCGGAGCGGCTCAAGAACGTGGCCCGGGCCCGCGCCGACTCCATCGCGCGGGCCGAGGGAGAAGCCCGCATGACGCGCACCGGGCCGCCGCCCGGTGAGCAGCCGGGGGCGCCCGCCAAGGACGAGGAGACCCGCCAGATCCGCCGCTGCGTGGAATCGGGGCGGAGCGAGATCCAGTGCATGATGGAGGGCTTCGGCAAAGGTGTCATGGGCATGGTCTACGCCGTGGCGCCCGGCCTCAAGACGGCGCCGGTCCATGGCATCCAGATGTCGGGGGTGTACCCGGGCCCGGGGAAATTCAGCCTGGATTTCTCCGGCGAGTCGGTGACGCTCAGCTGCGCGGACCTGGTGGCGCAGAGCCATTCGTACGCGGCGCTGGTGCAGAACGACGGAGTCCGGATCAGCATCGACAACGCACCGGAGCCGATCGTGCTGATGGTCAAGGGCGACGGCGTGCTCCAGGGCGCCGGCTCGACCGCCATCGCCGGGCAGATCATCACCGGCTACGAGCATGGCATCCGCACCTGGTCCGACGGCCGGACCGAGCCGATCACCCGGCCGATCTACGCCAACGTGACCCGGCACTGCACCATCGGCACCCTCGCCGCCACGCAGCAGTCCTCCCCGCTCGGCTCGATGAGCACCGCGCCGGCCGCCGCGCTCAACTTCATCTTCGGCAGTCCCGACCCCAAAGCCGGCAAGCCGGCGCCGGTCGGCATGCGGATGACCGGCGAGTACGGCAGCCAGGCCGCCCTGGATCTCGAATTCAAGCCCGAAGGCGTGGTGGTGGGCTGCCGCGACGCGGTGATCCTGCGCCCGTACAGCGTCCAGATGCAGGGCGCCCGGGCGGTGATCAGCGTGCAGAACGGCTCCGCGCCCTTTGCGCTGACGCTGGGCACCGATGGAAGCGTGAGCGGATCGGGGGCGGTGCGGGTCGACGGCCGCGTAGTGACCGGGACGGCGCCCAACGGCGACATCGCCTACGCGCCCCGTTCGGGGAACTGCACCCTGGGCAGCCTGGCGCCGGCCGGCGCGCAGCTCTCCGAGGCGGAGATCGGCGCCAACGCCGCCCGCGCCTCGCTGGGTCAACCCGCCGCCGCGGCCGGCCCGGCCCCTACCGCCAGCCTGGGCGCCGCCGCCGCCGCGCTCAAGATGCCGGCCACCGGCGCGGGGGCGGTGTTCCAGCTGGAGAACGGCCTCCCGGCCGCTCCCGGCCTCCCTAACCCGCTGGCCGGCCAGTCGTTCCTGCTGCTCGACGTGCCGCTCGACAAGATCGTCACCGAAGCGGGCGCGGCCCAGTCCGCCGGCGTCCCCGCCACCAAGGTGCTGGAGCGGGCCTGCACCACCGTGGCGGGGCAAGCGGATTGCGCGAAGCTGATCAAGGTGCTGCACAGCCACGAAATCGCGTCGCTCCGGCCCGATCAGACCGGCGTGGCCCAGTCCCCCGAGCTCCCCGTCGGACGCTCCTATTACCTGTTCGGCACCGCGATCACCGGCGGACGGAAGTACACCTGGCACCTCCCGCTGGCGGCCAAGACCGGCTGGACCAAAGTCACGCTGGGACAGGCTAACTCCGTGCCCTAGCGCACGTTTCACACGTTTCGAGTTGAAACCATCCGGGTCCCGGCCCGTAGGGGCAGTCCAACCCCACCCGGGACCCACCAGCGATGCAGTCTCTCCGGCAGGACCTGCTGCTCGGCGTGCGCTCACTCCGGAAAGAGCCCGCCTCCGCCATCATCACCAGTCTGACCCTGGCCCTGGGTATCGGGCTCTGCACCATCTCCTTCAGCCTCCTGTACGGGGTCTTCTTCCGGGGCCTCGATGTGCCGGAGGCCAACCGGCTGATGATCGTGTCCCGGACCAACCCGGTGCGGGAAGACCGGGACATGGGGGTCACGGTCCACGATTTCTACGACTGGAAGGCGCAGCAGAGCTCCTTCTCTTCCCTGGCCCATTTCTCCACCGGCACGGTGAACCTGGCCGGCACCGAGGGGCCGGAGCGCTACGACGGCGCCTTCGTCTCCGCCAACGTGTTCGACGCGCTGCAGGTGAAACCGGTCCTGGGCTCCACCTTCCGGGCTCAGGATGACCAGCCCGGCGCGCCGCTCACGGTGGTGCTGGGCTACGACACCTGGAAGAACCGCTACAACTCCGACCCGGCCATCGCGGGCAAATCGGTGATCGTGAACGGCGAGGCCGCCACCATCCTGGGCGTGATGCGGAAGGGCTTCAAGTTTCCCCAGACCCAGGTGCTCTGGGTGGCAGACCGCGACAACCGCTCGGCCCATCCCGACCGGGCCCGGAGTCCGTCGTTCAGCGTCTTCGGCCGGCTCAAGGACGGGGTGTCGAGGGAGCAGGCGGAGCAGCAGATGGCGCTGATCGCGCAGCGGCTGGCGACGCAGTATCCCGCCTCGAACGAAGGCATCACCACCCGGTTCAAGACCTTCATCGAGGACAGCACCAATCCCCAGCTGCTGGCGGTGTTCACCGCGATGCAGGTGGCCACCATCTTCGTGCTGCTGATCGCGATCGCCAACGTGGCCAACCTGCTGATGGCGCGCGCCACGCTGCGGACCCGGGAGGCGGCGGTGCGCACCGCGCTGGGCGCGAGCCGGCTCCGGGTGGTGCTGCCCTTCTTCGCCGAGACCCTGGTGCTGGCGACGGTGGGCACCGCGATCGGGATGGGGATCGCCTACTTCGGGGTCCACAGCTTCGACGTGGCCACCCAGGGCGTGGGCAAGCCCTACTTCATGGTGTTCGCGCTGGACTTCCCGGTGCTGCTGTTCGTGGCGGGGATCACCCTGGTCACCGCGCTGCTGGCCAGCGCGGCCCCGGCGTTCTACGTGCTCAAGACCGACGTCGCCATCACCCTCAAGGACGAGGTGCGGGGTTCCTCGGGGGTGCTGGGCGGCCGGTTCACCAAGGTGCTGGTGACCGCCGAGATCGCGCTGTCATGCGCGCTGCTGGTGGGAGCGGGGCTGATGGTGCGGAGCATCGTGAAGCTGCGGAACTTCGAGTATCCCTTCACCACCGCGAACATCCTTACCGCGCGGGTCGGCCTGTTCGAGACCGAGTATCCCACGCCCGAGGCGCGGGGCGCCTTCTTCCGGACCCTCGAGCTGCGGCTGCGCGAGCTGCCGGGGGTGCGCTCGGTGGCCCTCACCACCAATCTGCCGGTCAACAACAACAACGGCGATTTCGCCATCGCGGGTGAGGTGTACGCCAAGGAAAAGGATTACCCCTCGGCGCAGATGGCGACGGTCTCGCCGGGCTTCTTCCGCACCTTCGGGGCGACGGTGCTCCAGGGCCGGGACTTCACCGATCACGACGACGCCCAGAGCGAGCCGGTGGCGATCGTCAACCAGGCCTTGGCCGACAAGTATTTCCCCAAGCGCGATGCGCTGGGGCAGAAGTTCGCCGA
>DASYPZ010000329.1:0-4384 GCA_036006105.1 Gemmatimonadales bacterium | reverse complement strand
TCGGTGAGGTTGAACCCCCACGAATCGTTCATGGTGAGGGAGCTTTCGAGGGGCAGCGCGCCGATCTCGGTGGTGTTGAACCCCGCGGTGTTGGCGCCGGGGAGGTCCTGCTCGAAGGTCTGGACGTCCTCGTCCGGCAGGGGCGCCTGGTGGTGGTTCGGGACGATCAGCGCCCGGGGCTGCAGCCGGTGGATCAGGGCGTAGGTTTTCGCGAGCCGCCAATCGGCGTCGGGCTTGTCCCACATCCCGTCGAACCAGATGCCGCCGATGGGCCCGTAGTTGGTCAGCAACTCGGTGAGCTGCCGGTCGAGGAAATCGAGGTATCGGCTCCAGTCGCCGCTTTCGGGCCGGCCGGTGGCCTTGCCGGTGCCGCCCCGGGGCCAGTAGTCGGGATGATGCCAGTCCAGCTGGGAGTAGTAGAAGAAGAGCGTGATACCCTGGCGACGACACTCGTCGGCCAGCTCCTTCAGGGGATCGCGGCCGAACCGGGTCCAGTCCAGGATGTCGTAGCGCGTGGCCTCCGACCCGAACATCGAGAAGCCGTCGTGGTGCCGCGCGGTGATGGTGATGTAGCGCATCCCGGCAGCCTTCGCGGCGGCCACCCACTCCTTCGCGTCGAAGCGCACCGGGTTGAACGCCGAGGCCAGCCATTCGTAGGATTCGACCGGGATGCTGCGATTCTGCATGACCCACTCACCCTGGCCCAGCTGACTGTACACCCCCCAGTGGATGAACATTCCGAACCGAGCCGACCGGAACCATTCCCGGGCCGCCAGCCGCTCCGCCGGCACGGCGCCGGCGCTCTGGGCCTGTGCCACCGTGGTGGTCAGCGCGGCGAATGCGGTCAGGACTCCCGCCCGCAGGCGGCGCGACAGGCGGCTCACACGCCGAGCAGCCGTGCGGCGTTCCCGCCCAGCATCAGGGCTTCGTCCGCCGGGGAAAGTCCCAGCGAACGGATACTGGAGAACATCCTGGGAATGCTGCCGATCTGGTGGGGATAATCGCTGCCGGCGAGGATCTGGCTCACGCCGGCGAAGTCGATGGCGAGGCGGATGGCCCTGGGGTCGAAGTTGACCGTGTCGTAGTAGAACTTCTTCAGGTGAACGCTGGGCGGCTGCTTCAGATCCTTGCGGCAGTCGGCGAACATCTCGAAGCCGCGGTCGAGCCGCTCCACCAGGTAGGGAATGGTTCCGCCGAGGTGCCCCAGCACCCAGCGAATGCCGGGGAAACGCTCGGGGATCCCGGCAAAGACCAGATGGGCCGCCGCCAGCGTGGTGTCGAAGAGGAACCCGACCAGGGGCATCAGCCAGTATTCCCGCATGGCCTCGACGCCGAGCGGAAACGTCGGATGGATATACATCACCGCGCCGGCATCGCTGGCCCGCTCCCACAGCGGCCAGAAGCGCCGGTCGGCGAGGGCGGTGCCGTTGACGTTGCCCATGAGCATGACGCCCTTGAACCCCATCCTGGTCACCCGGGCGAACTCGGCCAGACTGGCCGCGGGGTCGTTGAGCGGCAGCGTAGCGAGCGCGGTGAATCGTTGACCGCGGGTGGCCATGATCTCGGCCAGCGCGTCGTTCACCAGGCGGGCGAGCTCGACGCTCCGGGCCGGTGTCTCCAGCAGGGTGCCGGGGCAGGTGAGGGAAATCAGCTGGCGGTCGACTCCCTCCCGGGCGAGCACCTCCTCCCGGTATGCGATGTCCCGATGGCCACGCACCGCCACGTTGATATCCCCCGGCGAATAGAGCGCCGGGTTACCTTCGGCGTCATCTCGCACGGTGATTCCGCCGCCGCCGGCTCGCAGGGCATCGAGGAAGGCGGGAGGATAATAGTGGTTGTGGACGTCTATGACGGTCATGGGCCGCTTTCCCGGTTCAACGTGACGGCAAGTCCCGCGTGCGAGCCCACAGGAAATAGACGGGAACTCCGAGCAGAACCAGCCCCAGTCCTTTCAAGGTACTTCCGGGATCGGCATAGATGCGGCTCGCTACCACGGTGAAGGCGGCCAGGGCAAAGATGGCCGGCAACAGCGGGTATCCCCAGACCGAGTAGCCGCGGCGGAGTCCCGGCCGCCGGCGCAAGGCGTAGAGTCCCAGGGCCATCAGTCCGAAAAAGATCCATTCGGTATAGACCACCTGCAGAAACAGCCCCCGGAACGAGCTCAATGCCACCAGCACCGAAGCCCAGATGGCCTGCAGGACGATGGCCCGGTGGGGAGTCTGGAACCGGGGATGCACCGCCCCCGCCCAGCGGAAGAGCAGCCCATCGTTGGCCATCGCGAGGTAGACCCGGGGTCCGGCCAGAATGATGCCCGCCAGGGCGCCGAAGGTCGAGAACATCACGATGGCGGACACCGCGACCCCGCCGCCGCCGGAGAGGAGCCGATCGGCCAGATCCGCGGCGACGCGGGTCGATGTGGCAACCTGATCCAGCGGGAGCACATAGAGATATACCGCGTTCATGAGCAGGTATGCCGCGGTGACGACGAGGGTGCCGGCGACGAGGGCCCGGGGGATGGTCTTCTCCGGCGCGACGGTCTCTTCCGAGCTGTAGGTCACCATGTGCCACCCGCCGAACGCGAAGAGCCCGGCCACCAGCGCGGCGAGAAAATTCCCGGCGGAGACCGGACCGGCCGACTCGGTGCCCACGAAGTGTCGGGGCACCCGGCTCCCCAACCCGAATCCCAGTCCAATGATCAGGGCCACGGCGGCCAGCTTCCCGGCCGTGAAGGCGGTCTGCAGGCGGCTGCCCTGCTTGACGCCCAGGTAGTTGATCAGGGACAGCACCAGAATGACGCCGATGGCCACGGCCCTGGTGCCGGCCGGACCCAGCGGCACGAGATACCCGGCATAACGCGCGAAGATGACCGCAATCGCCGCGATGATTCCCGAATGCATGCTCCAGAACATCGCCCAGCCCCAGAGAAAGCCGAGCCAGGATCCGTATTGTTCGGTGAGGTAGACGTAGACGCCCCCGGTGCGGGTGAAGGTCGACGCCAGCTCGGCGGTCACCAGCGCTCCGGCCAGGGTCAGGACGCCCGCAATCACCCAGACCAGGAGGACGCCGAACACACTCGGCACGCCCCGGGTCACTTCCGAGGGCTGGACGAACACGGAGGCGCCGATGATGGTGCCCACGACCATCGCGGTGGCGTGGGGGAGCCGGATGACCCGGCGCAGCTCGCTCAATGCGGGGTCCGGCGCCGCGCGACGATCAGGACCGAGATGTCATCCAGCCGGGGATTCACGAAGTCGAGGCGAACCCGCCCGTCGGAGGTCAGGGAGACCGTCGCGGGGACGGCGCTGAACGTCAGATACCAGCCTTCGGGGAGCACGACGGCGTTGGTGGGCCGGCCGAAGCTGCGATCCCAGATCAGCTCATCGCCTTCGACCCGGTAGCGAGCCGAATCGGTATAGGTCTCGGAGATCCGGAGGCGGAGTGAGTGACCCCTGGTTACGGCGGGGAAGGGAATCAGCACCACTTCGGTTTCCGGCTTGACCGGCTCGCCGATGTCGAGGTGCGCCTGGGTGACCTCGTCTCCCCGGAGAAACCTGGTGGTGAGCTTCTCCCCAGTGTCCAGAATAAACGCCGACGGATTCGAGACTCGGCTGCCGGCGCGCACGACGTTGACGTACTTGTCGGCGCCTTCCCGGGTCTCGGTGTAATCGTGATAGAGGTCGAAGGCGTGGGTTTCGGGCTGCCGGAGGAAGTAGACGATATCGCGGGTCTGGGTGGCCCGTTCGCCCAGGCGAGAGGCCAGCGCGGCTGAGCCGGTCGGGGCGGGCTGCTGCGCGCTGACCGTGACGGCGCCGAAGAGCGCCAGGGCAACCGCGGCGCCGATCGTTTTCATGGCAGCTTCCTCGCCCGCAGCACCAGCGACGCGGCGTCGGGCCCGTCATTGATGAAGCTGATGAGGGTACGACCGTCGGACTCGGTCAGAATCTGGGAGGGCACGTTGCAGCCGATCAGCTCGTAACCGGCCGGCAGGACGACCGCGTTCCGTTTGATGCCGAGGGAGCGGGCAAAGACGATCGTCCCGGCCTCTTCGTAGTAACTCTTGGGATCGGTGTAGGTCTTGTCGATCAGAATCCGGGCCGTGCCATCCGTCGGGACCGGATGGGCCAGCTCGACCTTGATGTAGCTCCCGGTCGTGTCGGCGCCGGCCAGCCCGGCGGCTCGTGCGGCGAGCCCGTCCACTACCTCGAAGCGCAGCGGCAGACCGGTGGCGCGATCGTACACCGCCTCATCGGAGGCGACGCTGCCCTTTCGGATCGGATTGTAGAAGTAACGGGCGCCGGGCGTGGTGGCCCAGACCTCATAGAGGATGCGAAACTTGCCGCTGCCCGGCGCGAGCAGCTCGTAGCGGGTGTACTCGCCGGCGGAC
>DASYPZ010000328.1:0-2726 GCA_036006105.1 Gemmatimonadales bacterium | reverse complement strand
TCCCCGAGACCAGGTCCGCATCGGCCACCTTCAGCTCGGCTGGAGCGGCGTGCGCGAGCAGGAGCCCGGTCTCCGTGTGGATCAGGAAGACCTGTTCCACGCGGTACACCAGCGAATGCTTGATGACGATCTGGGGGTATGGTGTACCGGTGCGCCAGGCCTCGAGCCGCCACTTCAGGCCCCGGAGCGAGAAGGTGTGCTCGACCGCCCGGTTGATCGACTCCACCAGGCCGGCCATCGTCTCGGCGATCGCCTTGCGGATGGCGGGCCCCAGCACGGGAAAGATCGCGGTCGCGATGTCCCGGGGGCTCTGCCGGACCGACTCGCGGATGGCGTCGTCGATGGTCGGCGCCAGGGCCCGGGCCAGCTGCCCGTCCCGGCCGCCCCGCAGTGCGATGGCCTCGGGCAGGCGGTCCGCCAGCTCCTCGACCTGCAGCCCCTGGGCGTCGAGGCGACGCTTCAGCTCCTCGAGCTCGCGGCGTTCCCCGCCCAGCAGCAGCTCACGCAGCTCCGCGAACTCCTCCGACGCGGGGTCGTATGGCGTGGCGAAACCCAGGTAGTCCGGTGGTGTCGCCCGATCGTCCGGCACGTTCAGGCCCGCGGGGCGCTTTTCGCCGGTCCCCTCGCGTCACTGCTCAGGCGCGAAGCCATGTCCGCAAACAGGGTGGAGAGCGCGGCGAGACTCGCCTTCTCCGCCTTGAGCTCCTGGACCGACCGGGTGAGCTCGGCCGACAGCCGCTCCGACAGCCTGGCGATATCGGCCGTGACCGCCTTCCCCTGCTGGAGGATGCCCTCCCGGAGATCCGCATCGGCGGTTCCGGTCATTTCTTCCAGCTTGACGTGGCGCTTGTCCAGGTTCCGCAGCGCTTCCTTCAGCTCGGCGCCGAGCGCCTTCAGCTCCTCGGCGCGCTTGGCGCGTTCCACGCCGAGCCGCTCACCCAGCGACTGCACTTCCTTCTGGAACGCGGCATCCATCGCCGCCAGCTGCTTGGTGAAATCGGATCGCAGCCCCTCCTGGCCGCGAAGCAGGCGGGACTCCAGGCCCTGGAGGCGGGATTCCACCGCCCGCATCTGTCCGCCAAAGAGAATGTCGCGAACCTTGTCGAGGCTCTCGGGGGGAGGTTCGGCCGGCTTGCCGTTGGCTTCCTGCTCGGGGACTCTGCGTGTCTTCGTCATGGCGAGGCTCATATCGATGCGTGTGGCGGGGACCGGTACCGCCCTGTCGGCGGCACCGTTCCTGAAGCTACTCCACGATCGAGGGCCCTGCCATTCCCGGCCTCAGCCCGAGGATCAGGGCACCGCGCTCGATCCGCAGCTCCCATCCGCCCCGCGCAGGGTCGGGTATTTGACCCCGAGCTGTTCCAGGTAGGTCGGGTACTTCTTCGAGTCGAAATAGAAGGGCCGCATCTGGTCCCGATACCGATCCAGAATGCCGCGGTTGAGCTCGATGGCGGGACGATCCTCCGGACGGATCAGCGGGGTGTACTTCATCTCCTTGGTCTGCACATTCCGGTAGTAGTCCCACGCATCCGAAATCAGTTTCGGGGTCAGCAGCAGGTCGAGTATCGTGAGGGCCTGGGCCTTGGCGCCGGCGGTCGCGCCCTTGTGCGCCACCGGCGTGGCCATCGCGATGGCATCGGCCCAGTTGTGTCCCGGAGTTCCCGGAATGTTGGACGGATAGCGCAGCGTCACCGTCGGCACCGTCCAGGACACGTCGCCGATGTCGTCGGAACCGCCGCCGCTCCGGGCATCTTCCCTGGGCGGTCCGGCCAGCACGCTGTCGGGTTTGAGCTTGAGCCCGGTTTCCTTCTGCTTCATCTCCTTCTGCACCGCCTTGGCAAAGCGCTGGTCATCGTCGCTCCAGTTCGGCATCCCGACCGACTGGATGTTGGCGAACAGGGCCTCCGCGACCGGCTTGTTCATGTGGGCCGGCCACGCCGAGCCGAGGACCCGCTCGCTCTCGATCGTGGTGCCCGTCATCATGGCGGCGCCGTTGGCGATCGAGTCCCCGATGGCCCAGAGCTCCTTGATGTGGGGATAGTCCAGCTCGCGGAAGTAATACCACACCGAGGCAGTCTGGGGGACCACGTTGGGCTGGTCGCCTCCATCACGGACCACGTAGTGGCTTCGGGACTGGAGCCGGAGATGTTCCCGCCGGAAGTTCCAGCCGATGTCCATCAGCTCCACGGCATCGAGCGCGCTGCGGCCCCGCCAGGGAGCGCCGGCGGCGTGCGCCGATTGTCCCCGGAAGGAGTAGAGCACCGACACCAGCCCGGTGCCGAAATCCGGGAATCCCCAGTCGGTGGCGAAGCTGTCATCCACGTGGGCAAAGAGGTTGACGTCGACATCCTTGAACAGGCCGGCGCGCACGAAATAGGCCTTGGTGCCGATCTGTTCCTCCGCCACGCCGGGCCAGATCTTGAGGGTCCCCGGAATGTGGTCCCGCTCCATGATCTTCTTCACGGCCAGCGCGGCGGTGATGTTCAGCGCCTGGCCCGCGTTGTGGCCCTCGCCGTGGCCGGGTGCCCCGGGCACCAGAACCGCTCGGCACGCCACGCCGGGCTTCTGCGACGCCTGGGGAATCCCGTCGATGTCGGCTCCCAGCGCGATGACCGGTTTGCCCGAGCCCCAGGTCGCCACCCACGCCGTCGGGATACCGGCGTAGCCTTCTTCCACCGTGAATCCTTCCCGGCGGAGCAGCGCCACCAGATACTTCGAGGTCTCCA
>DASYPZ010000327.1:0-10236 GCA_036006105.1 Gemmatimonadales bacterium | reverse complement strand
CCGTTTCGGGTCGGAGCCGTCCGAGGGGAAAATCGCAGTCCAGCTCGGCGCGGAGGCCGGATGGCAGCTCGCTCGCCTCCGACCACGCGCCCACCGGGGCCACCCAGAGCCGCCGGACGATCTGGGCAGTCCGGTACGACGGAAGACCCCGCTCCTCGACCCAGGATTGGATTCGGGTGCTGGCGTCCCCCGGGGTCAGGCCCAGGAGGGTCGGGGATTCCGCGGGGTGCTGAGTCATGCCGAAATCTAGCCGCCGCTACCCGGAATCGGGGCGAATCCGGGCGCGGATGAGCGCCAGGTGCGGCACCAGCGCGCTGTCGAGCTCGGTGGCGCGAACTCGCGCCGCGGCGGGATCCTCGACCATGCGTTTCCAGGGCCGCCGATGCTTGAGCTCGTAGGTTCCGAACACCTCGACGGGAGTCCCAAAGCCCGCGATCGACTTGCCATCGGGCGTGAGTCGCCATTGCCGAGCCCAGGAGTAGAGCCACTCGGCATCGGCGGAGAGCAGTCTGACGCAGGCATGGCTGGCGGGATAGCCGGGAAGCTCGTATTCGTGGAAGGATATTCCTCGCTGGCTGTCGAAGTTGAAGTACCACTTGAGCAGCCACTCTTCGTTGTCGGTGCTGACGGTCTGCTTCCGCTTCCAGTTCGTGAAGTAGAGCGCGTTGGGGGTGGGAGTCTTGGCCTTGCCGGTGCTGGTGGGTCCCCACCGGGTGAGCCGCCCGTACTCGTACGCGCCGAAGGCCTGGATCCTCTGCGACACCGCGATCAGTCGCGGCACCGAATCGAGCGCCGCAACCGTATCGGGGAAGGGTGCGAACCCCATTTCCGGGCCAATCGGCACCGGCACCACCAGGGTGTCTCCGGCCCGCGCGTGCGCCAGGTCGATCCGATTGAGCTTGAGGATGGTGGTGACCGCCTCCGGACCGAGCGAGTCGACCAGCCGCTGGAGGTCATGCGCCCCGTCGAGCGCATAGGCCCGGAAGGAGACGGCGGGAGCAACCGAATCGGTGGACGGGGGCGGCGCCGGCGCCGGGGAGGCGGTGGTGTCGGGTCGGGACGGCGTCTCGGCCGGAGCGCGGGCCGAATCGCGGTGCGTTGTCGATGCAGGCGGGGACGCCCGATCCCGGCAGGCGAAGACCAGCCCGAGCAGAATCCAAAAGCCCGCGCGAGGTCGCCGCACCACGCCTCCCGGAAAGGATGTGATCAACACGGTGCAAGATACGCGCTTGAGACGCGGAAGTTGCTTGATCCCCCTCTCGGCGCCCGTTACGTTTGGCAATGCTCGCCACTTCGCTCCGTTCGCATTCCGGCGGTCTCCTGACCCGTACCGATCTCGGCCAGCAGGTGCGTGTGGCCGGGTGGGTGCATCGTCGCCGGGATCTCGGGGGGCTGGTCTTCATCGATCTCCGTGACCGCTACGGGCTGATTCAGCTCTCCTTCGATCCGGCCTACACTCCCCGGGAGGTCCTGGAACGCGCGGCCGGGTGCGGCGTGGAAACCGTGGTCCTGGCCGCGGGCACGGTTGCCCTGCGGCCCAACGCGGCACGGGATTCCGGTCTCGGCTCCCGGGAAGTCGAAGTGCAGGTCACCTCGTTCGACGTGGTCGGCCCCGCGGTTACCCCGGCCATTCCGGTCGGCCGCAAGGAGAACGAGGAGTTGCCCGCCGAGGAGCTCCGCCTCAAGCATCGGGTGCTGGATCTCCGCCGGCCCGACCTGATGGCCAATCTGATGCTCCGGCACCGGCTCCTGCAAAGGGCCCGGCGAACGTTGAGCGATCTCGGGTTTCTGGAAATCGAGACGCCGATCCTCACCAAGCCCACTCCGGAAGGCGCCCGGGACTACCTGGTTCCGTCACGGGTGCACCGGGGCGAGTTCTACGCGCTGCCCCAGTCTCCCCAGATCTACAAGCAGCTGCTGATGGTGGCGGGTTATGACCGGTACTTCCAGATCGCCCGCTGCTTCCGCGACGAGGATCTTCGCGCCGACCGTCAGCCCGAGTTCACCCAGATCGATCTCGAAGCCTCCTTCATCGCCCAGGAGGACGTGCTGCGGGTGGTGGAAGCGGTCCTGGTGGCGGAGTGGGACGAGGCGGGCCACCCGATCGCCACACCGTTTCCCCGGCTGACCTGGCGGGAGGCCATGGAGCGCTTCGGCATCGACAAGCCGGATCTGCGCTTCGGATTCGAAATCAGGGACTTGACCTCCCTCATCGGACCGGATGCCGCGCCGTTCGTGCACGAGGCTGTTGCCGCCGGGGGGCGAGTGCGCGGGATTCTCGCCCCCGGCGCCACCGCGCTGTCGCGGAAGGAGCTCGACGCCCTGGCCGCCACGGCCAAGGAGGCGGGCGCCGGCGGTCTGATCTGGGTCCGATACACTTCGGCGTGGGAAGGGCAGGGCCTCAAGGCCCTCGGTGCCGGGGCGCTCGGGGCGATTCCCGCGTCCGAGGGGGACCTGCTGCTGGCCGTCGTCGGTCCGGATTCCACGACGTCCCCGGCCTTGCACGCCGTGCGCACCGCCCTGATCCGGCGCCTGGCTCCGAAGCCCTCGCAGGAGCATGCCTTTCTCTGGGTGGTGGACTTTCCCCTGTTCGAGCCCGACGCCGAGACGGGCGCGCACGTCTTCGTCCACCACCCGTTCACGTCGCCCCACCCGGACGACATCGCGTTCCTGCAGAGCGATCCGGCCCGATGCCGGGCCTTGCACTACGATGCGGTGTACAATGGCGTGGAGCTGGGGAGCGGATCGATTCGCATTACCGACCCGGCGGTGCAGGGCACGGTCTTCGGCCTCCTGGGAATCTGCCCCGAAGACATCCGGCGCCGATTCGGTTTTCTGCTCGATGCGCTGGCGTCCGGCGCGCCGCCCCACGGCGGGTTCGCCATCGGCTTCGATCGCGTCGCCATGCTGCTGGCCGGCGCCACCTCGCTCCGGGATGTGATCGCCTTCCCCAAGACCACCGCCGCCCGGGCATTGTTCGAGGGCGCGCCGTCCCCGGTGAGCGATGCGGACCTGTCCGCGCTTGGTCTGACGGTCAAGGGATGAGGCCCCCCGTGAGCGACGAGCTGGTCCAGCGGTTGAGCATCGAGGGCGCCGATCCGTTGCTGCTGGCCGGCGTCAACGACGCGAACATGATGGAGCTGGAACGCGCCACCGGGGCCCGGATCTCGCTGCGTGGGGACATGCTCACGGTGTCGGGCACCACCGAACAGGTCGACCGGGCCCTTGGCGTTGCGCAGGGGCTCCTCGACATCGCGCGGACCGGGGAAGCCGTTTCGGTCGAGGACGTGTACCGCTTCGCCCAGGACGGCGTCCCGACCGAGTCGCTGCTGGCGGGAGGCGAGGGCAAGATCGTGCTGCCCGGTCTGCGGCGGGCCATCGCTCCCAAGACTCAGGGTCAGCGCGACTACGTGCACGCCATCTCCACCACGGACATCGTGGTCGGGATTGGCCCCGCGGGGACCGGAAAGACCTACCTCGCGGTGGCCAAGGCGGTCGAAGCCATGGCCCGGAAGCGGGTCAAGCGCATCATCCTGGCCCGTCCCGCGGTCGAAGCCGGAGAGTCCCTGGGATTTCTTCCCGGCGACCTCCAGGCCAAGGTGGACCCCTACCTCCGACCGTTGTATGACGCCCTCGAGGACATGATGCCCGCGGAGCGGGTGCAGAAGGCGTTGGAGCTGCGTACCATTGAAATCGCGCCCCTGGCCTACATGCGCGGACGCACCCTCAACGACGCGTTCATCATCCTCGACGAGGCCCAGAACGCCACCGGCGCCCAGATGAAGATGTTCCTGACCCGGCTGGGCGTGAACAGCAAGGTCGTGGTGACGGGAGACAAGACCCAGGTCGATTTGCCCCGGCGGGAAGATTCCGGGCTGATTCAGATCGAGCGGATTCTTCCGGGAATCGATGGCCTCGCGTTCTGCTACCTCAGCGACGTCGACGTGGTCCGGCACCGGCTGGTGCGGGAGATCATCAAGGCGTATGCCGAGGATCAGAACGGCTGAGCGCGGACGCGGGGAAGCACCGACGCAAGGACGCCCCGGCGTCGTTGCGGTGTCGGGGCGCTCCCACCCACTGGCGCGTCCGGCCGTGATCCGCGCTGCGGAAAGCACGCTTAGGGGTGAGCGCCGGAATGCCACGCTCTCGATCTCCTTCGTAGGCCGGGATCACATGTGCGAGCTCAACCGGCGCTGGAAAGGCAGGCCGGCTCCTACCGACGTGCTGGCCTTCGCACTGGGCGGCCCGGGCGGGACCCTGGCGGGTGACATCTACATCTGTCCCTGGGTCGCGGCTCGCAACGCGGAGACGCACCGGGTGCCCTTTCGCCAGGAGCTGGCCCGGCTGGTGATTCACGGTGTCCTGCATGTGCTGGGATACGATCATCCCGAAACCGCCGGCCGCACCGCCTCCCCGATGTGGCGCCGCCAGGAACGATATCTCCGGGGATTCCGATGATTCAGGCCGTGCTCGCCGCCCTGCAGCTCTGGGTCGCCCCGCTGCTCGCGGGGTTGTTCACCCTGTGGTCGGCGCTGGTGGCGCTCGCGGAGCAGGACGATGCCGGGGTTCCCCGGCTGCTCACGCCGGGGGAAGCGCCCTCCACCGCGCCGCTCTCCTCGGCGCGCAGTCTGCATGTGCTGCATCTCGCCCTGCTGGCCATCGCCTCCGCGCTGGCGGGAACCGCGCTCTCGTGGTGGGCCTGGGATTTTCCCCAGTCCCTCATTCGGCTGGTGCTGGCGGTGCTGCTGGTGTGGATCCTGGGAGATCTGGCGCCCCGGCTCTGGGCGGCCAATGAACCGGGCCTGGTGCGCTTCGACGGCCGCTTCGTCCAGCACACCCTCTCGGTGTTTCGGCCCCTCCTCGCCGCCGTGGCGTGGGTGGACCGCGGTTTTCGCCCGCGGCGGGCCGGCCACCGCACGCCGCAGGCCGCCGAACGCACCATGCTCACCGGAATCCTCGGTCTCGCCGAAATGACCGTGTCCGACGTGCTCACGCCTCGACTGGATATCATGGCCGTGGATTTCTCGGCGAACCGCGAACAGGTCATCGAGATGTTCCGCAGCGCCGAGCACTCCCGGCTCCTGGTGGTGGACGGCGATCCCGATTCGGTGACCGGAGTGATCTATGCCAAGGACCTGCTCCCCGGGATGGGCCCGGAGGCGGGCCCCTCCGACTGGCATCCCCTCATTCGTCCGGTCGAGTACGTGCCGGAGGCCAAGAGCCTGAGCCGCCAGCTGCGGGATTTTCAGCGCGGCGCGAGCCACCTGGCGGTCGTGGTGGATGAGTTCGGGGGTACCGCCGGTATCGTGACCCTGGAGGATGTACTCGAGCAGATCGTGGGCGAGATCCGGGACGAGTACGACACCGATGAAGTCGCACCGGTGCAGCGATTGCCGGAGGGCGGCTGGGCGGTTCAGGGCGGGGTGCCGTTGGCCGATTTGGAGACCGAGCTCGACCATTCGTTCGCCCGGGAGGACGTCAGCACGGTGGGTGGGCTCGTACTGGCCGCATTCGGACGGGTTCCCCGCGCCGGTGAGACCCTCCTGCTCGAGGGGTTCCGCATCACGGTGGACCACGTGGCACGGCGCCGGGTGAGCCGGGTGACGGTCACGCCCGCCCAGAGCTTCCCCGCCACGGCGGTCTCCGAGAGGCACGCCCCATGATCTGGCCGCTGGTGATTCTGGGCCTCCTGCTCACCCTGTTCGGCGCGACCGCGGCGGCGGCACTCATCACGTCGAGCCGCGCGACGCTGGCGGAAGTCGTGGCGCGCCGGCTCCGCGGCGGCAACGATTCGCTGGCCTGGCTGCCGCCACTGGAGCGGGACCTGGCCGCCGCGTCGGTGACGACGACCCTCGGTATCGCCATGCTCGGGGCGCTGTTCCCCAGCATGTTCAACGGCGCCACCCTGCCGAGGCTGGGCCTCCTGCTCATCCTGCTGGCCATTCCGGCCATCCTGCTGAGCGGGTATGTGCTGCCCCGGTTCCTCACCCACAAGCGCGCGGCGAAAGTGGCCGCGCGGGTTCGTCCCGTGCTGCGCCCCTGGTCGGCGTTGCTGACGCCGATCCTGCCGGCGCCTCCGTCGCACCCGGAGGCCCACATCACCGAGCTCTGGCGGGAACGCGCCGAAGGGGGGACCGGGCTGGACGACGCCCTGCTGCGGGTCGGCGGTGTCATCAGCTTCTCCCAACGCTCGGTACGCGAGGTGATGACGCCGCGCACCGATCTCGTGGCCATTCCGGAAGAGTCGTCGGTGGAGGAAATCCGCGCGGCGTTCGTGCAGAGCGGCTACAGCCGGCTGCCGATCTACCGGGGCACCCTCGACGAGATGGTGGGCATGGTCCACGCCTTCGATCTGTTCCGGCTGAAGCCCGGGGATCCGGTGCCTCTGCGCCCTCTGGCCGTGGCGCCGGTGAGCCGGCTCTGCGGGGATGTGCTGGTCGACATGCAGCGGGAGCGGCGCCACCTGGCCATCGTGCTCGACGAATTCGGCGGCACGCTCGGCATCGTGACACTGGAAGACCTGCTGGAGGCGATGGTCGGAGAAATCGTCGACGAGGATGATCCCTCGCCGCCTTCGGCCCGCGATCCCGGTCTGCTGGAAATCGACGGCTCGGCCCAGGTGGCCCAGATCGAGGACCGCTTCGCCGCGCAATTCCCCGCGGGGCAGGCTTCCACCATCGGCGGACGGCTGGTCGAGCTGGCCGGCCGGGTTCCGGCGAGCGGTGAGCGATTTCTGATCCGCGGCCTCGAGCTCGACATCCTGCATGCCTCCCCGACCCGGGTGGAGCGGTTGCTGATCCGGCGCGGGTCGCCGAGCACCACCCCGCTGGACAAGGCGGCCCCATGACCCGTCGCCGCCTGTCGCCGGAGAACATGATCAGCCTGCTTCGGGACGGGCACGTCAGCGAGTTCTTCGGACGCGCCCGGATGCTCGAGGCCACCGATCTCGCCGACGTGCTGGCCCTCGCGGACGACGACGAGCGGGTCGAGATCGCCAAGCTGCTTCCCCCGGAGCTCACCGGCGAGGCGCTGACCGAAATGCCGGAGACCGAGCACGCCGAGGAAACGCTGGCGGCGCTGACCTCGGAACAGGCGGCCGAGATCGTGGGCGAGATGCCCGATGACGACGCGGCCGACCTGCTCGGCGAGCTGGCGCCGGAGCAGCAGCGCCGCATCCTGTCCGCGGTGGACGCCCCCGAGCGGGAAGAGGTCGAGCGCCTCCTCGAGTACGACGTCGAGAGCGCCGGCGGGCTGATGACCGGTGCCATGGTCACCGTGGGGCTCGACGACACGGTGGGCGAGGCGTTGGAGAGTATCCGGCGCCAGGCCGAGGACGTCGAGGATTTTACCGAGACCTACGTCGTCGGTCCGGACCTCCAGCTGGCCGGGATCCTGGGCTTCAAGCGCCTGGTGGTGGGAGCGCCGAACCGGTCGGTCCGGGAGCTGATGGAGGAGCCCGACGTTACGGTCGGGCCCGACATGGACCAGGAGGAAGTGGCGCGGCTCATGGCCCGCTACAACGTTCCCAGCATCCCCGTGGTGAACCGGGACGGCCGCCTCCTGGGCCGCATCACCTTCGACGACGTGTCCGACGTCGTGGAGCGGGAGGCCACCGAAGACCTCCTGCGGTTCGGCGGCGTATCGGCGGAAGAGGACCTCGGCGCGCGTTGGTTCGAGGCGGTCAAGACGCGGCTCCCCTGGCTGGTGGTCAACCTGCTCACGGCGTTCGTGGCTGCGTCGGTCGTGGGATTTTTCAGCGGAGTGGTGAAGGCGCTTCCGGCGCTGGCCGCCTGGATGACGATCATCTCGGGCATGGGAGGGAATGCCGGGACGCAGTCCCTCGCGGTGACCGTGCGCCGGCTCGCTCTGGGGCTGATCCCGGCCAGCGCGTTCACACAGGTGATCGGCAAGGAAGTCATGGTGGGCCTGGCGTGCGGCGTCGCCAATGGCATTCTGACCGCGCTGGTGGCGATGGCGCTGCACCAGCCGCCGATGCTCGGCGTGGTCATCTGCATGGCGATGGTCGGGAATCTGTTCGTCGCCGGCTTTGCCGGAGCGTTCATCCCCCTGCTGCTGGAGCGATTCAAAATCGACCCGGCCATCGCGTCCTCGGTCTTCGTCACCACCTTCACCGACGTGTGCGGCTTTGCCCTGGTGCTCGGCCTCAGCGGCTGGCTCCTGCTCTAACCGGTCACTGGGCCCCGATCGCGCTCAGCGCGCGCCGCCTCTCGTACTCCGATGACAGATGCCCCGCGGCCTTGAGATACGCCGGGCGCACCGATTCCACGACCTGCCCGCTTCCCGCCACCGACACCAGCACCGAGGCCAGGTCGTTGTCACTCTCGATCCCGGCCGCGGTGTCCAGCAGATCGTTGAGCACCGGCGCCGCCCAGCGCCCCTGGGCGATCACCGCGGTCAGAATCCGGCGCAGGTCATACGAGGCATCGGTGCCCCGCGCCGCGTGGAAATAGGCGACCCGGGTCGCCTCGGAGAGCAGACCGCGCGCCACGAAGTCGATCAGCACCCGGGCCCTCTCATTGCTGCTCTGGATCGACCCCGCGAGTGCCACGGCGGCGTTCGCGCAGGCCGGCGAGAGGCTCGCCGCGCCCTGCAGCGCAACCAGGGTCCTCGCCTTGTCGTTGTCGGAATCGATGTGAGACGCGGCGTCGAGGAAACCCGCGCATCGGGCGCTCACCGAGGCAGAACTCCCGATGCTGGTCACCAGGAGATTGGCCAGCTCATTGCTCGAGCCGATCGTGCTCGCGGCCGTGTAAAGCCGGCCGAGGTTCGCCTCGCCGAGGTTGCCGTGCTGCGCGTATCCGGCGAGGACGCGCCCCTTTTCATAGTCGGAATCGATGCCGTCGACGGCCTCGAAGTAGAGCGGATCCAGGTCGCGGCCTGGAGGGGCGTTCTTCGACACGGCCTGGAGCACGCGGCTTCGCTCGTAGGCCGAACTGATGGTGGTGGCCGCGGTCAACGCCGTCTGGGTGGACGCCGGGTCCAGCCCGGCACCGCTGATCGCGACCAGGGCCCGCGCCTTCTCATAGTCCGACTCGATGCTGCGCGTCACCCCCAGAAAGCTGGCGCGGACCTGCGGCTCGCCCAGCAAATTCTGCGGAACCGCGGACAGCACGCGGCCTTTCTCGTAATCGGAGTCGAGATGGGCGCCGGCATGGTCGAGGAACTGCCTGATGTCCGCCGGACCCTGGCGCGCCGCGATCCCGGCGAGGTAGTACCGTCCCCGGCCGTTGTCGGAGCGGATGGCCGAAATTTCCTGGAGCAATCCTGAGACTCCCTGGGCGTTGAGAATGCGCTGGGCCCGCGCCTCCGCGTGATAGCCGCTCTGTCGCATGTATTCGACGATCATGGCCGCCACCCACCGCCGGGCGGCGTCGGAAAGCGGCTGGTCCGCGCGATCGATCGAGTAACTCCGGTTGAGCGAGGCGCCGTCGCCCCGGACCTCGTACACAATCTCCGACCGGCCTTCGACGTCCGTCACCGTGAACCGGCCCGAGCCCTTGAAACTCGCCACGTCGGATTCATCGCTGGTGAAGGAGGGCTCTCCGACGACATGAATCACCACCGAACAGTCCGCGCCGGTCCAAGCCACGAACGCGTTGCCCTTGCCGTCATCGGCCGAGCCCATGCCGGTGATCCGCATCTCACTGGTGAGCTGCACCGTGCGGTGCGGCCCGCTCTTGGTGTACACGCAGGGGCCATCGTATCGGGCGATGAGCCCGCCGGACGCTGATGGCAGTGCCGGAGCCGAGGGGGTGCTGGAATGCAGGTGCGCCGGCGCGGCCGCGGCGGTTACGGCCGGGCCAGGCGACTCGGGCGCCGGGATGAACGACGGAGCCGGGGGCTGTCGCGCGGGGGCCATTGCCGCGACCGGGGCGAGCAGCGCGAGGGTCCCGAACGATGCGGCGCCGAACGCCGCCCGCCCGAGCCGGCCCCGCCGGCGCCGCACATCCAGCACGGCAAGGAGACGATTGGCCAGGTGCGACGGCCGCGCCATCGTGAGGCCTGCCGACGCGGTGGCCCACGGCGCCGGCGCTGCCCGCGCCGTCTCGAGCAGCGCCTGGGCGTAACTCGAGGGAAGCGCGCCGGCGGCCAGCACCGCGTCGTCGCAGGCGTGTTCCCGCTCTACCCGGGCCTGCCGGGCCGCGAGCCAGGCGAGCGGATTGAACCAGTGGATCGCGCAGGCAACCCTGCTCGCGAAGTGCGTCAGACCGTCTC
>DASYPZ010000326.1:0-5537 GCA_036006105.1 Gemmatimonadales bacterium | reverse complement strand
CCCCCCGGCCGGCCCGAGCGTTCGATCGGTTCCGTCGTGGCGACCGGGACCGCGGGCCCGCTGCGCTACGGATTCGGCCCGGTGCGCGACCACATCCTGGGCGGCACCATCGTGACCGGCGACGGCCGAGTCATCAAAGCGGGTGGTCACGTCGTGAAGAACGTGGCCGGCTACGACCTCACCAAGCTGCAGGTCGGTGGCTTCGGCGCGTTCGGCGTCGTGACCCAGCTCCATCTCCGGCTCCGGGCCACCCCGGCGGCCCGCGCGACGCTGGTGACCCGGGGCGACCGCGACGTGCTCACCCATGCCGCCCGCACCCTGGTCGAGCAGGGGCTCGGCGCCTCCGCGGTGGAGCTCTTTTCCCCGACGCTCGCCGGGGACGCCGAGTGGGTGCTGGCCCTCGAGCTGACCGGCACCGAGCCGGGGGTGGCCGACGAGATCGAGCGGGCCTCAAAGGGAGAATCCCTGCTCTGGTCCCGGCTTCCCCCGGACCGCGCCGCGGCCTTCTGGAGCGCGACCACGCGCGCGGGCGCGGGCGGCGAAATCAGCTTCCGCCTTGGAGTCTTCGCCGACGGCATGGACGAGATGCTCGATCTGCTGGCGGAGCATCTCGATACCGACCTGGTGGCGGCCGGCCCCGCGGCCGGCTTGCTGCGCTGGAGTGGGACGGCCGGCGTGGAGAAACTGCGCCGGGTGCGCCACCTGGCGGCCGAGCGGGAAATCCCACTCACCCTGGAACGCGCGCCCTGGCCTCTGCGGCACGCGTTCGGACACTACGGCGCCTATCGCGAGGGCGTGGGGACGCTGGTGTCGAAGCTGCGGAGCACGTTCGATCCCGATCCGACGTTCGCGGTCGCCCTCGAAGGCGCGGAGCATGAGTAGAGGCGGATTCGAAGCGCTGGACCCCTGCGTCCACTGCGGATTCTGTCTGCCGGCCTGCCCGACCTACCTCGCGACCGGTGACGAGAGCGATTCGCCCCGGGGCAGGATTCTCCTGATGCGCGCCCTGGAGCTGGGCGAGCTGTCTCCCTCGGATCCGGCGGTGCGAGAACACCTCGACGCCTGTCTCGGTTGCCGGGGGTGCGAGCCGGTGTGCCCCGCCGGGGTGGGATATGGACGCGGACTGGAGGCGGCACGGGAACGACTGGTCCGGGCCAACGGACTGCCACCGGGCGCGCGAGCGATTCTCGGGGTCTTCCGGCGCGAAGCGTGGTGGCGCCCGATGCTCACGATGGCGCGTTGGCTTCGGATCACCGGAATCCCGAGGCGACTCGCCGGGCCGGGCCGACTTGGGTTTGCGATGGGAATGCTGGATGCGTCGACTGGGCGGCGGGGCGGGAAGGCGGGAGGTCGAGAGGGTCGTAAGGCGGTAAGGCGGGAAGGCGGGAGGGCGGTAGAGATGTATCCGGCGGGTCGGCCCACTGTCGCGCTGTTTCGCGGCTGCGTAATGGACACGCTGTTTCGCCAGATCCACGACGCGACCAGACGCACGCTCGAAGCCAATGGCTACCGGGTCGTGGAGGTCTCGGACCAGGTCTGCTGTGGAGCGCTCCACGATCATGCCGGCCAGCGGGACACCGCGCGAGCGCTGGTGGCGCGCAATGCCGCGGCATTCGCCGGAAAGGCAGACTACATCGGGATCAACAGCGCGGGCTGCGGCGCCGTGCTCAAGGATGCCGCCCACTTCGATTCCAGCGCCGCGGGGTCGGACCTCGGCAGCCGGGTCAAGGACATTTCCGAGTTGCTGGCCATGGCGGGGCCGGTGCCGGGCGCACCTTTGCCCATCGAGATCGCCTACGATGCCCCCTGTCATCTCGAGCACGCCCAGGGCGTGACCAGCGCACCTCTCGCGATGTTCGCGGCGATTCCCGAGCTTCGGGTGCGGCGCCTTCCCGGATCGGACAAATGCTGCGGCAGCGCCGGGATCTTCAGCCTGCTCAACCCCGGCATGTCTCGCGCGGTGCTGGATGACAAGATCCGCGCCATCGCCGCCGCGACGCCGCGGCCGGCACTGGTCGCCACCGGCAACCCCGGGTGCCTGATGCAAATCGGGGCCGGGCTCAAAGCGGCCGGGCTGGATATCGGCGTTGCGCACCCGGTCGAGCTGCTGGATGAGTCGTACGCCAGGGCGGGGCTGTACTGAGACTGCCTCCCGCGCAGCCGATTAGGTTCCCCTCCATGCAGCTGGACTTCTCCCTTCCCTCCTCCCGCCTTCATGCCCTTCGCGCCGGGGCGGTGTGGGTCACCGATCCCCGGGCGATCTTCCGGGTCGAGGGCAGCGGTGCGCTGACCTGCCTTCAGGGTCTCCTGACCAACGATCTCGTGACTCCCGGAAACGGCTCCCTCGTCTACGGAGCGATGCTCACGCCCAAGGGGATGATCGTCTTCGATGCCTGGGTGATGCGCGAGGAAGCCGGATTCACTATCCTGACCCACGAGTCCGCTCGAGCCGGCGCGCTCGAACTGTTCCGTCGGGCCCTGCCGCCCCGGCTGGCACGGGTCAGCGATCTCACCGACACCCATCAGGCCGCCTGGTTACTGGGTGCCGCGGCTGCCGAGCGATTGGGACGCGGCATCGACGGACCGATTCCCTCGCATGGGAAGGTCGTTCGCGGTGGTCCCGACGGCGCGGTGCTTCTGGGCGGGGGGACCGCGCCGGCTCCGTTCGCGGTCCTGGTCGTCGCGCCGCCGGTCGAGTGCGAGCGACTCGCCGGAAAATTCAGCGGCCGTGCCACCGTGGGTGACGGTGCGGACCTCGCCGCCGCCGAGATTCTGGCCGGTTGGCCTGCGCTGGGCCGGGAAATCGATACCAAGACTCTGCCGCAGGAAGTGCGCTTCGATGAGATCGGTGGGGTGTCCTACACCAAGGGATGCTACACCGGGCAGGAGACGGTGGCCCGGATTCACTTCCGCGGACACGTCAATCGGAGTCTTCGCGGCCTCGTCATCGAGGGAGCGGAGCCGCTCCAGGAGCGCACGCTTATGTTGGCTGGGAAGGAAGTCGGCCAGGCCCGGAGTGCATTGTCGCTGGAGGATAGGGTCCTGGCGCTGGGATTCGTGCGACGGGAGCTCGAGACCGGCAGCGCGCTGGCGCTCGGTGGTCGCGCGGCAACGGTGGTGGCGCTTCCCTTTTCAGGCGTCTGACAAACAATGCGGGCCCCGGCGATGACGCCGAGGCCCGAAGCGGACGGCGGATGACCGCCGAGATCCGCCCAGTCGTGCTACTGCGTCTTGGACGTATCCCCGGCCACCTTGGTGGTGTCCTTCTTGATGGTGGTGTCAGCCGTGGTGGTGGTCGTCGTCGTGGTCGTCGTCGTGCTGACCGCGGTCGTGTCCGCCTTGGGCGTCTCGTCTGCGTCCTTCTTGCCGCAGGCCGCCAAGGCCAAAGCAGCGGCAACAACCAGGTACTTCGACATTGTTACTCCTTGCGTGTTCGGGGGGACGGGGCCGGCGCCTCGGGTGACGCCAAATGATACAGCCGGCAAAGATAGGTGAAAGCGACCTTTTGTCAAGCAGCGCATAGACTTACGCCATTTAATGAAGTCGGGAAGCAGATTCGGCCAGCGGATCCATCGGACCGGTTCCTTCCCGAAGACAGCTCCACAAAGTTTACGCCAAGAGACGAGTGCATAATGAGTTACCACCAACATCCCGTAGGGGTACCACTCACCCTCGGTACTCTGCGCGACAGCCGATGGGGAACCGACCGCCGGGGACGTTCGGTTCGAGACGAAATCCGGGAAAACCTTCTGGCCGCCGTCGCGGAAGGTGCCGAGCTGTTCCGGGGTATTCGAGGCTACGAAGACTCGGTGCTGCCCCAGATCGCCAACGCCCTCCTGGCCCGGCACGATTTCATCCTGCTCGGCCTGCGGGGTCAGGCCAAGAGCCGGATCCTGCGGGGGCTGACCGGTTTCCTCGACGAGTGGATGCCGATCATCGCGGGGAGCGAGGTGAACGACGATCCCTTCGCACCGATCAGCAAGTACGGGCGCGAACGGGTGGAAACCGACGGCGACCGGACTCCGATCGGGTGGGTGCATCGCGATGATCGCTTCGTCGAGAAGCTGGCGACGCCGGATGTCACGATCGCCGACCTCATCGGCGACCTCGACCCCATCAAGGCCGCGCGAGGCGGGCACCTGCTGTCCGATGAGCTGACCATGCACTTCGGGCTCCTCCCGCGGGCCAACCGGGGGATCTTCGCGATCAACGAGCTGCCCGACCTGGCCGGCAAGATCCAGGTCGGCCTGTTCAACATCATGCAGGAGGGTGACGTCCAGCTGAAGGGTTATCCGGTCCGGCTCCCGCTCGACGTGCTGATCTGCTTCACCGCCAATCCGGAGGATTACACCGCGAGGGGCAAGATCATCACCCCGCTCAAGGACCGGATCGGGTCGGAGATCATCACCCATTATCCCCGTTCGGTCGAGCTGGGCATGGAGATCACCGCGCAGGAAGCCTGGATCGTCCGCGACGGCTCGGCGCCGCCGACCCGCATTCCCGAGTTCATTCGCGAGGTGGTGGAGCGGGTGGCCTTCGAGGCCCGGGGAGACAAGCGGGTCGATCGCCGGTCGGGCGTGAGCCAGCGGCTTCCGATCAGTGTGCTGGAGAACGTGGTGTCCAACGCGGAACGGCGGGCGATGGCGCACGGCGAGCCGGAGGCGGTCCCCCGGGTGGCGGACCTCTACGCGGCGCTGCCGTCGATCACCGGCAAGCTGGAGCTGGAATACGAGGGTGAGCTCCAGGGCGCGGAAACGATCGCCAAGGAGCTGATTCGGAAAGCCGCGCTGCGCACCTGCCAGGACCGCATCGGAGACGAAGACGACGAGCGCCTCGACCGGATCGTGGGATGGTTCGACCAGGGCTCGGCCCTCAAGATCGCCGGGGACGAGCGGTCCCAGGCCGCCATCAAGGCCTTTGCGCTGGTGCCGGGGCTGCTGCCGTTGATCCACGACGTGGGTCTGGCCGCCGTGGCCGACTATCCGATGGAGGTCGCGGCCAGCGAGCTGGTGCTCGAGCTGTGCGTCGACTACGCCAAGTCCCGCCAGGCGTTCGGCAAGCCGATCGGCAGCTTCCAGCACAACAGGTTCATGCTCGCCGAGATGGCCACCGAGGTGCACATCGCCCGGGTCTTCCTCAACGACTGCGTCACCCGGCTCAACGCCGGCGACGTCGACACCTCCCTCGCCTCGATGGCGAAGTGGTGGACCACCGAGCTCCAGACCAAGATCGTCGACCGCGGCGTCCAGCTCTTCGGCGGCTACGGCTACATGAGCGAGTACCCCATCGCCAAGGCGTTCGTGGACTCCCGCATCCAGACTATCTACGGCGGCACCACCGAGATCCAGAAGGAGATCATCGGGCGGATGCTCGGCCTCTAGCCCGAGGATGGCGCGGCGATCTGGTCCAGACCAGTTTCTGACATGTCACAGTGCGTTTCCGTCAGGTGTCGATGAGTTCGGACGGGTTGCCCTGTCTGTCCGGTAGCCCTCGGGGAAAACCCCGATGCCGACTGTCCCCACCTTCTGCTGGAGTTG
>DASYPZ010000325.1:0-2830 GCA_036006105.1 Gemmatimonadales bacterium | reverse complement strand
TCCTGACCCCGGTACAGCGGGGCCAGTACCTCCTGCTCCGGGACCGCCTGATGCAGCGCGCCGCGGAGCTTCAGCGCGAACGAACCGACCAGCCATTGCCGCTGTTACGCGGGGCCCGCCGCCGGCCGTAACGCCGTGGTGACACGTTGGGCCCCGGGGGACCGCGTGAGCGGTCCCTCGTTCATTTTTTGGTCGAGTTATACTTGGGTCCGGCCCGAGTGGCGGAATGGCAGACGCAGCGGACTCAAAATCCGCCGGGGGCAACCCCGTGCGAGTTCGACTCTCGCCTCGGGCACTGCAGAGTGTTGCGTTCTCTTTTTGGATGTCTCGCGTTAGGTTCACCCGTCGCTCCGATTGATTGCTTCCGAACCCTCGTTTCGGACTTCCATGACGTTCGAGACCCAGGTCGTGCAGGCCGCCCCCGAGGCCCACGCTACTCCGCTTCTCATCCTCGTCGTCCCTCAAGGGGTGCTGCCGGCCTCGCTCGCCGCGCTCGATAAGGTCAGCGGAGGCGCGTTGTCGCGCTGCTACGCAGCGGGGGACTTTCGCGGCAAGAAGGACGAGACCGCACTGCTGTATCCCGACGGCCCTCATCCCCGCGTGCTCCTGGTCGGGTCGGGTGTGCCCGGAGAAGGGGTTCGGGGTGCCCTTCGCAGGGCGGCGGCGGTTGGCGCCAAGCGGGCTCGGGCGATCGGGGTGGCGGAGGCCGCGCTCTATGTGGTCGCCGAAGCCAGGGGCATCGCGTCGGGCGAGGACGTCGGACAAATGGCCGCCGAAGGCGCGGCGCAGGGAGCCTGGCATTTCAGCGCCATGAAACAGCCGCCGGAGGAGAAGAAGGCGGATCTGGTCCGAATCGACCTGCTCGCCCCCGCCGACGTCGGCGGGAGCATCCGGAAGGGACACCAGATCGGTGCCGCGATTGCCGCGGGACACATGCTCTGCCGGGATTTCCAGGTATTGCCGGGCAATCATTTCCCGCCGCGCCGCGTCGCCGAAGCCGCGATGGAAATCGCGACTCGGCATGGCCATGGCATCACGGTGCTGGACAAAGCGGCCATCGTGAAGGAGGGAATGGGCGCTCTCCTGTCGATCGCCCAGGGCAGCGCCGAAGACCCCCGCTTCATCGCGCTCGAGTACAAGGGCGGCACCGGGGCACCGGTCGTGCTGGTCGGCAAGGGGGTGACCTTCGACACCGGGGGCATCTCGATCAAACCGGCGCCGAGCATGGAAGACATGAAATACGACATGTCGGGCGCCGCGGCCGTCCTGGGCACATTTGAGATGCTCGGACGGCTCCGCCCCAAGATTCATGTCGTCGGACTGATTCCTTCCGCCGAGAACATGCCCTCGGCGACGGCCATCAAGCCGGGCGACGTCGTCACCAGTCACCTCGGCAAGACCATCGAAATCGTCAACACCGACGCCGAGGGCCGGCTCCTTCTGGCCGACGCGCTCTCCTACGCCCGCCGCTATTCTCCGGCGTGTGTCGTGGACATTGCCACGCTGACCGGCGCCATCACCATTGCGTTGGGCCATGCGGCGGCAGGCGTCATGGGTACCGATCCGGGCGTGATCGGCCAGCTGCTGGCGGCCGGACAGCGTGCGGGAGAGCGGCTCTGGGAACTGCCCCTCTGGGATGAATACCGGGAGCTCAACAAGTCGGATATCGCCGACGTGAAGAACAGCGGCGGCCGTGCCGCCGGCAGCATCTCCGCCGGATGGTTCCTCCGCGAGTTCGCGGAGGCCTTCCCCTGGGCACACCTCGACATCGCCGCGACCGCCTACACGGAACGCGACGATGCCGCCATGGCGAAGGGACCGACCGCCATGGGGGTCCGACTCTTCAGCGAGTTCCTGCTCGCGCGGGTGTGAGGCTCTCCCTCCTCGCGGCGGGCCTGCTCCTCGCCGCGCGGGCCGCTTTCCTCGGCGCTCAGGTCGTGGATACGACCCGGACGGACTCTCTGGCCCGGGACACGACGGACTACACCGCGTTGTTCCTCAAATCCCAACAGGATGCCAGGCGGCTGATTCCGGTCCCTCCGCGAATCGGAAGCGGAGCACTGCTGCCATTCCACACCCGGGTCGTCTTCAACCGGGACTCGATCCTGTGGCAGAACGCGGAGACGGTGGGCGATCTGCTCACCAAGGTTCCCGGCGTCTTTCTTCTGCGCGGAGGCTGGGCCGGCCGTCCCGAGCTGCCGGCCTACCAGGCCCACGGAGCGTCGTCGGTCGAGTACGTGCTCGACGGCGTGCCGTACTTGCCGGTGGGGCAGGACAGTCTCATGGTCGACCCGAGCATCCTCCCGCTGAGCTTCCTGGAACGCATCGAGATCGAGAAGCTCCCGGGGCAGCTCCGGGTTCTGCTGTATACCCATCGGCACGATCGTAGTGTGCCGTACAGCCGGATCGGGATCTCGAGCGGGGACCTCCAGATTGCCCGGTACCAGGGCCAGCTCGAGAAAAGCAGCCGCACGGGAATCAACTTTTCGGCGGCCTTCGATCACTTTTCGGTGCCGGCCCAGCAGGGAGTCAGTGGACGCTACGAAAACACACAAGGCTGGCTCCGCCTCGGCTACGTGCCCTCGACGCGCTTCGGCGCCGAGCTCGAGTGGTTCCTCAGTTCGCCGGACCGGGAAGCCATCTTTGCCGTCACCACGGCAACGACGGGGCCGAAGGACACCCTG
This sequence comes from Gemmatimonadales bacterium, assembly GCA_036006105.1. Lineage (GTDB taxonomy): Bacteria > Gemmatimonadota > Gemmatimonadetes > Gemmatimonadales > GWC2-71-9 > JABFSM01. The sequence goes on along the minus strand of DASYPZ010000325.1, from coordinate 146 downwards.
AGCCGCCCGCTGCATGGATCCCGAAACGATATCCAGGGCCGGATCTTCGTGAGTCGCCAGCGCGACGGCGTGGGGCCGAGGCTGGACCTCCTGGTGAGCCATACCGGCTGGGTGGATGCAATCCAGAAAGATTCCACCCCGCGACT
>DASYPZ010000324.1:0-20574 GCA_036006105.1 Gemmatimonadales bacterium | reverse complement strand
GCACGGAGCCACGACCCGCTGGAACGATGGGGTTCGCCAGGTCGTCAACCAGGTGCGATGGGACGGCCCGATTGCCGTGGCGTTTCTGATGGGGGACGAGGTCGAATCGACCGGCTGGAATGCCGCGGTAACGGGGCTGGTTCGAGCCGGAGCAAAGGACATCGTGGTCGTGCCGCTGCTGGTCTCGTCGCATGGCGGCCACTATCGCGAGATCCGGTCCTACGCCGGGGAGATTCCGGAGACCGCCGGCGGCATGGGCAAGCACGAGCACGGCGCGCCGGCCCTGCATCCGGTGCCAATGCGGGTTACCGATGCCCTGGATGCCGCCCCGGAGCTCGGGGAGGCGCTCCGGGAACGCTGGCGCGCCTTGAGCCCCGCCGATCGCCACCGCCCCCTGGTGCTGGTGGCCCATGGACCCGACAGCGATGAGGAGGCCCGGCTCTGGATCAGCGATCTGGAGGAGTCGACCGCGGTCATCGGTCGGGAGGGAGGCATCCCCATCGGCATCGGCCTGCTCCGCGACGACGCGCCAGCCGAGGTTCGCGCCGCGGCAGTCAAGCGCACCAGGGAGCTGATCGACAGTTTGGGCCGGAGCCGGAACGATTCGGTGACGGTGCTGCCGGTGCTGATCTCCACCGGATCCATCGGCACCATCACCATCCCCGCCGATCTCGGCGGCTTGCCGATCCGATACACTGCCACGGCGCTCGCGCCGCTGCCGCAGCTGGCGGCGTGGATCGAGCGAGTGGCGCTTGCCAAGCGTGCCGCCACCCAATAGACTGACCGCACAATTGATTCACAGCAGACGCGGCCACCCGGAAGTCCGGTGAAACACCGGCGCGGCCCCGCCACTGTAAGAGGCTGAACATCGTCGCTCATGCTGCCACTGGGGCAAGAGACCCCGGGAAGGCCCGCGACGAACGCCTCGAGCCAGGAGACCGGCCGCCTCTGCTCCCGCACGATTCCCTCGAGGGGGGGGAGCGGGGCCGAGGTGTCTCCACCGACGTCCCGTCTCGCCCTGCGCCTCCCAGAGGTCGCAGGGCGATTTGTGTCGGGACCCACGCCGGTTCCCGGAGAACACTCATGTCCGTCCGTACCGCCCTCGCCGCACTCGTCGTCCTCTCCATCCCCGCCGGCCTGACGGCCCAGGCCCGCGATTCCACCCGGCTCAAGGAGATCATCGTCACCGCCACACGCTCGCCGACCCCGCTGGCCACCCTGGGAAGCAGTGCCGATGTGCTGGAGCGCGCCGAGCTGCACCGCCGCCAGATCACTTCGTTGCGGGAAGCGCTGGGCCTGTTGACCGGCGGGACGGTGCTGGTCGGCGGCGCGCCCGGAGCCGTCACCTCGGTCTTCATGCGGGGCGTGTCATCCACTCAAACGCTGCTGCTGGTAGATGGCATTCGCGTCAACGATGCCAATACCAGCTACGGGAGTTTTCTGGGCGGCGCCGATGTGACCGGGATGGGCCGCATCGAGGTGGTCCGCGGGCCCCAGAGCACGCTGTACGGGGGCGCGGCGATCGGGGGCGTCGTCTCGATGGACGCCGCGCGTGGCAACGGTCCCGCCCATGCGGAGATGGAGCTCGAGGGCGGTTCCTTCTCCAGTTGGCGGGGCGATCTCGCGGTATCGGCCGGATCCGACCGCCACGGCGTGAGTGCGGCCTTCACCGCCAACGGCACCGACAACCAGCGCCATCCCAATGGATGGGACCAGCGCACCCAGTTGCTCCGGCTCGACCAGCGCATATTTGCCGGGCTCTCCGCGGGCGCGACCTTTCGCGGTCTCCAGCAGCGGTACAACAGCCCGGGAGACATTCGCTCCACCAACTCCACCCCGGATGGCACCACGATCTTCGAGAACAACCTCGCGACGGTGTGGCTCGAGGCCACCCCGGTGTCGGCATGGCGAAGCAGGCTGGTGCTGGGAGGCCAGGAGCAGTTTACCCAGGGCACCGGACGGTTCGACGGAGGCGACGAATTCAAATTCAACCTCACCAACTCTCGCCGAGTGGTGGATTGGCAGAACTCGGTGCGGCTGGATCGCCGGGTGCTGGTGGTTGCCGGCGCCAACCGGGAGTGGAGCACGGCGACGAGCGATGGCGCGGCGCAGGACGAACGGCTTTGGGCCTGGTACACCGAGGCCCAGCTCGTTCCCGCGACGCCGCTGCACATAACGGCGGGAATGCGCAGCGACGACTACAATACCTTCGACCATGCCCTCACCTGGCGGCTCACCGGAGCGTGGAGCATTACCAGGAGCGGGACCAAGCTTCGTGCGTCCTATGGCACCGGGTTCATGCCGCCGAGCCTCGCCGCACGATTCGGCAGCGCATTCCAGAATCCCAACCCGACCATTCGTCCGGAACGATCCAGAGGATGGGATGCCGGTGTCGACCAGGACCTGTTCGGAGGCCGGGGGTCGATTTCAGCCACCTGGTTCCGCAATACGCTCCGCGATCTGATCGTGTTCGAGGGAGCCGACTTCCCGGCGCTCGGCCGGGAGCTGAATCTGGATCGGGCCCGCACGTCGGGAGTGGAGATCGGCGGCCGAGTGGCTACCGGCATCGTGGACGCGAGGGTTGCCTGGACGATTCTTTCCGCCAAGAGTCTTTCCGAGAGCGATCCGGCGTTGGCACGGCTGATTCGCCGGCCCCGCCACACGGTGGCGGCAGATCTCAGCCTTTCGATCACGCCGCGTGGTGTACTCGGAGCCGGTGTCGCGGTGGTCGCGAACCGACAGGACACCGATTTCAACAGCTTCCCTTCGGTCCGGGTCGATCCGGGAGATTATGCGGTGGCGCGGCTCTATGGCTCGTACGACCTGACCGCCCGGATCACCTTCCGGGCCAGGGTCGAGAATCTGCTGAACGCTCACTACGAGACGGTGTATGGGTTCCCCGGCCTGGGGCGGAGTGTCAGCGGCGGAGCCGCGCTCCGGTTCTAGGACTCCGGCGCAACGTTTTCGGTGATCCGAGCGTTAACACTCGTAGTGGTTGAGCGTCGACATCAGGTGAACCCGAACGCCGCTGGAGTCCCAATGCATTACCGCACCACGCATCTCCGGCCGACACTGCTGGCCCTGGGGTTGGGCCTGCTGGCGGCCGGGCCGGTCCGGGCGCAGTCCTCTCAGACTGCGCCGCTGGCCGGACTATGGAGACTCAACCCCGATCTCAGCGATCACATGGAGGACAAGCTCCAGAATGCGCGGCGTCCCGGTGCCTACACCGGGATGGCGGGTGGTGGACGACATGGGGGCGGAGGCGGCGGTCGCGGTGGTGGTGGACACGGCATGCGGCGTGAGGGGAGAGAAGGTGGGCTGGAGGGGGAGGAGCTGGGCAACCTGATCCATCCGATCCTGCAGATTCTGATCCGCCAGGACGATTCCACGGTGGCCCTCAGCGACGCCGCCGGGCAGATGCAGACGTTCTATCTCGACGGCCGGAAGGTCAAGGAGCCGCTCCTGACCGGAGGGGATCTGGAGACGGTTGCCAAATGGAAGGATGCCAAGCTCACGATCGAGCGGAAGCAGGACAAGGGCGGCACTCTGAAAGAGACCTGGGACATCGATCCGGTCACCCGGAAGCTGGTGCTGACCATCAAGCTGAGTACCCCGATGCTCCCGCACGCCCTCGAATTCCGAAGGGTGTACGACCCCGCCCCACCGAGCTAGTCATGCGCTTCAGGTTCGCGGCGGGGCTCGCGATTGTCATGATGGCACTCGGGCTCCGTCCGCTGCGGGCGCAGGTGGGTACCACCACCGACGTCCTCACCGGGGTGGTGAAGGACAGTACCGGGCGGCCGATTCCCGACGCCATCGTCGAGGCCACGTCGCTCGAAACCCAGGTGGTCCGCAACACCAAGACCGATCCCCGGGGCCGCTACACCATCCTCTTTCCCGATGGGGGCGGGCAGTATCGCCTGATCGTGCGATCCATCGGCAAGAGCCCGGTGATGCGAACCATCGCACGGCAGGCCGACGAAGACCGCCTGGTCGCCAACATCACCATGGGCGTCTTTGCGACCCGGCTCCAGGACGTCGTGGTGCGGGCCCGAGGCCCGGTCACCAACCGCGGTGACGGGCCCCCGACGCCAGGGTCGACCGAGCGCGCCATTCCCGCCGAACGAGCGGCGCGGCTGCCGATCGACGCCGGCGACCTGACCATCCTCGCCACGCTCGCGCCGGGCGTGGTGTCGGTGTCCGGCAGCGACAGCACGGCGGCGGGGTTCTCGGTGGCGGGGCAACGCCCCACCGCCAACAGCACCACCCTCGACGGCTTGACGTTCGGCGGGGCCGGCGTGCCCCAGGATGCGGTCCGCAATACCCGGGTCATCACCAACAGCTACGACGTCGCGCGGGGACAGTTCAGCGGCGGCCAGGTGGCCACCACCACGAAGAGCGGCACCAATTCGGTTCAGGGCACCGCCAACTATTCGCTCCGGGACCGCGACCTCTCGGTGAGCGTAGGAGACACCAGCGCGTTTGCCCAGGGGTATACCCAGCATCAGCTCTCTGCCGGCATCGGCGGCCCGATCAAGAAAAACAAGGTGTTCTACTTCGGGTCGATATCGGGACGGCTGCGTGATGATGGCCTGCAGTCGCTCCTCTCCGCCACACCGTCGTCGCTTACCCGCCTCGGGCTGGCGCCGGACTCGGCCCAGCGGTTTCTGGGTTTTCTCTCCAGCAACGGCTTGCCCCTCTCGGCCGAGGATGGCGTCACCAGTCGCACGACCGATGACGTGAGCGCGCTGGCCCGGATGGATTTCATCCTGGGCCAGAACCAGACGCTGACTCTCCGGGGCGACTGGCGGCAGAATCACACCGACCCCACCGGTGTCGGTGCCTTCTCGGTGCCGGCCGCGGGCGGCACGACCCGCTCCTCGGGCGGCGGGTTCATGGCCACCCTGTCCTCGCGGTTCGGCACCAAGGTGCTGAGCGAGCTGCGCGGATATCTCTCGGGAAGCTCCCAGCACGGCGAAGCGTTCAATGACCTGCCGCAGGGGCGGGTGCAGGTGATCTCGGCGCTCGACGACGGCTCGCAGACGGTGTCGAACCTGGTGTTCGGCGGCAACTCGGGGTTGGCCCAGCGGCGCTCGAGCACCGGACTCGAAGTCACCGAGGAAGTGTCCCTGATTCCCGGGAGCGGGGCCCATCGGCTCAAGGCCGGCCTGTTGTACAACCGCGCCGCGGCGAGTCAGGTGGTCGCCTCGAATCTGACCGGCACCTTCACCTTCAATTCCCTCGCCGATCTCGAGGCGAATCATCCGACCGGCTTCACCAGAACCCTGCAGCCGTCCGACCGCTCCAGCACCGGGCTCAACTCGGCCTTGTACTTCGGCGACACGTGGCGCATCGGCGAAGCCCTCCAGGTGACGTATGGCGGCCGGCTGGAGCGCTCCACCTTCGGGCATGAGCCGGTCTACAATCCCGTCGTGGACCAGGTGTTCGGCTTCCGCACCGATCGCCTGCCGCGGGAGACGCATTTCAGCCCGCGGGCCGGGTTTACCTACACGGTCTCGAGCGGTGAGGACAATCCCGGGCCACCGGTGTTCACGATCCGGGGTGGGTTCGGAGAGTTCCGCAGCCCGATCCCGGGGTCCCTGGCGTCGGCGGCGCAATCGGCCACCGGACTCTCGACCGCGGAAACCCAGCTGGTCTGTGTCGGCGCCAACACGCCGATCCCCGACTGGACCGCCTACATGAACGATCCGGCGTCGATCCCCGGTGCGTGTCTCGGCGGCGGCGGTTCACCTCTGCCGACGCAGCTGCCCCAGGTAACCGTGTTCGATCCGAATTTCGGGGCGCCGCGCGCCTGGCGCGGCTCCTTCGGAGTGGCGCGCCGGCTGGGAACCTGGCTGCTGGGCGCGGACTTCAGCTATGCCCGCGGGGTGAGCCAATCGGGATACACCGACCAGAATCTCGGGGCCCGGAAATTTGCGCTCGGCGCCGAAGGCGGCCGCCCGGTGTTCGTGCCGGCGGCCTTGATCGACCCCACCTCGGGCGTGCTGCCGCTGGCAGGATCCCGCAAGGACCCTCGGTTCGGCCAGGTGCTCCTGCTCGATTCGCGACTCGGCTCGAAGTCCGCGTCGGTGACCGTGTCCGCCAACGGTATCACCCGGGGCGGCATCTCGCTGCAGACTTCCTATACCCTGTCCCGCTCGCAGGATCAGTCCTCCGCTTCGGAGGCCGGCGGAGTACGAGGATTTGCCGGGCAGACGGCGGGGTTCGATCCCAATGACCGGCCGTACGCCACCAGCGACTTCGAGCGGCGCCATCAGTTTCTCGCCATCGTCACCTGGCCCGCGACCGTGGCGCTGGAAGTCACCGGTATCGGTAGACTCACCTCGGGCGCGTCGTACACTCCGCTGGTCGGGAGCGACATCAATGGCGACGGCGCCCGCAACGACCGGGCATTCATCTTCGATCCCGCTACCGCGCCCGACACCGCGATCGCCAACGGGATGCAGCGGCTGCTGGCCGGCGCTTCGTCGGGCGCCCGCAGCTGTCTGCTCGCCCAGACCGGAACCATCGCCGCCCGGAACAGCTGCCGGGGTCCCTGGCAGCCTTCGCTCGATCTGCAATTGAACTATCGGCCGGCGTGGGCGGGCCTCAATCGCCGCCTGACCATCGCGCTGGTGACGCAGAACCTTTTGGCGGGCATCGATCAGGCGCTCCACGGGGCGGACAATCTGCACGGGTGGGGTCTCACCGTCCGGCCCAACACCACGCTGCTCTCGGTGCGCGGGTTCGACGCCGTCAACGATCGCTTCATCTATACGGTCAACGAGCGGTTCGGCGCCACATCGGCCGCCAGCAACGCGCTTCGGGCCCCGTTTCAGGTCGGGATCCAGCTCCGCTATACTCTCGGCCAGACCGGATTTCTCGGGGGATTTGCCGGAGGATTCGGCGGTGGACGGGGCGGCGCCGGCCGGCCCGGCGCCGGCGGAGCCGGGGACGCGGATTTCTCCAGCCGGTTTGCCAGTCTCATCCCGAACCCGATCACCGAGATCCTCGATCTCAAGGTCGGACTCCGGCTCAGCGATGATCAGGAGGCGCGGCTGAAGCTGGTCTCCGACACCGTCGTGGCCCAGAACGCCGCGCTGGCGAAGGCGCTTCAGGCCGAAATGGCCAAGATGGGGGCCAATCCCGACGGTGCCCGGATGCTGGCGGTGATCCGGCCCAGGATCGAGGAAGGTCGCAGGCGGAGACAGGCGGCTCTCGACGCCGCCAAGGCGATCCTCACACCCGAGCAATGGAATACTCTGCCCGAGCGGATCAGGAGTCCGCGCGATCCGTTCCAGGGGGGCCAGCGGCGCCGGCCGCCGGAAAACGAGTAGAGCCTACAACTTCCCGATGTTCCAGGTGAGTCCGCTGTAGATGGCGTAGGGCTGCGGACCCGAGATCGGGATGATCCCGCCAAGATCCAGCACAATCCAGGGCCGGACTGCGAAGGTCGGGCCGGCCAGCAGCGCGACGATGTTCTCGCTGCCGGCCGGTCCGTTGGTTCCCGGCAGGCCGTACACCTCCGCAACCCAGCCGAATCTCCCCGACGCCGCGCCGCCGAATGACGCGGTCCAGAGGGTGGCGGTCTTCGGGGCAAGGCTGCCGTCTCCACTCCGACGCGTGACGCCGGCGTTGAGATCCACCGCCACCGGTCCCAGCCTGTGACTGGAGATGAGAAGAAGGGACACGTCGGTGGTGCCGGTTCCCCGCCCCAGTGACGATGCACCGGTCGGGAACTTGAGCGCGGGGAAAATCGCGAAGTCGCCCAGGACCGGGGCGTCCTCCAGCAGGCGCCACTTGATGCCGAAACTCCAGTCGGCGGGGCCGAATGTCCCCCCTTCCACGGGAGAAGTGAACGGCAGCATCACACTGAGCTGGAGCCGGCGCGCCAGACCAATCTTGAAGAGCAGGGGAGCCTGGAGGGCGTGTTCCCCCCCGCTGCGATCGAACTCGAGTCCGGTTTCGAGCTCGAGCCAGCGGGGTGCGACGGTGCCGGCGTGGGTGGCGACCGTGGGGCGCTCCGGTTGCGCCGAGTGCGGATCGGGATCCTGGGCGGAGAGTGGAGCGGCCATCACGAGGAGCGACGCGAGGCAGCGGAGCGACCGGAGAGTCACTCGCGCCAGGTCCAGCCGCGCAGCTCGTAGTAGCGCCTGCGGGGCGTGGCGTGAACCGGATCGATCCCGTTCTTCCGGCACCACCAGAAGTGGAAACCGATACCGGCGAATCCCGCGACGATCGGAAACAGCAGCGCCCAGTGCCCCACCGCCGCCGCGAGTGCCAGGGTCAGCGCGGTGATCAGGGCCCACTTGAGCGCCTTCCGCCACCAGGGAGTTTCCACCTCGAAGACCGCGAAGCCGGCACCGCCGAGAATGGCTATGCCCAGCAGGACCGCCAGCTCTGGAGTGAAACTCATGCCAGCCACTCCCGGGCCAGACCCAACAGCAGCCACGCATTCAGGCCGATGATCACCACTGCCACGCCCCAGGCACCGGCGGTGAGCAGCCGTCCGTTGGCAAAGGCGCCCATCTTCGATTTCTGGCTGGTGAAGCGGACCAGCGGCACCACCGCGAAGGAAAGCTGCAGGCTGAGAATCACCTGCGACAACAGCAGCAGGGATCCGACACCGCGCTCTCCATACAAGGCGGTGACGATGACCGCCGGGATAATGGCGATCAGCCGGGTGATGAGGCGGCGGAGCCACGCGGGCAGCCGGATATTGAGGAACCCCTCCATCACGATCTGTCCGGCCAGGGTGCCGGTAATGGTGGAGTTCTGGCCGGAGGCAAGCAGCGCCACCGCGAACAGGATGCTGGCGAGACTGGTGCCCAGGAGCGGAGTCAGCAGGTGATAGGCGTCCCCGATGTCGGCGACCGAGCTGTTCCCGCTGGAATGGAAGGTGGCCGCGGCGAGAATCAGGATCGCCGCGTTGATGAAGAACGCGAACAGGAGCGCCAGGGTCGAATCCAGCGTGGCGAACCGGATCGCTTCCCGCTTGGACGCCGGGTCGGGGAGCACGTGCCGGGTCTGCACGATGGAGCTGTGCAGATAGAGGTTGTGCGGCATCACCGTGGCGCCGAGGATTGCGATGGCGATGTACAGCATCGCCGGGTTGGTGATGATCTCTCCATGGGGGATGAGCCCGAGGCCGATCGACGCGAGGTCCGGCTTGGCCAGGAAGAGCTCGATCCCGAAACAGACGCCCACCGTCGCCACCAGCGCGATGACGAAGGCCTCGAGATACCGAAAGCCCCGGTGCTGCAGCAGCAGGATGATCAGCACATCCGCCGCGGTCAGGCAGACGCCCCAGAGCAGCGGCACGCCGAACAACAGGTTCAGCGCGATGGCCGATCCGATCACCTCGGCCAGGTCGCAGGCGGCGATGGCAATTTCACAGAGAATCCAGAGCGCGAAGCTCACCGGGCGGGAATAGTGGTCGCGGCAGGCCTGGGCCAGATCTCTCCCGGTGACCACGCCGAGCTTGACGGCCAGTGACTGGAGCAGGATGGCCATGAGATTGGACAGCAGGACCACGCTGATCAGCGTGTAGCCGAACCGCGAGCCGCCGGCGATGTCGCTGGCCCAGTTGCCCGGGTCCATGTAGCCTACCGCCACCATGTAACCCGGCCCGGCAAACGCCAGCGCCTTCCGGAAAAATCCGACTCCCTTGGGGACCTTGACCGACTGATACGACTCCGGCAGCGAAGGACGTCCCCGCGGGCGATGCCACCCTTCGAGCAGCTCTTCCACCGGCTTGAGCGGTGCGGCCGGTGCGGCGCTCATCGGGCCTCGGCACGGACACAGAGTACCTGCTGCGCCAATTCGTGTCCGATGACCTGCTCGTGGCCCCCGGCCGTCACGGTGATCGGACCGTGGAACGGCTGGTGCCGCGTGACCGTCACCCGGGTTCCCGGGATGAGACCGGAAGTTTCCAGATAGCGGAGCCGGTCCGCCTGGCTGGTGGCGACGCGCCGAATCTCGACGGTCTCTCCACCGGGAATCTCGGCCAGCGGCGTATAGACCAGCTCGTCGATCATGCCGTCGGAATCGGGGATGGGATCTCCATGGGGATCGAAGCGCGGATGGCCGAGCACCGCGGCCATGCGCTCGATCAGCACGTCGGAGACCGCATGCTCCAGCCGTTCGGCCTCGTCGTGCACCGTATCCCAGGAATAGCCGAGAAAGCCCACCAGATATGCTTCGATCAGCCGATGCCGCCGCAGCATGCGAATGGCCACTTGCCGGCCGGCGGCGGTAAGCAGGACACCGCGATACGGCACGTGCTCGAGCAGACCCTGGTCGGAGAGCCGGCGAATCATTCCACTGACCGACGGGGCGGATAGCTCGAGCAGCTCGGCGATATCACTGGTGGAAACCGGAAGTCCGGTGCTGGAGAGGCGATAGATGCCCTTGAGGTAGTCTTCGACCGACCTCGTGAGCGCCGGATTGGCTGACTGAGCCACCATGAATCCACCTGAGAAGGAACCGGTTGAAGCTGACCCCAGACGCCACAAATTAGTGTAGCCTAAATTTATTGTCAATAGCTACGAAAGTTATGTAATGTATAGACTCATCTCTATGGGAGGGAATGGCTTGATAGATAGATTATGACGCTGGATTCAGCGACGGGCGGACCAGTCCTAATGAAGCAGCTCGATAATCGGCGTCAGAATCCGCTCGGTCATACCCCACAGCACCCCGATGTCCAAATGGTAGCCGACTCCGCGAACCGTGGCGCCGTGGCGCTGATACTCGATCGATCGAAGGACATCGGGATGCAGCAGTGTATCGAGCTCCACCCACCAGGCTCCTGCCACCTCATGGTTGAGTATCAAGGCGGTGGCGGCCGGCAGAGAGAAGACAAACGGACGCACGACGATCGGTGGCAGCACCGGAGTTCGCGGCGCGAGATCGTCGAGCACCGCGGAAACCGGAATGCCGCCGAGCTCGACGCCGACCTCTTCGCGGGTTTCCCGGCGGGCGGTCGCGGCCAGGTCCGCGTCGCTCGCGCTCCACCTGCCACCGGGAAGGGCAATCTGACCGGACCATCGGTCACCCTCCCGCTCGGCGCGACGAATCAGGAGCACGCTGTCGGGATCGGGAACGAAGATGACCGCGACGGCGGCCTTGGGACGATCGGGAAGATCTTCTTCGCGGGGATTCCGTTCCGCGAGCCTGGCGAGGAGCCCGGGGATACGGCTCAGTGGGAGTGCCCCTGACAGCCGCCGCCGCAACAGCCACCGCCGGGCGGCGGGCCAAGACGACTGAAGTCGGCGGGCTTTCCGGCGGACGCGGGACGGGCCGGCAGGGACAGGATCCGCTCCACGCGCGCGCCGCCGCACCCGGGGCATTCCACCCGGGTATCCGACCGCATCAGCTCGTCGAAGGTCCGGCCGCAATCCAGGCAGGAAAAATCGTAGATCGGCATGGGTGGAGCTTCGCGGAACGGTCCGGCCCGGTCAAGGGAGATGCCGGGAGAACCAGGCGAGGGTGGCATCGAAGACCCGCTCGAGGTCGGGCGTCGGACCGGCGAAGGGATGCACCGCGCCGAAACCGTGATTGGATCCTTCGATCGCCAGCAATTGGGACGTGGCCTTGGGCGCGGCGGCCGCGAGATCCTCTCCCTCGCGGAACTGCACCGATTCGTCGGCGGTTCCGTGCACGATCAGCCAGGGCGCGCTCACCCGGGCGGCGGCGTCCCGGATATTGAGGCTCGTGCCCGCGTTCTCGTCCACATCGTCCAGCAACTCGGTAGAGAGGGAGTAGGTTTCTCCGGTTCGATTGTTGACCACGGGAAGGACGCCCGCCCGGCGCCACGCCGCAGCATCGTCGGGACTCCAGCGACGCACGGTAGCGATCGAGGCCCAGGTCACCAGCGCTCCGATGCGCGGCATCCGGCTGGCCGCGAGGATGACGGTGCCGCCTCCCCGGCTGTGCCCGAGGGCACCGATGGAAGTCGGTCTCGAAACGCCGAGCCGGCCCTGATCCAGCGCGGTGACGACCGACTCGAAGTCGGCCAATTCGCGAGTGAAGGTGTTATGACCGAAGCGATCGGGCCAGACGAACTCCCCGGAATCGTCGACGCCGCTGCCGCTCACATTGAGCGATACTGCGGTGAACCCGGCGCGGGCCAGCCGCTCGGCCGCGGGAGGAAACATCCCCCAGTCCTTGAATCCCTTGAATCCGTGAAGCAGGACGACGGCGGGACGGGCGGAGCCGGGCTGGGCTCGCACGTCGATCAGAATATCTCCCAGTGCACCGGGAAGGGTGTGGCGGGTGAGGAGTGGCGTGGCCACTCAGGACCGGGGCAGCTCCGCCGGGCGGGTCCCGCTGAGTCCGGCGCCGAAGCGGCAGGCGAGGGCGTATTTCGATTCCACCTTGGCGCAGACCTCTTCCCGTTTGGACATCGCCTCGTAGAGAACCGACGCTTCTTCTCCCACCGCGTGATAGCAGCTGGTGGCGATTTCGACCGGGCCGAGCTTTCGGCAGAGGGCGAGACCGTCGTCGGGATTGGCGGTGACGTCGACGAAGTTCTTCACCAGCCCGACGAAGCAGAAGGGGCGATAGCGGGAGCTGCCCAGCGAGCAGAGCCGGATCGACTCTTCGGGGTCCCGGCTGGTGACGCCACTCACATAGGTACCGATGCCCTGATAGCAGATATGCCGCATCCGCTCCGGCGCCGTATCGCAGACGGCGGCCACCTTCACGAAATCCAGTCCGGTCCGTTCCACCACCAGGCCGGCCTGCATCTGATAGCAGGCGCGAAGGTACTTCTGGGCGAGCACGGAGCACGGGTACAACAGGTCGGCAGGGTTGCGCGCCTTGAACGGCGGGAAGGTGTCGGGTTTGGCCTCGTGATCCATGCCCTCCATACCCTCCATGCCGGGCATGGAGTCCTTCTTGACCATCATATGCACGTGGTGGGATTGACCCCGGCCGCCCACGATGAATTCCATGAACGCCCCGCCGTAACACGATTCGCTGTCCCAGCCGTTGCCCAGCATGTCGCAGCCGGCCAGCGCGTGAGGGAGGTTCATGGTATAGGCCTGGACCAGACCGTGCCCGATGCCGTGGACGCACTGGAAGCGAAGCCAGCCGCTGTCCCTGATGCCGGGGGTGTCCCGGCACAACGATGCGACCTGCGCGCTGTCGGTGCCTTGATACGCGAAGTAGGCCTGGATCACACCGTGGTAGCATCCCGATTGGAACAGCTCGCTGCACTGCAGGTACACGTCGCCGAGGTTCTTGCCGGGCGTCCAGGCGTTGATGCCGATGACGTGACTGTAGTCGTGTCCGAAGCGGCGGATCTGCGCGTCTCTTTGGCCCAGCAGGTTCAAGGACCCGAGGGCGAGGCGAATCCGGTCCTGCCGGACCAGCTGGAGCAGGACGTCCTCGAAGCAGGACTTTCGTTTTTCTCCCTGCAACAACCGGCAGCGGGTTTCGGCGAACGACGCCACGGCCGTCGAGTCATCGGCCTGAACGGCGGCGGTGATCGCGGGCGGAAACGCGGGCAGCGCCATGCCGGGAAGCGCGGCACCCTGGTGCCGGGCCCAGGCCAGAAACCCGGTTCCCGCGACTCCCAACCCCGCCACCGTCAGAATCAGCTTTCGGAGCATCACTGAATATAAATGAGTCATTGACCTGACCGCGCCGGACGTTAGTATTGGTCCGCCAGACCATTCCTCACGGCGGGAGCACCCTCCCTGCGTACAACCCATCCCACCCTGGTCGCCGCAAGTCGAGCCATCGCCGCACAGCGCAGCGCCATGGTGGACCAGTGGGTTTCCTGGCTCGGCGACCGCGTAACCGCCAGCAGCTCGGTTCCTTCGGACATTGTGCGTCTCGAGCTCCTGCTGCTCATCGACGTCTTCGGCTCGATGGTCGGTCCGCTGCGGAGGGAAACCAAGAGCATCTGGGGGAGCGTCACCGAGCTGTACGGCCGTCACGCCGCCAATCGGGGTCTGGCCGCCGGAGAGGTCGTCGAGGAGCTGCAGTATCTCCGCGAGCTGCTGATCCGTTTTCTCGCGCCCTCGATCGCGGCGCTGCGTCCCCGGCAGGGCATGGCGCTGCTGCTGCGGCTGAATCGGCTGGTCGATCGCGGGGTGGCCATGGCCGTGGTCGGTTACACCGACGCCCTGGTCTCGGAGCTGCTGCCCAACCGTGAAGACGGCGCGTCCGGTCGTCGCACCCCCGATCCCGAAGAGCTGACCCAATCGCTCAACCTGATCCGCCACGAGCTCAACCGCACCATCCGCCCCCCCAACAGCACCGCGGCCTGAAGCCCGATGCGCATCGCCGGTCTCCTCGTTGCCGGATTCATTGCGGCCGCGCCGCGGCAGTCATTCGCTCAGGTCGTGACGCCCCAGGTCAGCAACACTTCCCAGTTGCTGATCGGACTCTTTGCCGTTGACGACCTGGTGGTCTGGGCCGGCGGCGCCGGCGGCACCTTCCTCCGCACCACCGACGGCGGCACCCACTGGAAGACCGGAGTCGTGCCCGGCGCGGAGGCGATCCAGTTTCGGGATGTGCAGGCGGTCGATTCCCTGACCGCGTGGCTGCTGTCGATCCCCAGCGGAGACAGCGCCCGTATCTATCGCACCACCGACGGGGGCGAGCACTGGACTCTGCAATTCCAGAATCACGATCCGGCGGCCTTCTACGATTGCTTCGCGTTCTGGGACCCGCGCCACGCCATTGCCATCAGCGACGCGGTACGGGGACGGGTTCCGATCCTGCTCACCAGCGACGGCGGTGATCATTGGTCGCTTCTGGCCGAGATGAAAGCACCCGCCGCCGACAGCGGTGAGGGATCACCGGCCGCGAGCGGTACCTGCGTCGTCGTGCAGCCGCCCGGATCGGCCTGGATCGGGACCACCGGCGGCAAGCAGGGGGCCCGGGTGTTGCGCACCACGGACGCGGGACAGACCTGGACCGCGGCCGTCACTCCGATCGGAAACCGGGTGCCCGGCGCCGGCATCTTCACGCTGCAGTTCCGCGATGCGCTTCGGGGATTCGCGGCGGGCAGCGAAGATTCCACCAAGGTTCCCTCGGCACGCATCGCCGGCACCACGGACGGCGGCATCACCTGGCGGCTGCTCGGCGAACCCGCGTTCAAGGGTACGGTCTACGGTCTCGGAACCGTACCGGGCCGGGCCCGAACGCTCATCGCCACCGGTCCGGGCGGGGCAAGCATCAGCGACGACGACGGAGAGACCTGGCGGCCGCTCGCGCCGGACAACTACTGGTCGGTGATGTTTTCGAGCTCACACACCGGCTGGATGGTGGGTCCGCGAGGACGCATCGCGCGGGTGACCCTGCCGTAAGCTCCTTCCGCCTCCGGTAATTCCAGCCCTCCCAGCGTAGGAATGAGACCCACTTCGGCACGCGCGCTCGCGACAATGCATCGCGATGGCGCTCGCACACCTGCTCCGTTCAATCCACCGGCTGGAGGACCTCGGCCGGCTCTGCGACGCGCTGGGCTACTGCGCCGAGCTTCGGGATCTCCCTGAAGACAGTCTGCCGGGCGGGATGCGCGCGGCCATCGTGGCCGGAATCCGGGATTTTTCCTGGTATGCGCTGAGCGGGACCGAATTCACCAGCGCCGGGAAGGCGGCGCGGGTCCTGGCGGCGCGGGGGGCACCCGGCGCGGTGCTTTACCTCGACCTCTCGCTTCGGCGCCTTCGCCTCGCCGCCCTCGACGCCCGGCCTCTCGATCTCTCGCTCGATGCTCCCGATCCTCTCGCTCTCGCGACACTCGAGCGCTGTACAGCTCGCAGCGAGGAGACCGGCATCGCCACCGCGCTCCGGATCGCCGAGGCGCTGTCGAGCCGCGGGGTGGACGAGCGCTTCTTCCTGGCGTTCCGGGGAACTCTGCACGCGACGATGGAGGCGCTGCCCGGCCGGCTCCGGCCCGCCGATCGCCACGCCCTGGCCCTGCTTCAGCTCACCCGAATCCTCTTCCTGTACTTCGTCGAGGCCAAGGGATGGCTGGCGGGTCGACCCCGATTCCTGCGGGAGGAGGTGGACCGCTGTCTCGCGGCGCGCCGGTCACTGCACCGCGATCTGCTCCAGCCGCTCTTCTTCGGAACGCTCAATCGCCCCGCTCCGGAGCGGGGCACCCTGGCCCGGCGCTTCGGACCGGTGCCGTTCCTCAACGGAGGGCTCTTCGAGCCTCACCGCCTGGAACGCGGGGGCGCCGGCTCCCTGCCCACGCCGGTCCTTCGCGATGCCTTCGACACTCTGTTCGAGCGCTTCCACTTCACCTTGTCTCAGAACTCCGGTGAATCCATCGCCCCCGACATGCTGGGCCGGGTATTCGAACGCGTCATGGAGCCGGACGAGCGGCACGCCACCGGAAGCTTTTACACCCCCTCGGCACTGGTGGACGCACTACTGCGGGACGGACTGGCGACCTGGCTCGAGCGACAGACCGGCATGCCCTGGTCGCAGGCGCGCCGCAGCGTGGACCAGCCGGACCGGACGACCCGGCGGGTATTTGCGCGGGTCCGTCTGCTCGATCCGGCGGTGGGAAGCGGCGCCTTCCTGCTTGGAGCGTTGCGTATCCTGGCGGGACCGGGCGGGCCCAGCGCCCGGCGCGCGGCTCGGCTCCGGCGGGTCCTGGCAACCAACCTCTTCGGCGTCGATCGCAACGCCGCCGCGGTTCGGCTCGCCGAGCTGCGGCTCTGGCTCGAGGTGGTGGCCGCGGATCCCTCCGAGGCGCCGGCCGCCGTGGCGCCGCTGCCCAACCTCGATGCCTTGATTCGGCAGGGAGACAGTCTGATCGATCCGGCGTTCGGATTGCCGCTGCCGGTACCGGACCCCAAACGGGCGGCGGCGCTCGCCGGGCTTCGCGGAGCCGTGATCGGGAGCAGCGGCGCGGCCAAGCGTGGCGCGGTGGCTCGGCTCCTCGCGGCGGAGCGCGATCTCGCGGCCGCTTCGCTCCGGGGCGCCGTGGTATCCACCGACGGCATGATCGCCGGAGTGCTCGATGCCGCCCGGAGTCCGACTCTCTTCGGGGGTCGCCAGGGGCTCGACCGGCAGGCCCGTTCGCGGCTCCGGGAGCTGCGCGCACTTCGAGCCCGGGCTCGCGTCCGGCTCCGTGCGCTGGAGCAGGCCGCGGAGCTGCCCTGGTTTCATTATCCCACCCACTTCGCCGACGTCTTCGCGCAGGGCGGCTTCGATCTCGTTGCCGGTAACCCGCCCTGGGTCCGCGCCGAAGCGCTGGCGCCCGAGCAGCGCCGCTATCTCGGCGAACGCTTCCGCTGGTTCCGGGGAGCGCGCTCGGGCGCGGCGGGTTATGCCCACCAGCCCGACCTGTCGGTGGCCTTCGTCGAGCGCGCCTTCGAGCTCCTCAAGCCCGGCGGCGTGGCGGCGCTGCTGCTGCCGTCCAAGCTCGCCACCACCGGCTACGCCACCGCTGCCCGGGCCGCACTGATCGGGAAGACCACCCTGGCGGTGGCCGCCGATCTTCGGAACGACGGGCGCGCCGTGTTCGACGCCACGGTCTATCCCATGGCGCTGGTCGCGACGCAGGCGGCGCCTCCGGAGGGCCATCGGGTTCGGGTGGCGCTCGGAGCCGCGGAGCCGGCGGTTCCGCAGCGTTCCCTGGGAAGTGGGCCCTGGGTGCTGCGCTGCGACGAAACCCGCGACGCGCTGGAGCGGCTCCGTGAATCGTTTCCACCGCTGGGAGAGCGGTTCGCCTGTCACCTCGGAGTGAAGACCGGCCTCAACCAGGTTTTCCTCGATCCTCCCGATGGCCTCGAGCCGGAGCTGATTCGGGGCGCGGTGCGGGGGCGCGATGTGCGCCCCTTCTCGGTGTTGAGCCGCACCAGGCTCCTCTGGCCTTGTGATGAGCGCGGCCGGCCCCTCCGCACCCTGCCGCCCATCGCGGACCGGTACCTGGCGCGCCACGCCGCGGACCTGCGGCGCCGAGCCGATCACACCGGCGGGCCGCCCTGGTCGCTGTTTCGTACCGGGCCCGCCTCGGCGCCGTTCCGGGTAATCTGGTCCGATCTGTCCCGGCGGCTGGAAGCGGCCGCGCTGATCGGGCGCTGCGGCAGCCGGCTCATCCCACTCAATAGCTGCTATGTCATTCCGGTGGGTGATGCCGGCACAGCGCTGCGGCTCACCGCCTGGCTCAATTCCACCTGGTGCCGCGCCGTGGCCCTCGCCACCGCGGACCCGGCGTCCGGGGGGTTCGCGCGATTCAACGCTCGCGCGGTGTCAGGCCTTCCCTGCCCCGACCTCGTCGCCACCTGTCCCGCGTTGCTCGAGCTCGGGCGGAGCGGTGCCGGCCTCACTCTTCCGCAGGAGACCCTGGATGAATGGTGCGCGAAGCTGCTCGCGCTCTCGACCCGGGAGCGCGCGGCGCTGGCCGGACTGGTTGCGCCGGTCGCCCACGCTGGTCGCTGAGTCGCTCTCGACCGTGCGGGATCCGCTGAGCGTGTGGCTCAGGCCGCCGTCGGCGGCTCCGCCGGAAGCCGTCGCGGCCGCGCTGGCGCGGGCGCTGCTTCCACCGGAAGCGGAGGCAGCTGCCCCCCGATGGCTGCGAGCCGATCAGCGCCTCTCGTTTCGCCGGGCGGTGGCGGCAATCCAGCGATTCAACGGGGTGATGCTGGCGGACGGTGTCGGGACCGGGAAGACCTGGATCGCGCTCGCGGTGGCCGGCGTGCTCGACCCGGGACGGGTGATCCCGGTGCTGGCGCCGGCGGCACTGTTCGCGCAATGGCGCGAGACCGCCCGGCGAGCCGGGATTCCCATCCGGCTGCACTCTCACGAGACCCTGAGCCGGGGCCGGCTTCCCGCCGCTGCCGGCACGACCGTGATCATCGACGAAAGTCACCGATTCCGGTCTCCGTCCACTCGCCGCTACCTGACCCTGGCGCCCTGGTGCGTAGGACGCCGGGGCATACTGCTGAGCGCCACACCGGCCGTCAACCGCCTGGAGGATGTCGCCCGCCAGCTCCTGCTCTTCGTTCGCGACGATGCCCTGACCTGGAACGGCGTGCCATCCTTGCTCGCCGGATTGGAGCGGAGCGTGCCGGATGCACTCTCGTCTCTCGTGGTGACCGGCGAGGATCGTTCCCGATCGCTTCCGCAGCGGGTATCGCGCGAAGTGCGTCCCGAGGAACCGGAGCATTCGCCCTTCTGGTCGGTCTTTCACGGGATTCTCGGGCTCACACTCTCGGAGCGTCGGGTCGTCGCCTCGCTGGTCCGGGTCGTCCTGCTCCAGGCCCTGGCGTCGAGTCCGGCCGCGACCGCTCTGGCCCTTTCCCGATACCGCGCGCTGCTGGTCTCGGCCCGGGACGCGGAGGCATCCGGACAACTGGTCTCGCGAAGTGTCATCCGCCGGCTGGTGGGCGCCGACATCGATCAGCTGGTGCTCTGGCCGCTGGTGGCCGAAGCGGCATCCCTCCCCGAGCTGGCACTCTCCGACCTCGAAGCGCTGGACGCGCCATTGGCGGCGTGCCGGGCCTGGAGCGCCGGAGGCGATGTGAAGCTCGCCGAGCTGGCGCGGCTCGTTTCAGCCGGCGGGCCGACCCTGGTATTCACCACCCATACGGCGACCGTGCGCCACCTCCGTGCCGGCCTGGGGCAACCGCGCGTGGCCTGGTGCACCGGCAGCCACGCCGGTCTGGATACCACCACGCTGCCCCGGGAAGTCGTGCTCGACTGGTTTCGGCCGGCCGCCCTTGGCACCGATCACATTCAGGCCAGACCTTCGATCCTGATCGCGACCGATGTCGCGGCCGAGGGGCTGGACCTGCCGCTGATCAGGCGAGTCGTGCACTACGATCTCCCCTGGACCGCGGTGCGCCTCGACCAGCGCAGCGGTCGCGCCTTTCGGCTCGGCTCCCTGGCCGATCGGGTGGAGGTCGTCCGGATCCTGCCGTCGCCGGCCTTGGAAACGGCCCTGGGCAAGGAGGCGATCCTCGATGCCAAAGCCGAGCTGCCCAGGGCGCTGGGTCTGGGCACCGAAGGCGACGCACCGTGGCGGCTGCGGGCACAGGTGGCGGCCGAGTGGGCTGGGATCGAAGCCGCCGAAGGCAGCGCGATGATGGAGGGAGCGCGAGCCTCGGTCGCGGGAATCCGGATCATTCAGGAAGACGGTTCCTCCCGGACCATCGTCCTGGCCCGCGGAAGACAGGGCTGGGTCGCCGACGCGGCGACCATCGCAGCCCACCTGGGCCGGGCCAAAGGATCGGGGGCGTCGCGCGAGCCGGACCCGACCCGGCTCCGGAGCGTCATCCGCAGCCTGGCAGGAGCGGTACGAGCGGCTCTGCGCGCGGGCAACGGCGCTCAGCTCGCGGCACACTCCACGTCGCCCGCCCACCAAACCGCGCTGCGCCGGTTGATGGTCCTGGCGCGCCGCGCGGCTTCGATCCGCGCGACCGAGCGGCTGCGACTGCTCTCGGCGGGCATCGGATTTCTCCGACGGGGCCTCACCGCGGGCGAATCCCGGATGGCGGAGGCGTGGGTCACCCTCGGCGAGCGGGAGCTGTACGCCGCGCTGGCCCGGCTGCCGGTGCCGGAGGCCGCCGCTCCGGCACAGCGAGTCGAGCTGATCGGGCTCCT
>DASYPZ010000323.1:0-2853 GCA_036006105.1 Gemmatimonadales bacterium | reverse complement strand
CCCGGGCGCCTTCCACAATGGCATTCACCACCGGTTCCTCCACCGCGGCGGCATGTACTGTCACCCGGCGTTTCCGCTCACTCCAGGTCGCATCGAGAACCAGGGGCACGCCATTCTTCCGGAAGTAGCGATGGGCCTGCTGCTCTACCAGCGCGCGAAGGTGAGAGACGCGAACCGGGGGCAGATCGGCCAGCGTGCGGAGTTGCACGACCGGGCGGACCAGCTCCACGCGAAGCCGCCTCCCCGGCTTCACCAGCGCCGGCTCGGCCACCAGCCGAGCGATCGCATCGGCCAACTCGGCCCGGCCATGGTACTCCGCTTGCCCGCTCCACAACACCGAACCGCCCCGCTGGAGCCTGGCTTCGAGGAGCATGGGCCTCACGGTGAGGATCATGAGATCAGAGCGCATACCGCATCGCCGTCATTCCGTCTCTCGCCGGATCACTGCCAGCCGGTCCGGCAAGGGAACCAGGGTCATCACCAGGTTGGCGCGGAGGGGCGATCCGCCCACCCGGCCAGTTACAAGCGCCGTAAGCTCAACTGGCGAAAAACTCAGCCGCTGCACCAGCTCCTGGTAGCGTGAGGTCAGCTGTTGGCGCGTGGGGGCGGAGAGCATTCCCAGGAATTCGTCGAGGCTGCCAATCGGTCGTCCGCGGCTCCGGTATTGCGCCAGGGCTGCGACCTCACCCTCTGACAGGTCGAGCGTCGCATGAAGAACCGGAAAGGAAGCGGTGTTGGGATTCACCACCCCGCTCCCCCGAACGGTCAGCAGCGTGGCCAGGTGGCTGACCGTCAGCGAATCGAAACCGCGCACCAGGCGCAGCTCATCCAATGAGGCCAGTGGCCCGTTCCTCGGCTGGATGCGGTGATGCGATCGATACCACGCCGCTTCCGCGCCCGACCGGCGGGGAGCCTCGTCCGCATCGCGCCAATCGAGCAGGGCGTCGGCCAGGGAATCGTTCCGGAGCAGCGCCGCGAGGGTGGCGGGGTCGGCCAGGTTCAGATTGATGCGTGTGGATGGATCCTCCAGCCTCGCCGAACACCAGGTGTCGCGCCCCAGGTCAACCGAGTCGAGGCTGGCAGCGAGGTCGGAAAGTTTGCGGCTGAGCGGCACATCGGCCCCCGCCTTGGCATAGCGGCCCAGCAGGATCTCGACGCAGGCTTCGCGAGCCCACCCTTCCCTGGCGAGTAGGATCCGATTCCGGCTCGCCGTGAGGCCGGAGCGTGCCGCGGCCAGGGAGGTTCCCGCCAGGATCGAAAGCGCCGCGAGCAGCCAGAGCACCGCGATCAAAGCAAAACCTCGCCGGTTCATCCCCGCCCCTTGATCAGCATCACAGTGGTGTCCACTCCCGTGTTCCGGGTGAGCCGGATCCGCACCGCGAGAGGCGCGCTCACCGGCGACACCCATTCCCGAACCCAGTGACTCTCGGCGCCCGGCTCCAGGAGGTAGTCGAAGTCGACTTCGCGAACTCCCTGTTGCAGGCCGATTGGCCCATGGTCAGTGTCGGCCCGGAGACTGGAATCGATCACGCGGATCAGCACGGCGCGGGGCTCCAACCAGCCACCAGGCTGGGTCAGCCAGGTTGTGAAGCTCACCGTGTGAGGATGGCCTTCAAACGAACCGTCCTTCCCACCGGCCTCGAGCGACAAGAAAGCGGATTCCAGCCAGCGGGCGGCTAGCCGCTCCCGTTCCAGGCGCATCCGGGCCGCTTCGAGTCGCCGAGTACCATCACTCGCGGTGGCGAAGAGTTGGTGGGCGAGGAGGACGACCAGGCTGCCGATCACCATCGCGATCAGCACCTCGACCAGCGTGAACCCGCCGCTATTGGATGTTCTCATGGCCGGTAGACGACGGTGACGAGGATCTCCTGCTCCGGAGCCCGGGCTTCGGAGAGCGCGATGCGAAAGAGGGTCGGTTCGGGGCGCGAGACGTTCAGGATGAATTCTCCCAGCTCACGCTTCCCAAGCCGCTGCGCCAGATCGGCGCCCTGGAGCAGGCTCAGGGCAGCGAGGACTCTGCCGCCTACCGCGGTGTCCTGTTCGTGCGCCGCCATCTCCGCCTGAGCGCGAATGGACTCGTCAATCAGTCCGACGGTGGCCAGCCCGCCCACGCTCAGCAGAGCGAGGGCGATCAGGACCTCGAGCAGCGCGATCCCCCGCTCAGGTCGAATCATCGGCGGTCCGCCCCAGCACCCGGCCATCGGGCAGAAACAGCAGCAGCCGCGGTCCGGCCTGGGGAGTCAATGAATCCAGCAGCAGTCGCACCGGCGTGCCATCCCGTATGGCCCTTCGCCCGGCCTCATTCATGATCGCAGCAACGTCGTCCGACGCCGGCCGGCTGAGGCTCTGCACGGCGAACACACCGATGCCGGCCATCAGCCCGAGGATCAGGAGCGCCACCATCAACTCGACCAGGGTGGTCCCGCGCGCCCTACTCATATCGCCCTCAACCCGTACACCGCCTGGAGCAGCGCCGCGGCTACGAACGCCACCATGGCCCCGAACGCCACGATCAGGGCCGGCTCAAGGAGACTGACCAGCGTGCGGATCCCCCGTTCGGCTTCCTGCGCCGCGAGCAGGCCAGCCCGCTCGGTCATCAGCGCGAGCTGGCCGCTCGACTCCCCCACCGAAACCAGTTGAAGGGAGGAACCGACGAGCACGCCCTCACGTTCGAGCGCCATGCTGAGCGGTATGCCCTGGGCCACCAGTTCACGGGCCCGGGACAACCGGGCGGCAATAGCCCGATCGCCCACCGCCGGTCCCAACGCATCCAGCGCCGAGAGAAGCGGCATTCCGGCCCGCAGCATTCCGGAGAGTGCCCGGCAACTGCGGGCACTGGCCAGCGCGGCTCGC
>DASYPZ010000322.1:0-4378 GCA_036006105.1 Gemmatimonadales bacterium | reverse complement strand
TTCATGGCCATGCTGCTGGGCGCCCTCGGCGGGATCGCCCTCGGGCTCGCCGCGTTCGGGATTTACGGAACGATGTCCTACCTGGTAACCCGCCGCACCCGCGAGATGGGCATCCGCATGGCCCTCGGCGCGGATGGCGCCGGCCTCCGCCGGTTCGTCATCGGTCGCGGCATTCGGCTGGCGGTCCTTGGCCTGGTGCTGGGGATCCCGGCCGCGCTGGGGCTGACGCGCCTGATGCGTGGTGTTCTGTTCTCGGTGAGTCCCGCCGATCCGGTGGTGTTCGGTGCGGTCGGGATGCTGCTGGCGGGCATTTCGGTGCTGGCCTGCTGGCGCCCCGCCGCGCGGGCCACCCGGGTCGATCCCCTCATCGCCCTGCGCGCGGAGTGACGGGCCGGTGACCGCCCTGTTCGCCGATCTTCGCTATGCCTGGCGCACCCTGCTGCGGACGCCGGGATTCGTCGCCGTGGCGGTGATCTCGCTGGCCGTGGGCATCGGCGCCAACACCACGATCTTCAGCATCGTGAGCGGCCTGCTGTTCCGTCCCCTGCCGCTGCCTCGGCCCCACGATGTGGTGGGGATCTTCACCAGCGACTTCAGCGGACCTCCCTTCGGCACCTCCGCGTACGCCGATTATCAGGATATCGCGGCCCGGAGCCAGACCCTCAAGGGTCTGGCGGCCCATGTCGCGGAGCCGGTGAGCTTCTCGGCCCAGGGCGCCACCGAGCGGCTGGTCGCCGAGCTGGTGAGCGCAAACTATTTCGAGGTTCTGGAAGTTCGGCCCGTTCTGGGACGGGGCTTCGCGCCCGAGGAAGGCGACCCGCTGCATCCCATTCCGGTCGTGGTCCTGAGCGACGGTCTCTGGCGAACCCGGTTCGGCGCCGATCCCGGCGTGCTGGGCCGGGCCATCACGATCAGCGGCCGGCCGATGACGGTCATCGGTGTGATGCCGCCGGGGTTCCAGGGCACGCTGCGAGGGTACAAGCTCGACGTCTGGATGCCGGCGCCGATGCAGGCAGTGCTCGACCCGGCGTCCGATCAATGGAATCGCTCCAACCGGTCCTTCCTGCTGACCGGCCGGCTCAAGAACGGCGTCGCCCCGGGGGCGGCCCAGGCCGAGCTCTCGGTGCTGGCCGAGGCGCTGCATCGGGAACATCCCCAGGAATGGACCGATGTGCGGGGCGTGGGGCGCCGACTCACCCTGCTCACCGAATCGAGAATCAGAATTGCTCCGCCGGAAGCCCGGGGACCCGCCGTGGCGGGGTCGGCGCTGCTCATGGTGGTCGTGGGGTTGGTGCTCCTGGTCGCCTGCGCCAATCTCGCCGGGCTGTTGCTGGCCCGCGCCGCGGCGCGGCGACGGGAGATCGCGATCCGGCTGGCGCTGGGTGCGAGCCGGGGCCGCCTGATTCGCCAGTTCGTCACCGAGAGCGCGCTGGTGACCTGCATCGGTGGAGGGCTGGGACTCCTGATCACCGCGTGGGCGACCCGGCTGCTGGAGCGCTTCCAGCCGCCGATCGGGGTTCCGATCCGGCTCGAGCTGCCGATGGATTTCCGGGTCGTCGGGTTTGCGATCGGAGTCTCGCTCTTCACCGGCGTGCTGCTTGGCCTGGTTCCCTCCATGCAGGCCTCGCGGCCGGCTCTGGTCCCCGCGCTCAAGGATGAATCGGCCGGGGGCCGTCCGGTCCGCACCCGGATGCGGGAGGCCTTCATCGCGGGGCAGGTCGCGCTCTCCTTCCTGCTGCTCATCGGCGCCGGGTTGTTCCTGCGGAGCCTTGCCCGCGCCAATGCCATCGATCCCGGATTTCGGGCGCGGAACGGCGCCATGGGCACGGTCGATCTTTCCCTGAACGGTTATCCGCCCGAGCGGGGCCGGATCCTGATCGCCTCCGCGCTGGAGCGGCTCCGCGCGACGCCCGGGATCGATGCCGC
Source organism: Gemmatimonadales bacterium (assembly GCA_036006105.1). Lineage (GTDB taxonomy): Bacteria > Gemmatimonadota > Gemmatimonadetes > Gemmatimonadales > GWC2-71-9 > JABFSM01. The sequence goes on along the minus strand of DASYPZ010000322.1, from coordinate 2,452 downwards.
CGCGTGGACCACCCTGGTTCCCCTGGCGCCGGGAGCCGCGTCGCGTCGCGGAATGAACATCCGGGACTACACGCGGCAGCCCGGTGAGGATCTCGAGTTCCACTTCGCCAGGATTTCGGACGGTTACTTCGAGACGATGCAGGTGGACATCGTCCGGGGCCGCGCCATCGACGCGCGGGACGGTCCCGGCGCTCCGGGTGTCGTGGTGGTGAACGAGAGCTTCGCCCGGCGGTTCTGGCCCAAGACCGACCCGCTCGGTCAGGGCATCAGCGTCCAGGGGCCGGCGGGGCCGTTTCTCACCGTGGTCGGCGTCGCGCGGGACGGCAAATATCAGACGATGACGGAAGATCCGGTGCCGTTCGTCTATTTCCCGCTGGCCCAGGAGTACTACCCGGTCCTCACTCTGGTGGCCCGCGCCGATCGGGATCCCGCCGCCGCGGTGCGCGCGATGCGCGCCAGCCTGCTGGCCGAGGACCCCGACCTGCCGATCTTCAGCGCCCAGACACTCGGGGAACATCTGGCGCTCACCCTGCTGCCCCAGCGGGTGGCCGCCGTCGTGCTGGGCAGCTTCGGCGCGGTGGCCTTGCTGCTCGCGGCCATGGGGATCTACGGCATCGTCGCCTTCACGGTGAGCCAGCGCACCCGCGAAATCGGGGTGCGGGTGGCCCTGGGCGCGGTGCGCCGGGATGTCATCCGGCTCATGGTGCGAAACGGGATGCGGCCGGTGGTCATCGGCGTGGGCATCGGACTGGTATCCGCCCTGGCCGTCACCCGGCTCCTGAAGAGCTTCCTCACCGGGGTGAGCCCCACCGACCCCGCCACTTTCGCCGCCGTGGTCGTCGCGTTTCTCGGCGTCGCGCTCTGGGCCGCCCTGCTCCCGGCCCGCCGCGCTGCGCACATCGATCCACTCGTGGCCCTGCGGAGCGAGTAGATCCGGCAATGGGGAGCCCGGCGAAGTCTGTTAGATTCCGCCCTCTGAGCGTCTTTGCGACTAGCGTCTAGCGAGACCCAATGATTCAGCTTCAGAACGTCGAAAAATTCTATCAGACCGGGCCATCCCGTACCTGGGTGCTTCGCCAGATCGATCTCACCATCGAAGAAGGCGAATTCGTCACCATCATGGGACCGAGCGGCGCCGGAAAATCCACGCTGCTCGGCATCATGGGGATGCTGGACGCCGGCTGGACCGGATTCTACGACTTCACCGGACACCCGGTCCACCAGCTCAAGCCCAAGCAGCGGGCCGAGCTCAACCGCCAGTACATCGGATTCGTGTTCCAGCAGTACCATCTCATCGATGATCTCACCGTGTACGAGAACATCGAAACCCCGCTGTCCTATCGCGACGTGCCGAAGGCCGAGCGCCAGGCGATGGTGGCCGATATCCTGGACCGGTTTCAGATCGTGGGCAAGAAGGATCTCTACCCCAACCAGCTCTCCGGCGGGCAGCAGCAGCTGGTCGGTGTGGCGCGCGCGGTGGTGGCCAAGCCCAAGCTGATCCTGGCCGACGAGCCGACCGGCAACCTCCACTCCGCGCAGGCACGGGAGATCATGGAGCTGTTCCGGGGACTCAATCGGGAGGGCACCACCATCGTGCAGGTGACCCACTCCGAGGACAACGCGAAGTTCAGCAAGCGAATCGTGCAGGTGAAGGACGGATGGATGGTGAGGGAATAGGAGTTCCGGGTTGCCCTCCCCCCTCGTAGTCATCGCCGATGACCAGGCCGATGTCGTCGAAGCCCTTCGCCTGCTGCTCAAGGCCGAGGGCTATCGCACCGCCACGGCCCAGGTGCCCGAGGGCGTCATTGCCCTGATGGAGCGGGACCAGGCCGACGCCGCCCTCATCGATCTCAATTACACCCGGGACACCACCTCGGGGCGCGAAGGGCTGGATCTGCTCTCCCGGATGCGGGCTATCGACCCGACGCTTCCCGTGATCGTGATGACCGCGTGGGGCAGCGTGGACAAGGCGGTCGAGGCCATGCGGCTCGGCGCCCGCGACTTCATCGAAAAGCCGTGGGACAACACCCGGCTGCTGACCACCCTCCGCACCCAGGTCGAGCTCACCCGCGCGCTCCGGGCGACCCAGCGGCTGGAACAGGAAACCCAGCTGCATCGGAAGAGCGGTCTGCCCGATCTGGTGGCCGAGTCTCCGGCCATGAAGCCGGTGCTCGAGCTGATGGAGCGCATCGCGCCGAGCGACGCGAACGTGCTCGTCACCGGCGAGCACGGCACCGGCAAGGAGGTCGTGGCGCGCTGGATTCACGCCGCCAGCCGACGCCGGGACCGCTCCCTGGTGGTGGTGAATGTCGGGGGACTCTCCGAAGGCGTCTTCGAAAGCGAGCTGTTCGGCCATGTGAAGGGAGCGTTCACCGACGCCAAGAGCGATCGGGCCGGGCGCTTCGAGCTGGCCGACGGCGGGACACTCTTCCTGGACGAGATTGCCAATATC
>DASYPZ010000321.1:0-5338 GCA_036006105.1 Gemmatimonadales bacterium | reverse complement strand
CGACGCGCGTCCGGTGACCTCGTGATAAACCGCTTCGGCGGTCTCGCGCTTCCCCGCGAGCCCCGCCGCAATCGAGACCGCCCTAAGGATCCAGGGATGCCGGCCGAATTGATCGCTCATCCTTCGGGCGTCCGCGAGCACGGCGTCGTGGTCGCCCAGGAGCGACGTTGCCAGGAGCCGCACCCACTGGGCATAAAACGAGCTGGGGTCGAGCTCGATCGCCCGGTCGGCGATCACCACGGCATCCGCGCACCGACGGGAGAAGGTGAGCGATATCGCAAGGCTGGTATGCGCATAGGAGCTTTCCGGATCCTGCGCGATGACCGCGCGCAGCTCCGCTTCGGCGCCCGCGGCATCCTGGCGGACGTACGTCAGGTCGAACACGGCGTGCAAGATGTGCGAATCGGAGTTCGAGGGGTCGAGCTCGATCGCCCGCTCCCACGAAATCGTGGCCTTCTCCCGGTCATACTCCATCAGCAACGCGGTGAAACCGATGGCGTGGTGCGCTTCCGGGAGGTCGGGGTTGCACGCCAGCGCCTGGGCAGCGGCGGTGATCGCCCGGTCCCGGACCTGGCTGGACGGCGCCAGTCCCCAGAACGTGGCCAGCGAGAGCGCCTGGGCGACGCCGGCATGCGCCAGCGCGAACTTCGGGTCGAGGGCGATGGCCTGCTCGAACGCGTCGACCGCTTTCCAGAGTTCGAGGCCGCGGTGCCGCATCGCCGCCCTGCCCTTGAGACACAGGTCGTACGCCTCGACGTCGCTGGTCCCCGGCTTCACCAGGAGCAGGGCGTCCAGGCGCTGGAAGGAGTCCTCCCAATGGCGCTGATAGTTCTCTCGGGGCACGCCGGGGTCCAGGGTGACCCTGAGCTTCGACGCGATGCCATTGGCGATCTCGTCCTGAATGGCGAAGATGTCGGTGAGCTCCCGGTCGAACCGCTCCGACCAGAGATGGTAGCCGCTGGCCACCTCGATGAGCTGCGCGGTGATCCGGATCCGGCGTCCCGCGCGCCGCACGCTGCCCTCGAGCACCGTGCTCACCCCCAGTTTCTCCCCGATCACCCGGAGGTCCTCGTTCTTCCCCTTGAACGAGAATGAGGACGTTCGGGCCGCGACCTTGAGTCCCGGAAGCTGGGCGAGCGCGTTGATGATCTCCTCCGCCACCCCATCGCCGAAGTACTCGGTGTCCGCCTCCGCGCTCATGCAGGCGAACGGGAGCACGGCGATCGATTTCTCCACGTTGCCGGACGCCGGGGCCCCGGCAGTCAGCGCCGCGGCAAACCGGGCCATGGTCTCGAACCGGTCGGCCGGCGCCCGTGCCATCGCGCGCTGCAACGCGGCGGCCACACTCGCGGGGATTGCCAGGCGGCTCGAGGTGACCCGCGGCGGCGGGCGGGTGAACCGTTGCACCAGCACCGCTTCGGCCGATCCGCCGCCGAACGGCGGCTCGCCGGCGAGGATCTCGTAAAGCACGCACGCCAGCGAGTACAGGTCGCTACGGCCGTCCGAGTCGGGGTCGCCGGAGGCCTGCTCGGGACTCATGTATAGGGGGGTTCCCAGCGACAAGCCGGCCTGGGTCAGGCGGGTATTTCCGGTGGCGGTGGCCGCGCGCGCGATGCCGAAGTCCGCCACCAGCGCCCGGCCGTTCTCGAGCAGGATGTTCTCCGGCTTGATGTCCCGGTGGATGACCCCGTGATCGTGGGCGTACCCGAGGGCGTCGGCCACTTCGCGGATCAGCTGCAGCGCCTCTTCAAGCGACACCGGCGGCTCCCGGTCCATGCGGCCCCGCAGCGATTCGCCCTCCACCAGCGGCATCACATAGTAGAGCGCCCCGGCGGCCTCGCCCGAATCATAGAGCGGAAGGATGTGCGGATGGCGGAGACGCGCCGTCACCCGGATTTCCTGGTGGAACCGCTCCGCGCCCAGGAGCGCCGAGAGGTCGGGATTCAACACCTTGAGGGCGACCGGGCGATCGTGCCGGAGATCCTGCGCCAGGTATACCGTCGCCATCCCTCCGGCGCCGAGCACCCGCTCGATCCGGTAGCGGTCGGCCAGGGCGGTGGAGAGGCCTGCGGGGGCGTCAGTCACGAGCGCAGCGAATCACGATGGACCTGGATACGAGGAGGCCGGGGCGGTCAGGGAAAGGTAGAGCACGAGCGGAGCAGCGGCCAGCACCCGGCTATTCTTCCAAACCCGACCCGGCGCCCGCGGGGCGCGCCGGGACGGGGAGACTACTCATGAGGTGCAGGACATGCGCACAATCGACGTGTTCACCGTGGCCGCTCTCGGGATTCAGGCGAGCCACTCCCCACGGTGGCCCGATGCCGATTGGCGGGTGCTCGATACCAAGGTCCGCTGGGCGCTTTCGCAGCGTCTCGACACCCTCCCGGTCGGCACCGCCATCGCGCGTCTCGGCGAAACCTTCGTCGGGGCGACCTACACGCCCGGCACGCTCGAGGCGGCCGGACCCGAGCGGGTGATCATCAACCTGCACGAGTTCGATTGCGTCACCTTTCTCGAAAACATGCTGGCAATGACGAGGTTCATCCGGCACGACGGGAGCGCCGCCCTGGCCGATCGACCAGAGGCGGAAGCCCGGTACGCGCGATACCTCGAGGATATTCGGTACCGCGGCGGACGCCTGAACGGGTACCCGAGCCGATTGCACTACTTCTCGGAATGGCTGAGCAACAACGCGGCGCGCGGGGAGCTTCGCCTGCTGGCCAGGGAGCTCGGAGGCGTGGAGGACACCGAGCCGTTGGGTTTCATGTCCGCCCACCCGGCCGCCTATCGCCAGATGGCCGAACCTGGTGTGGCGGAATCGATTCGCGCGATGGAACAGCGGCTCAACGCCGGGCCGGTCCGCTGGTACATTCCCGAAGATCGCATCTCCGCCGTGGCGGAGCGGATCCACGATGGCGATATCATCGCGGCGACGTCCACCCTTCCGGGTCTCGACGTGGCGCACACCGGGATTGCATTGTGGCGCGGCGGCGAGCTGCACCTGCTGCACGCACCGCTGGTGGGGAAGTCGGTCGAGATTTCGGTGCTGCCCCTGGCTCAGCGTATCCTGGACATCAAGACCCAGGACGGGATCATGATCGCCCGGGTCGTCCACTGAGAGCACGGCGTGCCGGGTAACCGGACCGCCATCATGGGACAGTGAGTCGCTGTCGCCACGCCCGCTGCACCGGCCGCGGCACATCGGGCGGCAGAACGCTCTGGGCCGTGAGCTCGTAGCTTCCCGGCCCCGGTGGCATAAACTCGAAATCGTAGGTCTCGCCAACCGAGACGATCTGCGTCGCGGGCTGCGTCATCCGAAGCGTCGCGGGGAGGTCGGCGCCGTCCTTGGCCCGCGCCCGCCACTGGACCACCGTGGTATCCATCCGCAGAGAGAATCGGACCTGGCCGGCGGCTCCGATGTTGATGAGCCGGAACCGGTGGGTGACTCCCGCCGCCAGCTCTTTCGGCGGGGACATCAGCGAGTCGCCGTTGATGAGGATCCCGGGATTCGCCAGGCGGACCGGAGGGGGCCCGTGCCAGTTACTCACATAGACGTGATCGCGCGACGAATCGAAGGTCTCCCCCGGCTCGAGCACGATGAGGGGCCCGGCCGCGCCGCTGGTGAGCTGGACCACGTCATTGAGGTGGGTATGGTAGATAAAGGTGCCCGCCCGGGGCGTCGTGAGCTGCGCCCGGAACGAATCGCCCGGCGCGATCGCCGGGGCCATCGTCCGGTCCTGGCCGCTCCATCCGACCACGCCGTCGGAAAAGCTCTCGAGCTCTAGCCCATGCCAATGCACCCCGTTGGCTTCACGAGCCCGGTTGTGCACCACGATGTCGGTCGCCTCTCCCCGAGTGACCACGATGGTCGATCCGGGGTTCTCGACCGAATCGGGGGCGGGCGGGTTCGGGCCTCGCTGCAGGATGTAGCTGTAGGTCACCGGTATGCGCCCTCTCGATCCGCCCTCCTGAAAAAAGAGGTCGAGCCGCCGCGGCGTCCCGGTGCGGGCGTACGATTCCCCCCGCCGAGGCTTCACGTTGATGCCGATCACCAGCCCCGCCATGTGTTTTGCCGGGTCAGAGGCGTGGGCGTCGCTGCTGTGGCCCTCGTGGAAATCGAGCCGCGCGTCGGGGGTAACGTGGAAGGCCAGATGACAGTGAAACAACCAGTTCCCCGGCCGGTCCGGCGACCAGACGATGGTGCGGGTATTCCACGCGGCAACCTGGTCGGTCACCGCCAGGCGCCGCGCGGTCTCGGGCACGAGTCGGCTCATCCGCCCGTCACCGGTGGCCTCGACCCGGAAGTAGAACCCGTGCAGGTGCAGCGGGTGTGAACGGGTGGTGCCATTCACGATGCGCCAGCGGGCCGTGTCACCCACGGTCATCCCGATGCGTTCGGTATTCGGCCAGGCTTTCCCGTTGAAGCCGATCGCCACGCGGAACCGGCTGGGGTCGACATCCTCGGCGATCACGTTGAGCACAAAGATGCGGTCCGGAGGTGAGCCGCCTACCGGATCCACCACGAACGCGCCGATCGCGGTCTCCCGCTCGGACGGCCGGCCGTCGGGATTGTTGCCGATGACCGCGCGGTACAGATAGGTGCCCGGCATCCCCGCTCGGAACATGACGTCGGCGGTCGCGCCCGGCGTGACGTGGAGTGTATCGGCCACCTGAATCGGCTGCGTGGCGAGCCCGATGACGTGGATGGTGGAATCGGACAGGGCGTTCCGAACCGTCGCCCGGATGGTCGTCCCCGCGCGGACGCGGATCAGCGGGGCGGGCAGGCTGGGCGCCCTGCCCTCCTCGCCGAACGCCTCGATGGTGATGTGGGGGCCATCCTCTGCCTCGGGATACCACTCGGCCTTCTGGACGACCAGGTGCAGAACCAGCGTATCCCCGTGCACGAAGCCCGAGGGACGGCGGTTGTCGTTGGGCACGACCCGGGCAGGGGTGGGGTGAAACGCGGGACGCGCCGCCATGCCAAGCACTACGAGCAACACCGGGACCGCACCCCACCTGCCCGGGTGCAGTTGGTCACGAAGAGGCATGATCATCACATCTCCCGCATTAAAGGTATGAGGCGGTTTCCGCTTCGGCTAGCGGGCCCCTTCCGCCTCGGCTACTTTCGCAGAAAGCTTCAAGCCGCCTGGTCTTCCGCAGGAGAATGTCCGATGTTGCGTCGATTCCTCGCCCGTGGTTCTGCGCGCATTGTCTTTTCTGTCCTCACCGTCCTCGCCGGCACCGCATCCGCTCAGGCTCCGGTCTACCCGAAGACCGCCAAAGTCGCCCACGTCGACGACTATTTCGGCACCAGGGTATCGGACCCCTACCGCTGGCT
>DASYPZ010000320.1:0-2029 GCA_036006105.1 Gemmatimonadales bacterium | reverse complement strand
TCCCGGTCCACCGGAAGGAGCTGGTATACGCCCCGCCCCAGGCCGGGCTCGTAGCCGAGCAGCTGAAGGAGCGCCACTTCGCTGCCCCCGCCCCCCGCTTCCCGCAAGACTCCCCAGTCGCTCCCCACCAGCCTGAGCAGGTTGAACACATCCATGATGAGCTCCAACGCTTGCCCGCGTCGGGTCGGGAACACCCTCGACAGCCGGGCGGACGTCTGATTGGTCCACGGGTTCCGGCAGGAATTGCGGGAGGCGATCCGCCCTCTGGCCTCCCGCAGGCAGCGCTGGCTCGCGATCAGCTCGTTGAGCTGCCCATATGCGGAGGCGGGGGCCGGCGTCAGAACACCGGACGGGTCCGGAACCGCCAGACGAATGTCCCCGGCGTCACGGGGTACGTAGACGATGTCGTTCGACCGGAACCCAAAATCGAACGGATTGCCGGCGCCGTCGGCGTTCGCGTCGCCGGCCACCACATAGGTGTAGGGGTGCCCGGAGACGCCGAGGTAAAACAGGGCGAGCCGGAAGCCCCGAGGGAGGTTGGCGGTCGCGACGAAACTCACTCGGTGCGGGACGCTCCAGGCGGAGGGAGCCAGATTCCGGTTCTCCAGCGTACCGTCAACCGGCACCTGCCCGAAGTCGTCATCCGACGCGTCGGCAACAGCCGAGAAACGGTCGCGCGACGTGGAATGTGTGTAGGAGAGGCCGATTTCGGTCCCGTTGGCGAACCGCTTCTGGAGCTGTCCGGTGACCGAGAGTGCGCGATCTCCCCTCGTGTTGGTGATCCGGAACACCGGTCCGAAACCGGCGGCCCGCCGAGCCGGCGTTGCTGACCCGAACCCGTCGATCGTCCCGTACATCACACGGTCCCCCTCGCCGGTCGCGAGAGTTTGGGGGCCGAGCAGATTCACGTCGCTGAGGAAGAATTGATCCACGCCCTTGGTAAAGAGCAGATCCACGGTCCCCACGACGCCCCGCCCAAGCCGTCGGTCCACGCCAAGCGCGAGCTTCAGGGTGCGGGGAAACCGAAAACCGGGGTCGAACAGGTCCACGTAGGGAACGACCGGCGTCGCCGGAGACCCGCAATGCGTGGGCTGGTCGGTCAGCGCCGTAGTGAAGGGGGGAACATTGGCCCCGGTGCACTCCAGGTGTATCGCATCGAGTCCGGTGTGGGAGTAGACCGCGTCGAACCACTTGTACGCCGGCCGCCCGGCGAAGAGACCCGCTCCGCCGCGAAGGATGGTGGAACCATCTCCCCCCGCGTCGAAGTTCACGCCGATCCGGGGCGACCATATCCGATAACCGCTCGGCGTGCGCGCATTGTCGAACCCCAGGGCTGACTGAAGCGCGGGATTGGCGAGCGGGCGCGTGGAGAGGGTCGGGACATCGAGCCGGAGGCCGGCGGTCAGCAGCAGAGACGGAATCGGCGTCCATTGGTCCTGCAAGTAGAAGCCGACCTGACCTCCGCGCAGGTCGGAGAGCGGACCGGCGCCGCGGGCGGGGTTCCGGAACGTTGCCGTGTATATGTCGGCGAGCCCCTGCTCGAGGGAATCCAGGCTGGCGAAGTGCCAGCGGTTGTGGAATTGGAAGCCCAGCGGATCGGTGCGCGGGAGGCGGATCAGCTCGTCGTGGGTGCCCGCCGTGATCCGGTGATTGCCCGCCGTGATCGTGAGATTGTCGGTCAGCTCGATCAGGTGCTCGGTGGTGGACTCGCCCACACAGAAATCCGCCGCCCCGGCGATCAACTCTCCTTGATCCGCCTGTACCGCGATATCCGGAAACGTCGTCACTCCCGGCTGGCAGCTCCAGTGTGAGCGCTGGCGTGCCACCAGCAATTCGTTGGCGAACCGCGTCCCCGGAGAGGCATGCCATTCGAGGCGGGTGGCCTGGGTCGTCACCGGGAGACTGAACGACGCCGAGGAAAGGCAGAAACTTCCAGGGAATCGGCAGCCGAAAGACGGGTCGAACGTGAGCAACGCGGGCCGCGAGTGGGCATAGTCGTGGGAGAGCTCCAGCCGGCTATTGATCCCAA
>DASYPZ010000319.1:0-3251 GCA_036006105.1 Gemmatimonadales bacterium | reverse complement strand
CCTCGCCCGCGGACTGGGTTGGGTCGGCAGCCGGCTCCAGTCCGGACAGCTCGGATTCTATGTGGTGATTTTCCTGATCGGCGCGGTCTGGCTCCTCCGCTCCATGACCCGGTAGCCGCCGATGACTCAATTCCTGGCCTCGATCGGGTTCGACCGCTGGATCCTCCACGTCCTGCTGGTGCTCCCGCTCCTGGGCGTGATCCCGGTGCTGTTTGGCCCGGTCGCGCTGGCCCGGCGCACCGCGCTGGTCGTCACGATCGTCGAGTTCGTTCTCTCGGCGGGACTCTGGTGGGCGGTGAATACCACCCCGGGCACCCTGCAGCTCACCAGCAGCTTCCCCTGGATTCCCGCCTGGGGCATCAGCTACGCCGTCGGCATCGATGGCATCTCGCTCACCATGGTCCTCCTCACCACGCTCCTGATGCCGCTGTGCGTCCTGGGAAGCTGGAACTACATCACCCAGCGGGAGCGCGGCTACTACGCCATGCTCCTCACGCTGCTGACCGGGGTGCTGGGGGTGTTCCTGGCGACCGATCTATTTCTCTTCTACGTGTTCTGGGAAGTGATGCTGATCCCGATGTACTTCATCATCGGGATGTGGGGCGGAAAGAACCGCCTCTACGCGGCCATCAAGTTCTTCGTCTTCACGATGGCGGGATCGCTGCTGATGCTGGTGGCCATCCTGGTCCTCGCCTGGTCGGTCGCGGGACGGACCGGCACCCTGTCCTTCGCGTACGAGCACCTGCTGGCCAACTCCCAGGCGGTGGGCCCCCTGGCGCCTTGGCTGTTCGGAGCCTTTGCCCTGGCCTTCGCGATCAAGGTGCCGGTGTTCCCGTTCCATACCTGGCTGCCTGACGCCCACGTGGAAGCGCCGACCGCGGGCAGCGTGCTCCTGGCCGGCGTGCTGCTCAAACTGGGGACCTACGGGTTCCTCCGGTTCGCCGTCCCGTTTTTCCCGGCCGTCGCGACCAGTCCGTGGGTCACCAACCTGATCCTGGTGCTTGCGATCGTGGGCATCGTCTATGGCGCCCTGGTGGCCATGGTGCAACCGGACATCAAGAAGCTGGTGGCCTATTCCTCGGTGAGCCACCTGGGTTTCGTGATGCTCGGTATCTGGGCCGCGACGGTGCAGAGTATCGAGGGCGCGATCATGGTGATGATCGGGCATGGCTTGTCGACCGGCGCCCTGTTCTTCCTCGTAGGCATGCTCTACGAGCGGCGACATACCCGCGACATCTCGGCCTACGGCGGCATTGCCCGGGTCGTTCCGGTCTTCAGCCTGGTGTTCACCGTGGTGGCATTGTCATCGATCGGTCTCCCGGGGCTCAACGGGTTCATCGGCGAATTCCTGGTGCTCCTGGGCAGCTTCCGCGGCCATCCGGTGGCCACCGGGATCGCGACCACCGGGGTGATCTTCGCGGCCGCGTATCTGCTCTGGGCGCTCCAGCGGATCATCTACAACAAGCTCGACAAGCAGGAGAACGAGTCGCTCGCCGATCTCTCGCCCCGTGAGCTGATGGTCATGGTCCCGCTGTTACTGGGCATTCTGTGGATGGGCCTCTACCCGGCGCCGATTCTCCGGCGCCTCGAGCCCGCCGCGGTCCGCTACATCGAGGCGACCCGGGGTCCGACCCGGCTCGAAGATGTGTCGCAGCAGGCCCCGGCGGTGCGCCGATGACGCCCCTCGACCTCAAGACGCCCCTGGGCGTCAGCGTGGCCCTGTTGCCGGAGATTGCCCTCACCATCGGCGCCATGGTCGTGCTGCTGGTGAATGCGTGGAGGCACGGCACGCCGCGGGACAGCCGGCTCTCCGGCTATCTCGCGCTGGCCAGCCTGGTACCGAGCGCGGTTGCGCTGGGCATCCTGTGGCTGGGCGGGGCACGGGCCGAGGGCGGAGCGTACATGGTGGCGCTCGATCCCTACCGGTATGCCGCACTGGCCCTGATCCTGGTGGCGACCGCCGCCACCATTCTGCTCTCGCTGGGCTATCTGGAGCGCGAGGGCCTCATCGCTCCCGAGTATTACTCCCTGGTGCTCTTTGCGGCGTCAGGCATGATGTTCATGGCCGGTGCGGAAGATCTGATCGTGCTCTTTCTTGGCCTGGAGGTCATGTCGATCTCGGTGTACGTGCTGGCCGGGTTCAATCGCGCCAGCGTGTTTTCCGCCGAAGCGGCCCTCAAGTACTTCCTGATCGGGGCCTTCGCGTCCGCCTTCCTGCTGTATGGAATTGCCTTGTTGTGGGGCGCAACCGGGAGCACCGGCCTCTCCGAAATCGGAACCCGGCTGTCCGGCGGAGAGCTTCCGCTGCTCGGCAAGCTCGGACTGGGCCTGCTGTTGATCGGGATGGGATTCAAGGTGGCCTCGGTGCCGTTCCACATGTGGGCCCCCGATGTGTACGATGGCTCGCCGACCCCGATCACCGGGTTCATGGCCACCGGCGTCAAGGCGGCGGCATTTCTGGCACTGGCCCGGATTCTCTACGAGGCGTTTCCCACCGCCACCGAAATCTGGCAGCCCGTAGTGGCGGCGCTGGCGGTGGCCTCGATGGTCCTGGGAAATCTGGTGGCGCTCAGCCAGCGCTCGCTCAAACGCCTGCTCGCCTACAGCTCGATTGCCCATGCGGGCTACCTGCTGACGGCGCTCTGGCCCGGCAGCCGGCTCGGCTCCGGGGCGACGCTGCTCTACCTGGCCGGGTACGCGCTGACCTCGCTCGCGGTGTTCGGCATACTGGGGGTCCTGGGCCGGGATGGGGAGCGGGATGTGACCCTCGATTCCATCGCGGGACTGGCCCGGCGGCGGCCGTGGCTCGCCCTGGCGCTCTCGGTCTGCATGCTGTCGCTGCTCGGATTCCCGGGCACGTTCGGCTTCGTCGGCAAGTGGGCCATCCTCGCGGCCGTCGTGGAGGCCAAGCAGGTCGTCCTCGCGGTCATCCTGGTGCTGACCAGCCTGATATCGGCCGGCTACTATCTGCCGGTGGTCATGGCCGTGTACATGCGGGAACCCGCCGACGGAGAATCCCATGCCGGGGCAGGGCTGCCCGGTTCGGCGGTACTCACCGTGGCGGTGGCGGTCGTCATTGTCCTTCTGGTGGGAGTCCTGCCGGCCTCGGCGCTCGCCTCCGCCATGGACACGGCGGGCTCTCTGGGTCCGGCCGGTGCCACGCCGATCGCGGGGTTCGGGCGGTAGGCTGTGAACGTCCCGAAATCCGTATTTCGGGAATATGACGTTCGCGGCGTCATCGGAACCGAGCT
>DASYPZ010000318.1:0-12971 GCA_036006105.1 Gemmatimonadales bacterium | reverse complement strand
ATCTCCCGGCGCAGCTGGGGAGTCACCACGGTCGAGGGGGACTCTTCCACCAGTTTCTGGTGGCGCCGCTGAATCGAGCACTCGCGCTCGCCCACGTGGATGGTCTTTTCGTGGTCGGCCAGGATCTGGATTTCGACGTGCCGGGGGCGCTCGATGAATTTTTCCAGGTAGATCTTGGCATCGCCGAAGGCCTTCTCCGCTTCGGCGGCGGCGGTTCGCAGGGCCACCGGGAGGTCCTCGACGCGGGTTACCACCCGCATACCTCTCCCGCCGCCGCCGGCGGCGGCCTTGACGATCACCGGATAGCCGATGCTGTCCGCCAGTGCCAGCGCCTCGGCGTCCGAGGCCAGGGACGCCATGCCCCCCGGCACCACGGGCACCCCGGCGGCGTGCATCCGGCGGCGGGCCTCGGTCTTGTCACCCATGGCGCGGATGGCCGCCGACGAAGGCCCGATGAAGATCAGCCCCGCCTGCTCCACGGCTTCCGCAAAGGCGGCGCGCTCGGAGAGAAAACCGTACCCGGGGTGAATGGCCTGCGCGCCGCTCTGGCGGGCCGCCTCGATCAGGCGATCGATCCGGAGATAGCTCTGGGATGCCGGCGCCGGTCCAATGGCCACGACCGCGTCCGCCGCCCGCACGTAGGGACTCGCCCGATCGGCGTCGGAGCAGACCGCCACCGCGGCGAGGCCTTCATCGTGGCACGCCCGGACGATCCGGAGCGCGATCTCCCCTCGATTGGCGATGAGAACCCGCTGGATGGCCGACATCAGAGCGGGATGTTTCCGTGCTTCTTCTTGGGGTTGGTATCGCGCTTGGTGGAGAGCATCCGCAGGGCGTCGATCAGCCGGGGCCGGGTATCGCGGGGATCGATCACGTCGTCGATGAACCCGCGCGCCGCCGCCTTGTACGGATTGGCGAAGGTGCGGGTGTATTCGTCGATGCGGTTCCGCAGGACGGCGTCGGGGTCCGGGGCCTTGGCGATATCGTCCTTGTAGAGGATCTCCACCGCGCCCTTGGGACCCATCACGGCGATTTCCGCCGACGGCCAGGCCAGGTTCAGATCGCCCCGGATGTGCTTCGAGCTCATGACGTCGTAGGCCCCGCCATACGCCTTGCGGGTGATCACGGTGAGCTTGGGAACGGTCGCCTCGCAGTAGGCATAGAGCAGCTTGGCGCCGTGCCGGATGATGCCGCCATGTTCCTGGGCCAGCCCGGGCAGGAAGCCCGGCACGTCCACGAACGTGACCAGCGGAATATTGAAGGCGTCGCAAAACCGGATGAACCGCGCGGCCTTGACCGACGCGTTGATGTCCAGCACGCCGGCCAGCACCGCCGGCTGATTGGCGATCACGCCCACCGAGCGGCCGCCCAGCCGGGCAAATCCCACGATCATGTTCTGGGCGAAGGCGGCGTGAATCTCGAAGAAGCGACCCTGATCGATGACCGCCCGAATGACTTCATGCATGTCGTACGGCGTGGCGGGCGCCTCGGGAATCACGCTGAGCAGGGCTTCGTCCCGGCGATCCTCGGGATCCGACGCTGGACCGCCGGGCGCCGGGTCCAGATTGTTGGAGGGCAACCAGCCGACCAGCTCGCGGATCGCGGCCAGACATTCCGGCTCCGAGCCATACACACCGTGGGCGATGCCCGACACTTCTCCGTGCACGTCGGCGCCGCCCAGCGCGTCGAAGGTCACCTCCTCGTGGGTGACGGTCTTCACGACATTGGGCCCGGTGACGAACATGTAACTCACGCCCCGCACCATGAAGACGAAGTCGGTGATCGCCGGGCTGTAGACGGCGCCGCCCGCGCACGGCCCCAGAATGGCCGAAATCTGAGGCACCACGCCGGAGGCGAGCGTATTCCGGAGGAAAATGTCGGCGTAACCACCCAGGGAGGCGACGCCTTCCTGAATCCGGGCGCCTCCGGAATCGTTGAGGCCGATCATCGGTGCCCCGTTCCGGAGGCTCAGGTCCATCACCTTGCAGATCTTCTGGGCGTGGGTTTCCGAGAGCGAGCCCCCGAAAACCGTGAAGTCCTGCGAGAAGACGTAGACCAGCCGGCCGTCGATTCTGCCATAGCCGGTGACCACACCGTCGCCGGGATACTGCTCGCCGGCGAGTCCGAAATCAGTGGCGCGATGGGTGACGAACCGATCCAGCTCCACGAAGCTGCCCTCATCCAGCAGCACGTCGAGCCGCTCGCGCGCGGTGAGCTTCCCTTTCTTGTGCTGCTGGGCCACCCGCTGGGCTCCGCCGCCGAGCTCCGTTTCGGCCTGGCGGCGGTGGAGATCGGCGAGGGCTTCGCGGGGTGTCGGCATGGACGAAAAGATAGGGGCTGTCGTACCTTGTGGCTATGGTCATTGCACTCGGTACCACGGCCCGCCTGGCGGGACTCGAAGTGGCGCTGGGCTCCGCGGCGATCATGCTGATCGTCAAGGCGCTTCCGTTCTCCCTTCGCGATACGGTGGCCGAGGCGGGCGAGGGACTGCGAGCGCTGCGACGGACCTGGAGCACCGATCCCGCGGTCCATCGCGTGACACTGGGGCTCGTGCTGCTGCTCGCCGTGGCCCTCCGGCTCCATTATCTCGACCAGCCGATGCGGTACGACGAGTCCACCACGTTTCTCCGCTTCGCCTTCCGCCCCTTCCCCGCCGCCATCAGCGATTACTCCTTCCCCAACAACCACATATTTCACACGCTGCTGGTCTGGCTGGTAACCCGCGTTCTGGGAAACGCGCCGTGGGAGATCCGGCTGCCCGCGCTGGCGTTCGGACTCCTGCTGGTGCCGGCCACGTACGTTGCCGGACGAGTCCTGGCCGGCCGGCGGCCGGCGCTGTTCGCGGCGGCATTGTGCGCGGTGTGGCCCTGGCTGGTGCTGTTCTCCACCAATGCCAGGGGTTACACGCTGATCGCCCTCGGGTTCGTCGTCCTGATTCTCCTGGCCAACCGGCTCGCGACCACGAGCTCACCGGTCCTCTGGATCGCCTTCGGCCTCATCACGGGGATCGGGATGTTTACGGCGCCCGTCATGCTGTATCCGGCCGGGGCCGCCGCGGTGTGGATCCTGGTGGAACGGGAGCGGCGCGGAGGCCGAGCCGCCACGATACGAGTTTTGCCGAAGTGGGGTGCGTCCATCGCGCTGGCGGGCCTGATCACCGTGGCCGGGTATCTGCCGGTCCTGGTCAAGTCCGGTGCCGACCCGCTGGTCGGCAATCGATTCGTGACCCCGGTCTCCGCGGATGGCCTGGTGCAGGGTTTGACGGCCCTCGCCTCGTCCCTCCCCCTCACCCTCGGCCTGGACATCTCGGTTCCGGTCGCCGGCGGGCTCCTGGTTCTGGCGCTGCTGGCATTCTTTCATCGGGGAATCGATCGTGGGCGGCTGGCGGCGCTGGGGATCACGGTCGTGGCCTGGTGCGTCTTGGTGCTGCTGGCCACCCGACGAGTGCCTCCGACCCGGGTTGGCCTGTTCCTGGTTCCCCTCTGCTGCATCAATATCGGTGCCGGTGCTGCCTGGCTGACCGACACGCTGTCAGCCTCCCTGCGGCTCGACCAGGAGAACGCGATCGGCCTCGCAGCACTGGTGATGGCCGCCGGGATCGGCTGGAAGACCTTCACGAACGATGGGATCCTCGCCTCGGCCGAGACCGGGGCGTTCCGCGACGCACCGGATGTCGCGTCCTATCTGCTGAGCCGGATCGGGGATGAAGACCGGGTGGTCATCCTCCAGCTGTCGGCTCCTTCGCTGGACTACTATCTGCTGACCCGGGGAGGGCACCGGCTGTCCGACTTCACCTCCGCCTCGCGGCAGCGGGAAGTGATCCTGGTGGTCAACGATCAGGAGGAGAACCTGGGAGAACTTCACACCACGCGGAGGGATGTCCCGTGGGAAGAGTACGAAAGGCCGACCCTGCTGCGAGCGTTCCCGCACTCCAGCGTGTTCATACTTCCCGCACGCCAACCCGGCCAGTGACTCGGCCGGGCGTGGCGTCGGAACCCGTCCCTACTCCGCCACCTCGTCATCCGGCGGCGGCAACGGCTTGGGCGGCGGCGGCTCGAACGGCTCGTCGGGGTAAGCGGTAATCGCGACGACGATCCGGTGGTGAATGGGATCCACCTCGATGACTTCCACCTCCAGCGGCTGTCCCTCCTTCACGATATCGGCGGGATTCTCGACTTCGGTCCCGGTGCCCATGTGGGACATCGGCACGAAGCCCTCGAGATCGTTGCCCAGATCCACCACGACGCCCTTGTCCATCAGGCGAACCACCTTGGCCCGCATCTTGGTGCCGACCGGGTAGCTCTCTCCGATGTTGAGCCAGGGATCTTCCTCGGCCTGCTTCAGGCCCAGTGAGATCCGCTTGTTCTCGGCATCGATGTTGAGCACGACCACGTCCACCGTGTCGCCCTTCTTCACCACTTCCGAGGGATGCTGCACCCGCTTGGTCCAGGACATATCGGAGATGTGGATCAGGCCGTCGATGCCCGGTTCCAGCTCCACGAACGCGCCGAAGCTGGTGAGGTTCCGGACCTTGCCCTGAATCCGGGTGCCGACCGGATACTTGTTCGGCAGCACCATCCAGGGATCCTGCTCGGTCTGCTTCATGCCGAGCGAGATCTTCTCCTCGGTCTCGTCGACCTTGAGCACCACGGCCTCGATGGTCTCGCCGATCGACACGATCTTCGACGGGTGCCGCACGTTGCGGGTCCAGCTCATCTCGGAGATGTGGACCAGGCCCTCGATGCCCGGCTCCAGCTCCACGAAGGCGCCGTAGTTGGTGATCGAGACCACCTTGCCCTGCACCCGGGTGCCGACCGGATACTTCTCGGCGACGTCCTTCCAGGGATAGTTCTGCAGCTGCTTCATGCCGAGCGAAATGCGCTCCCGCTGCCAGTCGATGTCGAGGACCTTGACCTCGACCTCGGTGCCGATCTGGACCAGCTCGGTGGGGTGCGACACGCGGCCGTACGACATGTCGGTGATGTGGAGCAGGCCGTCCACGCCCCCCAGGTCGATGAACGCCCCGAAATCGGTGATGTTCTTGACGATGCCCTTCCGCACCTGGCCGACCTCGAGCTCCTTCATCAGGTGCTCGCGCTTGCTGGCCCGCTCGGTTTCCAGGATGACCCGCCGGCTCACCACGATATTCCGGCGCCGCTTGTTCAGCTTGATGATCTTGAAGTCGTAGGTCTGTCCCAGGAGCTCGTCGATGTTCGGGACCCGGCGGAGCGCGATCTGGGAACCGGGCAGGAAGGCATCGACACCCATCACGTTCACCACCACGCCGCCCTTGATCTTCTTCATCAGGGTGCCTTCGACCGGCTGGTCCGACTCGTACGCGATCCGGATCTTCTCCCAGACCCGCATGAAATCGGCCTTCTTCTTGGAGAGCACGACCGCGCCCTCCTGATCTTCCAGGTGCTCGAGGAAGACCTCGACCTCGTCGCCTTCCTTGGGGATATCCTTGAACTCGTCGAGCGGAACCGAGCCTTCGGACTTGAATCCCACATCGAGGATGACAGCGTTGTCGGTGATCCGGAGGACCTTGGACTTGACGATCTCGCCCTCGGCGATCGAGGCCATGGTGCCCTCGTACATCGAGAGCATCTGCTCGTATTCCTCGGAGGTGTAGCTCTCGTCGATGAGGTCTTCCCGAACCCGGAGGCCGGTGGGAGTCGATAGCGCAGTCGTGAGGGGATCGGTCGGGGCGGTGGTATTGGCGGCCATGAGGAAATGCATCGCTTTCGGACCGGGGGCAGCCTGCACCGCCGGGCTTGAGGGTGAAACCACGACGCCGAAGTGCGCCGGGGAGCCCGGAAGTATATGCGCCGTCAGCGATTGTGACAAGATTGGAGGTTGGTTGACTCGAGGCTGGCGACCGGAGCGACTTAACTCCGTTCAGGGAAGTTGCAGCGTAGTCCGGATCAACCGCACGATCGCTCCGACTTGACGCTCGAAACTCATGTCCGAGGTATCGAGCAGCACCGCATCGGCGGCCCGCCGCAGCGGAGCGATGGCCCGGGTACTGTCGAGGTGATCGCGCTCCGCGAGGCGGGCGGCCTCGGCCTCGAGGCGGGCGGGATCGGGGGCTTCTCCCCGCTGAATCAGCCGGCGTCGGGCCCGGGCCTCGGGACTGGCGGTCAGGAACACCTTGAGCCGGGCATCGGGAAATACGGCTGTCCCGATGTCCCGACCATCCATGACCACGGGTTGGGCGCCCTGCACCGCGCTCCGGAGCCGGGCATTGACCCATTCGCGGAGGGGTGCCTGGGCGCTGACCTCCGAGACCAGGGCGGTGACTTCGGGGGTCCGGATCCTCGGCTCCGCGTCGCGCCCATCGAGAAACGGAACCAGGTCACCCGCCACCCGTCGGAGCTCGAGGCCGCGCTGATCGGCCGCACGGATGATGGCCGGCACCGAACGGTCCGCGAGATCGAGCGCCAGCACGGTCAGGCCACGATAGAGGGCGCCGGAGTCGAGGTGGACCGCGCCAATGGCTCGCGCCACGGCGGCGGCGGTGCTGGACTTGCCCGAGGCCGAGGGCCCGTCGATGGCGATGACCGGAGGCAATGGCGAGAGGGGCGCGGTCAGCGGGAACGACCTTTCGCTGGGCTCGATATGCTTCGAAGCAGCTCCTCGAATCCGGGAAAGCTCACCGCCGCACAGGCCATGTTGTCGATCCGGACCCGCGCTCCCGGCACGGTACTCAGCACCGCAAAGGCCATGGCCAGGCGATGATCGCCCTCGGTCACCACCCGACCGATCGGCGGGCGGGTTCCGCCGCGAACGATCAGGGTCTCGCCTTGCACCGAGGCGTCCGCGCCCACGGCGCGGAGATTGGCCGCGAGGAGCCCGAGCCGGTCACTCTCCTTCACGCGGAGCTCGCCGACCTCGTGAAAGCGGGTTTCACCGCTGGCCCGGGAGGCAAGGATCGCCAGCAAGGGGATCTCGTCGATCAGGCCGGGAATCTCCTCGGCGGCCAGCATCGTTCCTCGCAACGTGCCGGGCCCGGCGACGAGATCACCGACCGGTTCCCCGCACTGCTCCGCGCCTTCCTCTACGGATATCCGGGCCCCCATGCGCTCCAGGACCCGGAGAAAACCGGTGCGCGTCGGATTGATGCCCACGCCGGTGATGCGCAGCGTACCTCCCTCCGAGAGCAGGGCCGCACCGACCAGAAACGCCGCGGAAGACGGATCGCCGGGGACCTGGAGATCGAAGGGCTCGAGCGCGCCGGTCGGCTGGAACCGAATCCACCCCTCCGAATCCTCGACCACGGTAAAGCCGAAGGACCGCAGCAACCGCTCGGTATGATCCCGGGAACGTCCCCCCGGCTCCCGCAGCGCCACCGGCTGTCCCGCGGCCAGTCCGGCGAAGAGGAGACAACCCTTGATCTGGGCACTGGATACGGGGAGCTGCCAGTCCAGCGGAGAGAGGCGGCCGCCCCGAATCGCGAGCGGCAGCCGATCCGGGTTGTTTGCCTCGAATCGTGCACCCATGAGGGCCAGCGGTTCGGTCACCCGAAGCATCGGACGCCGACGAAGTGATGCATCTCCAGTCACCCGAGACGGAAAATCATGAGCCGCGAGGAGGCCAAGCAGCAGTCGGGCGGTGGTCCCGGAATTGCCACAATCGAGCGCATGCGCCGCGCGCCGAAAGCGACGTCGACCCCCGATGAGGAGCTCGCGATCCGCCCGGAGGGGGGACACCGCGACGCCGAGCGCCCGGAGCACCCCAGCGGTGGAACGGGCATCGAGCGAGGTGAGGGCTCCCCGAATCCGCGAGCGTCCCGGCGCGAGCCCGGCGAGCAGAAGGAGCCGATGGGTGAGGCTCTTGTCGCCCGGAACACGCACGCTTCCCCGCACGATCATTGGAGCGCTCCGGAGGCGAAAGGGGTTGCTACTTGCTTGCGGTAATTGTACTTATAAACGTTTAGAAGACCAAACCTTCCACCGGAATTCGAGGTACTCTAATCTCGTCTACTGCCGGGAACCCGCCGCCATCGGATCTGTGGCTGGCCAAGGTTCTAGTGGACGAAGGCGTGCTCCTCGGCGTGCAGGCCGAGGAGCTGAAACTTGGCGTCGGCGAGTCGGTCTGGAGCCGGGCGGTCACCCGCGGGTACACCACCGACGCGATCATCGTGAAGACGCTGAGCACCCGGTTCAAGGTGCCCCTGGCGGACATGACGGCCGCCGAGGCCCGGGCCGCCACGCTGCTTCCCGAATCGGTGGCCCGAAAACACCACGTCGTCCCGATCTACGCCGACGACCGGGTCATCACCATCGCCACGTCGGACCCCCACGATTTCGAAGTCGAGGAAAACCTCCGCTTCATTACCGGGCGCCGGGTGGCATTGCAGGTCGCTTCCCCCGAGACGATCGACAAGAAGATCGACGAGGTCTACCGTCCGGAGAAATC
The DNA here is from genome assembly GCA_036006105.1 of Gemmatimonadales bacterium. Classification (GTDB taxonomy): domain Bacteria; phylum Gemmatimonadota; class Gemmatimonadetes; order Gemmatimonadales; family GWC2-71-9; genus JABFSM01. Next base: position 4,553 of record DASYPZ010000318.1, on the reverse strand, counting down.
GATCAACCGGCTCCTCGCCGGGCTCGATCCCTCCAATGTCGAGTCGATCGAAGAGATCGTGATCGGCACGGTCCGGGACCCGGCGCTCGAGGCGCCGATGACCAAGCTGGTCGACGCGATGATCGCCGATGGCGTCCGGGACGGCGCCAGCGACATCCACGCCGAGCCGCTCTCCGACGGCATGTCGGTGCGCTACCGAATCGACGGGGTCCTCAAGGAAGTCATGCGGCTCCCCGGGAGCGCGGGGCCGGCATTGGTGCGCCGGGTGAAGATCCTGGCCAAGCTCGACGTCACCGATCCGCTGCATCCCCACGACGGCCGGGCCGGGGTCCGGGTCGACGGCAAGGTGATCGACCTCCGCATCGCCACCGTCCCGGTGGCACGCCGGGGCGAAAAGGTCGTCATCCGCATTCTCGACAAGTCGAACCTCCGCGCCAGCATTCCCGACTTGCAGTTGCCGCCCCAGGAGGAGGAGATCTTCCGCGGCCTGCTCAAGAACCGGGAGGGGATGATCCTGGTGACCGGGCCGACCGGAAGCGGCAAGACGACCACGCTCTACGCGGTGGTCAACGAGTTGCGCACCGGCAAGGTCAACATCGTGACGGTGGAGGATCCGGTCGAGTACGACATTCCCGGCATCTCCCAGCTCCAGGTGAACGAGGCGCAGGGATTCACCTTTGCGACCGCGCTGCGCTCGGTGCTGCGGCAGGACCCGGACATTCTCCTGGTGGGAGAAATCCGGGACAACGAGACCTCCGGCATCGCGATCCAGGCCGGTCTCTCGGGCCACCTGGTGCTCTCGACCCTGCACACCAACGATGCCCCCTCGGCGGTGGTACGGCTCCGCGACCTGGGCTCCGACAGTTTCAAGCTGGCGGCGGTGCTCAAGGGCGTGGTCGCGCAGCGGCTGGTGCGGCGGATCTGCGCCAAGTGCTCCGAGCCGATCAAGACCGAGACCCTTCCCCGGGAAGCGTGGCCACCGGGCGGGCGTGTCGCCACGCCGCGCAAGGCCGTCGGATGCAAGGCCTGCGGCGGGACCGGCTTCCGGGGGCGGGTCGCGATCATCGAGATCATGCCGGTCGACGACCGGGTGGCCCATAAGATCGAAGCGGGAGCGCTCCCGGACGTGTTGATGGCAGCCGCGCGCCCGCTGGGCATGCGCACGCTCTGGGAGAGCGGGCTGGAGCGGGTCTGGCAGGGCGTGACCTCTCTCGACGAAGTGGTCCGGGTCCTGGGCGAGCGGTCCATCGAGGACGAGGAAGAATCGGTCGCCGCGGAAGCCGCCCGTCAACCGGGCGCGGCGCCTCAGGCCGCTCCGCAACCGGCCGGCTCGGTGCCCGCCGCGGTCCGTGCCGCGGTGGCCGAGAAGACCGGAAAGACCCGGATCCTCGTCGCGGACGACGATCCCCAGATGCGCCGGCTCATCCGCTCGATCCTGGAGCGGGACGGATTCGAGATCACCGAAGCGGCCGATGGGCTGGACGCCCTAGAATCGGTCGAATCCCACCCGGTCGATCTCATGGTGCTCGATATCGACATGCCCCGACTCGATGGCCTTGGCGTGCTGGAAGAGCTTCGCGCCCGCGTGAGTACGTCGGCGGTGCCGGTGATCGTGCTCACCGCCCGCGCCGACGACACCGAAGCCCGGGTGCTGGATTTGGGGGCCCAGGATTTCCTGGCCAAGCCACTGCAGCCGCAGTCGCTGCTGGCCAGGGTCAAGGCGGTGCTGCGGCGAACCAAGATGACCTGAGAGGTGTAATGGCCCGGATTCTCATCGTGGAGGACAACCCCGACAACATGAAACTGTTTCGCGCGCTGCTCGCGATGAAGGGGCACGTGGTCACCGGACTCTGGTCGGGAGACGGCCTGCTCGCGGAGCTGTCGGCGCATCCACCCGACCTGGTCCTGATGGACATTCAGCTGCCCGGCCGGGACGGATTCGAGCTGCTGACCGAGATTCGCAGATCGCCGTTCAGCAAGCTCAAAGTCGTGGCGCTCACGGCCCACGCCATGTCGGGCGACCGCGAGAAGGCGGAGAACGCGGGTTTCGACGAGTACATCACCAAGCCGATCGACATCAGCAGTTTCGCGGACCTGGTCGCGCGTACCCTCGCGACCAACCCGGACGAGCAGAGGGGAGGCGGATGAGCCACGAACCGTTGCGCGACAGCAAGAGCGGCCTGCTGGAAGCGGCCCAGGCGGCGATCATCGACCAGAACGAGAAAGCCGCCGAGCGCACCGTATCCAGGTATTCCGCCCCCCAGCGTCGGCGCCTGAGCGTGTTCGGTATCATCGCCCTGAGCGGACTGGTTCTGCTGGTGCTGCAGCCCCAGTGGCTGGCGGGTCCGGCGGCGGCCCGCCCGGATCCGCCTCCGGTCGCGGCCGCCGGGCTCCGGGTCGCCATGATCCGGCAGCGCCAGCTGGTGAACGACTTCGCGATACGCAACGGCCATTTGCCGGCTTCGCTGGCCGAGGCCGGGGACACCATTCCCGGAGTCAGCTATACCCGCCAGGGCGACAGCGCCTTCACGCTGACCGGCTTCGCGGGTGATTCCGTGGTGACGCTGCAATCGGGCGATTCCCAGGCCGCGTTCCTGGGCAACAGCCTCAAGGTGCTCAAGAATCGAGGCACGCCATGAAGCGCAAGGGGTTCACCATCGTCGAGCTGATGACGGTCATCGTCCTGCTGGGCATCCTGGCCGGCATCGCGGTCATGAAATACATCGATATGCGCAACGCCGCGCTCGCGGCCCAAATGGCGCAGGAGGTTCGTGCGGTGCAGATCGCGGCGTTCAATTATTACGCCGACCAGGAAGTGTGGCCGCCGAGCGCGGCGGTGGGCGCGGTGCCGGCCGGTCTGGGCCCACTACTCCCGGGGCAGCTGGCCGCCTCATTCGATCGGGGCACCTATCAGCTCGAGTTCGAGAATTTCGGCGGCACCGCCGTGACGGACATGCTGGTCGGCGTGAGCATCACGACCTCCGATCCCAAGCTCTTCGCCAAGTTCGTCCAGTATCTCGGCACCCAGGCGCCGTTCTTCCTCTCGGGCAGCAGGATCACCTACATGATCGCGGGACCGGGAGGCGGCTTCTGATGTCGGATCCCCGCGGTGGAGCGGAGAACGACGACCCGGTCGTGCCGGAGAAGCGCGAGCTGCTCGAGGCGTTCGACGGGGTGGTCAGCCGCGAGCGGGAGAAGGTGCTCGAACGCCGGTCCCTGCCGGTGGCGCGGCGAACCCACGCCGCGGTCATCGTCGTTTGCGTGCTCTCCTGGGGAGCGCTGGCCTACACCTGGCTGGCCCGGCCCGCGTGGCTCTTTCCTCCCGATCCCGCGACCCGGCTGACCCCTTCCCAACGGGAGTCACGGCTCCGGTTCGGGATGTATCTGGAACGAGAACGAGTGCTGGATTTTTGGGCGACCCACAAGCGACTGCCGCGGAGCCTGGAGGAGGTCGGGGACGTGGAGGCGGGGATCGACTATGCGGTGCGGGGAGACTCCACCTTCGTGGTGAGCGCCCTGGTACGGGATTCGGTGCTCACCCTCGATGAATCGCAGAGCGCGGATGAACTCCTCCGCCCGGCCGGGCTCAAGCCGTCGCGGGCGCGGTAGCTAGTAGCAGGTCGGCACCCCTTCGCGGGTCACCGCGGCGTTGGGAGAATAGGCAATCGGCCCGATGAACACACCGCACGTTTTGGGTGCCGTGACCATCCGGCTGTTGGTCGCCGTGGCGCTCCAGCCGTTTGTGGCCCGGTACCTCACCACGATGGCGGCGCCGTTGGATGCGGCCAGCGCGGCCTTGCCGGCCCCGCCGATTCCCGCCACCTCTTTTCCCGCGATCCCCCCGGCGTAATCCTTGTTTGAAGAAAAGAATGCCTCCTGGGCGGCGACCAGGGTCCGAAGATCGGCGATCATCGACACGCGAAGGGCCTTGTCGCGGCTCTGGCGAGTCTTGAGAATGGCAATACTGGCCAGCAGACCGATGATGGCCACGGTGGCAATCAGCTCGATGATCGTGAAGCCCTTCCGGTGGCTCGAGATGCTCATGTGATGGTCCCTCTGAGGGCGAGCACCGCGGGATCGGCGGGCGGGTACTTCGGATCCATTGTCTCCAGTGCCTGGACCACCACCTGGGCCACCAGCAGGTCACGTGCCCGGGGCTTGTCCGAGGGGACGATAAACCACGGATTCCGGACGGTGCTGGTCAGCTCCAGCATTTCTTCGTAGGCCTCGGTGTACCGATCCCACAACAGCCGCTCGTCCAGATCGCCCGGCTGAAACTTCCAGTTCTTGGCAGGATCCTCGAGGCGCTCTTCCAGCCGCTTGCGCTGCTCGTCCCTGGAGAGGTGGAGGAAGAACTTGCGGATGACCACGCCTTCGTCCGCCAGCATGGATTCGAAGGCGTTGATCTGGCTGTAACGCTTCCGCCACTGCGCCTCGGGAACCAGGCCATGAACCCGGACCGTGAGCACGTCCTCGTAGTGGGAACGGTTGAAGATACCGAGCATGCCGCGCGGCGGGATCGCCTGGTGCACCCGCCACAGGTAGTCGTGCCG
>DASYPZ010000317.1:0-10776 GCA_036006105.1 Gemmatimonadales bacterium | reverse complement strand
ACCGATCTCGATTTCGCCACCGCGCAGTTCTATCACGTCACCACGACGACCCACTTTCCCTACCGGGTCTGCGGAGCGCAGCAGGACAACAGCACCGTCTGCATGCCGAGCCGGCCGGTGTTCGGGTCGGATCTGCAGGATTTCTATGACGTGGGCGGCGGCGAGTCGGGATACATCGCGGTTCGCCCCGATCATCCGGACGTCGTGTTCGCGGGAAGCTACGGCGGGCTGCTGACCCGGAAGGACACCCGGACCGGCATCGCCCGGGATGTAAATCCCTGGCCGCTCAACCCCATGGGGCACGACGCCAAGGATGCGCGGTACCGCTTCCAGTGGACCTTCCCGATCATCATCTCCCCGCACGACCCCAACACGCTCTACGTCGGCAGCAACGTGGTGTTCAAGTCCACCGACGAAGGCGGAAGCTGGACCGCGATCTCCCCCGATCTCACCCGGAACGATCCGGCCACCCTGGGCGCCTCGGGCGGCCCGCTCACCAAGGACCAGACCAGCGTCGAGTACTACGGCACGGTATTCACCATCGCGGAGTCGCCGCTGGCCAAAGGCACCATCTGGACCGGATCCGACGACGGGCTGGTGCAGGTGACGCGGGACGGCGGAACTGCGTGGAGCAACGTCACGCCGAAGGATCTGCCCGAGTGGGCCCGCATCTCGCTCATCGAAGCCTCGCCCTGGGACGCCGGCACCGCGTATCTCGCCGCGAATCGTTTCCAGATGAACGACTTCGCGCCCTACATCTACCGCACTACCGACTACGGCAGGAGCTGGACCCGCATCACCAACGGCATCGCCGCGTCGGAATTCGTGCGCGCGGTCCGCGCCGATCCGGTTCGCAAGGGCATGCTGTTCGCCGGCACCGAGCGCGGAGTGTGGGTGTCGTTCGACGACGGGTCCAACTGGCAGCGGTTGCAGCAGAATCTTCCGCCCGTGCCGGTCCACGACCTGGCCATCAAGGAGGGTGATCTGATCGCGGCGACTCACGGCCGCGGCTTCTGGATCCTGGACGATCTGTCGGTGCTGCGGCAACTTGCGCCCGATCAGCTGCAGCAGGACGTTCACCTGTTCAAGCCGCGCGACGCCTACCGCATCGTTCCCGGTTTCTTCTTCGGCGGCGGGAGCTTTGGCTGGGACGGCGCCTCGGTGCAATACTGGCTGAAGCAGGCCAACCAGAAAGTCACCATCGACTTCCTGGATGCGAAGGGGGCCGTGATTCGTTCCTTCAGCAGCGACCAGGACTCGGTCGCCCGCGTCGACAGCCTGCGGGGTGTGAGCCGGAAGGCCTCGCTGGACTCCCTGAATCGTCTGGCCACCGACAGCCTGGGCCGCCTCGGCGTGCTCTCCGGCTCGGTGCGGCTGGACCCGCCGGCCGATCCTCCCCGGCTGGAGGGCTTCCGGTACCAGCCGCCGCCGCGGGCGCCGAACAAGGCGGGGATGAATCGCTTCAACTGGAATCTGCGCTCCGCCGACGCGGTCGGGTTCACCGGCATGATCACCTGGGCCGGCGGGACCGCCGGTCCGACGGTGCCGCCGGGCACCTACAGTGTCCGGGTGACCGCGGGTGGAAAGTCGGAGACCGAGACCTTCAACATCCTGCGGGATCCGCGGACCGCCACCTCCCAGGCCGATCTCGATGCCCAGTACGCCTTCCTAACCCAGGTGCGGGACCGGACCTCGGAGGCCAACAACGCGGTTCGCACCATCCGGAACGTGAAAGCCCAGCTGGCGGAGCGGCGCGCCCGGGCCGGGAACCGCGGTGCGGCGTTCGACAAGCTCGCCGCTCCCCTGGAGGCGCAGCTGTCCAGCGTCGAAGAGACGCTCTATCAGGTCAAGAACCGGAGCGGCCAGGATCCGCTCAACTATCCGATCCGGCTCAACGACCAGCTCTCCGGTCTGGGGAATGTCGCCGATGGCGCGGAAGCCAGGCCGACCGCGCAGACGCTGGAGGTCTATCGCATTCTCTCCGGCCAGCTGGACGTCCAGCTGAAGCGCCTCGCCGATCTGCTTGGCGGCGGCCTCGCCGGAGTCAACGGCGAGCTGGCCCGGATCGGCCTGGACAAGATCACGCCCGGCACCGCGGAGATTCCCGCGCCGTGAGGCTGGGCCGTTGGCGCGGAACCAGGGCGGGCCTCCAGCGAACCGGGGGGTCCGCCCTGTCCGTTATATCGGTCCTGTTTGCGCTGGCCTGCGGTCCGGAGCCGGCGGTCGCCCCGCCGGAGGAAGACCTCGCCTTCCCCTCTGATACCCTCGAAGCCGCCTGGGGCAATTTTCCCCAGGCTGCGGCCCTCGGCGCCGGACGCTGGGTGGTGGTGTCGAGCGACTTCGACGCCGCCGTGATCGCGGACTTTTCCCGAAAGCTGATGGCGCCGTTGGGTGGGGTGAAGCAGAAGGCCTACATCCATCCCTCGGCGGTGTTCGCCTTCGCCGACACCATCTACGTATCGGACTGGGGAAAACGGCGCACCACCGTCTGGACCGGGGATGGCAAGCTGGTGGATTCGATTCCGGTGCCCGACGCGCTGCGGGGCAGCTCGCCCAAGGCGCGTGACGGGGCGGGGCAGCTCTACTTCGAGGTCGCGCCCCTGCCCAAGCGGGATGGGAGCGGCAACCGCGACTCGGCGGCCATCGTGCGGGCCCCGCGGGACATCTCCCGGTTCGATACCCTGGCCCGGCTGGCGCCGCTCGACCTCAAGGAAATGCGGCCCGGACAACCGTCCCAGCGCTTCGAGCGGATGATCTTCAGCGGGATGGACCTCTGGGGAGTCTGGCCCGACGGCACCGTCTGGATCGCGCGGCTGCTCCACAATCAGATCGACGTGCGCGATCCCTCGGGCAAGGTGGTCCACGGCCCCGAGCTACCCGATCCGGTGTACGAGGTGACCCAGGCCGATCGCAATCGATTCCTCCAGGGTTTTCCCGCCGAGGTGCGCCCCAAGGAAACCGATCTTCCCTGGGCCCTGATCCACACCCCATTCGTCGCGGCGTTCATGGCCTCCGACGGTATCTGGCTGGAAAAAAGCAAACCCGCCCTCGACTCGGTGCGCCGGATCCAGGTGCTCGACCGCCAGGGCAACCTGAAGCGGGTCCTCCGCCTCAAGGGAGAGGCCCGGCTCATCGCCGTAGGCGCCGAGAATATCCTGGTCGCGCAGCAATTCGAGCGCGGAGTCCGGCTGATGCAGATCCGGATTCCCGCGCCGCCCCCGCCGCCGGCCAAGCCGTGAGGAAACCCTCGGCCGTCCTGGTCGTCTTGCTGCTGGGTGCATTCCATAGGACGGAGCTCTCCGCGCAATCCGCGTCCTCCGCGTCTCAGCTGTTACCGGACTCGGTCATCGCGGCCCTCGCCAACGAGCTCGCGGGGGAGACTGCCAAACGCAACCTGGAATTCATCGCCGGCCAGCACCGGTCCCGGGGCTCTCGAGGGTGGCACGCCGCCGGCGCATTTATCGTGGATCGTCTGCTCGCGTACGGGCTCAAGGACGCCCGCATCGAGTCCTTTCCCGCCGACGGAAAACGCTACTACGGCACCCAACGATCCCGGCAGCCGTGGGATGCGGACTTCGCCGAGCTCTGGGAGCTCCGGAAGAGCGGAGCCGGCTGGGTCCGCGCCGTCCGGCTGGGGAGCTGGGACGCCATGCCGGTCTCGCTCGCGGAAGACAGCGAGACGGGTCAGGCCACCGCGGACCTGATCGATGTGGGAGACGGAACCTCGGAGAGCGATTACGCCGGCAAGGAGGTGCGCGGCAAGCTGGTGCTCGCGGCGCAACAGCCTGGCGCGGTGCAGCACCTGGCGGTGGACCGGTTCGGGGCGGCCGGCATCGTGAGCTATGCTCTCAACCAGCCCACCGCCTGGCGGGGCGAGAACGCGAACCTGGTGCGATGGGGTCACCTCGACAGCTTCTCCGCCACTCCCACCTTCGGCTTCATGGTCTCGCTGGCGGAGGGGAGGGCGCTGCGGCAGCGCCTGGCCGCTGGGGAGCAGATCCGCCTCGATGCGAAGGTCGTCGCGGGCCAGCACCCCGGCTCGTACGAGGTGGTGACCGCCACGATTCCCGGCGGCGATCCGGTGCTCGCGAATCAGGAAATCGCCTTCAGCTGCCATCTCGATCATCAGCGGCCCGGTGCCAACGACAACGCCAGCGGCTGCGTGGCAATCCTCGAAGCGGCTCGCACCCTGGCCCGGCTGATCGCGGACGGTCGTCTGGCTCGGCCGGCGCGCACCCTCCGGTTCATCTGGCCCCCCGAGGTGGAAGGCACCCTGGCGCTGCTCAACGGCCGCCCGGAGCTGGCCGGACGGATCAAGGCCGTGATTCACATGGACATGGTGGGTGGCGGCCCGGAAACCAAGGCGATCTTCCACGTCACTCGCGGACCCGGCAGCCTGCCCTCGTTCGTGTACGATGTGGGAGCGGCATTTGGTGAGCTGGTGAACCGCGAATCGGCGGAGTTTGCCGGTACCGGCCAAGCCCGCTTTCCGCTGGTGTCTCCCGAGGGTGGAAAGGAGGCGCTCCAGGCCGACTTCGCCGACTTCACCATGGGGAGCGACCACGAGGTGTATACCGACGGGTCCTACCGGATTCCGGCGATCTATCTCAACGACTGGCCCGACCGGTACATCCATACCAACCTCGATACGCCGGCCAACATCGATCCAACCAAACTCGAGCGGGCCGCGTTCATCGGGGCCGCCAGCGGGTACTATCTCGCCACCCTGCGCTCCAGCGGCGCGGAGCCGCTGCTCGCCCTGTTGCGGCAGGCGGCGCTGCACCGCACCGCCGTGATGCTCGAGCGCCGCGCCGCCCTCGGTTCCGCTGAGGCCGCCGGGCTCACTCGATTTCACTTCGAGGCGGAGCGCGCGGTGGTTGCTTCGGCGGAAGCGTTCGCGGGGTTTGCCCCGGCGCCGACGGTGGAGGGGCGCGGCTTCATCGACGGACTGCAGCGTCTCACTGCCGGGCAGTCCAGCGCGGCGCAGCCTCCGGTGCCGGCTGGAGCTATCCTGGACCGGAATCCCGATGTGAAGGGGCCGATGGTGGTCTTCGGAAGCGACTATCTGGCGGACAAGCTGGGCGCCGAGCGCGCCGCGTCCCTCAAACTGCTGAGCTTCCAGGGGCAACGGGCCGGCGGGAGCGAATACGCCTACGAAGTGCTCAACCTGGTCTCGGGAAAGCGCACCGCCCGGGATATCCGCGACGCCGTTTCCGCCATCTACGGTCCGGTGCCGATGGAGCTGGTCGCCGACTACCTGGCCGCGCTCGAATCGGCCGGGGTGATCGTCCGGAGCAAGCCCTAGGCGCCGTCGTCCTCGCTGGACGACTCCCGAGCCTGGGCCGATTGCCGGGCCCGTTCCCGCCGGGCTCTTCCCTCGTCGTACCAGCGCCGGGTGATCTCGCCCGCCAGATCCCGGTTGCCCAGGCCGAAGGCCAGCCCCGTCGCCAGCGCGATGGCCCCCAGGATGAGCGTAAAGGCCGCGGTGACCAGCTCCTCCGCCACGCCGAGCTGGGTCAGCGCCATGAAGACGGCGATCACCACGACCGCGGCCTTGGACACCTTGGCCAGCATCGGTACGCCCTCCACTCCTCCCGCCGAGGCCAGCACGATGGCCCGCACGAACTCTCCCACGATCATTCCCAGAATCACGATCACGATCGCGGCGATGAGCGTCGGGATGTAGGAGAGCATGGTGCCGAACATCGTGTTGATGCTTTCGAGCCCCAGGGCCCGGCTGGCGAGCAGGATCACCACCAGCATCACCAGCCAGAACAGCATCTTGCCCACGGCGTGGATCGGGTCGAGCCGGGTGCCGCTCCGCTCCATCGCCTCGGAGAGGCCTCCCGCCTCGGCCATCTTGTTGAAGTTCAGCCGCTTGAGCAGGGCGTCGGTCCACCGTTCGATGAGCCGGGCCACCAGATACCCCGCCATCAGGATGGCGATCGCAAAGAGAATCGACGGCAGGACCTGCAGGATCTGATTGCTGCCCATGGATAACCGCTGCCAGAGTTCGTTCACCGAGAGACCTCGATTACGAGTTTGCCTAGTTGGTCGCCTCGCGCCATTCGCTCATAGGCCGCGGCGCCCCGCGCGAGCGGAACCACCGAATCCACGACCGGCCAGAGATTTCCCGCGTTGCCCAGCTCCATCACCCGGGCGAATTCTGCGTGCGACCCCATCGTCGATCCCAGGATGCTCCACTGGAACCAGAAGAGTCGCCGGATGTCGAGCGACACCATCGGACCGGAGGTCGCCCCGCAGGTCACCAGCCGGCCGCCGGGCCGGAGCGCCTTGAGGGAGGCATCCCAGGTCTTTTCACCCACGGAATCCACCACCACGTCGACCCCGCCGTCGGTGAGCTTCCGGACCTCGCGCGCAATATCATCCGGCGTCTGGTCGGTGTGATTGAAGGTGACGGACGCGCCCAGCTCCCGGGCCTTGGTCAGTTTTCGTTCGGCCGAGCTGGTCACCAGAGCCGTGGCGCCGAGGTGATGGGCGATCTGAAGGGCGGCCAGGGAGACTCCACCGCCAATCCCCCAGATGAGTACCTTCTCTCCGGGCGCCACCCGGGCCCGGGTCACCAGCATCCGCCACGCCGTGAGGGTGGACAGAGGGAAGGCTGCCGCGACATCCCACGGCATCTCATCCGAGATCCTCGCTACGTTGCGTTCTGGAACAACAACCAGCTCGGCGGCCGTGCCCGGTCGATGTTCGCCCAGAATCTGGTAGCTTCGGCACAGGGGTTCCTCGTCGGACCGGCAGCTCGGGCAGTGGCCGCAGGAGATTCCCGGGTTAATGGCCACCCGGTCGCCGGGACGAACGGTTTTCACCCCGGTGCCGACCCCCTCGACGACCCCGGCCCCATCGGTGCCGACGATGTGGGGGAAGCTGACCCGGATGCCCTTGACCCCCTCGGTCAGGAAGAGATCGAGGTGGTTGATCGCCGCGGAGCGGACCCGGATCAATACGTCATCGGGTGCGGCGATTACCGGGGCGGGAAGGTCCAGGAGCTCCAGGCTCGGGATCCCGCCATGTTGCTTGAGGGCCAGCGCCTGCATCGCGGAAATCTCCGGCTTGCAGATGAGCGGAAGTTGTGCAAGATATATCAGGCAATCAGCGAAGGCGCCGTGGCGCCTGCCCCCTTTGCGGCGGGGCCTGCCGCAACCGAGCAGCCGGAGGAAGCAAGCATGGCCGCGTTTCAGGAATCGGAAATGGGTTGGTCCGGATCAGGATGGATGGATCCCATGCCTTCCACTCCTGCACCCACACCCCCTCCACCGCCTCCCCCCCCGCCGCCCCCTCCGGTGATGAAACCGGCTCCGGCGCCAGCGGCTCCGGCTCCGCCCAGGCCGGCCGCGGCGCCCGCGTCCAAGCCGGCGGCGGCCAAGCCGGCCATGAAGAAGCCGGCCAAGAAAGCGGCGGCCAGGAAGCCGGTCAAGAAGGCGGCTAAGAAAAAGCCCGCCAAGAAGAAGGCGGCCAAGAAGAAGGCGGTCAGAAAGCCGGCGCGGAAGATGGCGGCCAGAAAACCGGCACGAAAGGCGGCCAAGAAGAGGGCCCCCGCCCGGAAGAAGGCGAGCAAGAAGGCCAAGAAGCGGCGATAAAAAGCGGTTCGGTCACGTCGGAGGAGGCGCCTCGAAGCTGATCTCGAGGCGCCTCCTCATGTTTTCTACTGGACGAACACCGCGCCGGTCATGGTGCCGCTACCGTAGACTCCCGCCACGCCATGCACGGTACAGTGGAAGCTGTAGGTCCCCACGGTGGCGAAGATGATCGGACCGAGGGTGTGGGGCGCGTTGCTCACCGGGGCGTTGGGAGCAAATGACGGCGTCCCGTCCGATGTCACGCTGTGGCCCGAATCGATCCAGTCCCAGGTGACGGTTCCACCAGCGGCGATCAACGGATTGGAGGGGTTGTAATAGTTACTGCGGACCTCCACGGTGACGGCCTGTGCCGGCGTACCCGTCGGCGGGGGCGGGGTGTTGCTGGTCTGCGAGCCTGGATCCGTGTACGAGCTGCACGCGGCCAGGACCAGAATGGTCCCAGCCAGGGGGAACAGCGACTGCCGCTTCATGGTACCCTCCGGGGGGGAGAACGTCTCAGAACTGAGCGGTTGGCCTATATGACGATTTTACCCCCCGAACACCACACGTCCGACCCACCAGAGACCCACCCCCATGCTCCCGAGCCCGGCGCCGGCGGCGATCCTCTTGCTCCAAACCTCCGAATCACCCCCCGCCCGACCCATGGCCACCGCCGCCACGACCGAGAACACGATCATGCCGGCAGTGACCCCCACTCCGAAGATCGCCAGGTAGGCCAGGCCCAGGCCGGAGTCGTGGAGCAGGGTTACCGGGATCAGGGCCACGACGGCGCTGGTTCCCGCCAGCCCGTGCAGCAGGCCGACCGAGGTGATTCCATGGCGGTGCATGCCATGCTCCACCGGCAGGTGCGAGTGTAAGTTCCGGGCTGTGCGAAGCGACCAGACCCCCACCGCCACGAGCGCCGCGCCGACCGCCCCTTCCAGGACGCCCGAAAGCGAAGGCGGCCAGCTGAAGCCGGTGGCGAGGAGGATGGCCCCAACCGCGAAGACCGCCAGGGAGTGGCCCAGCCCCCAGCGGAGGCTGAAGGCCAGCGCGGCGGGCACGGTCGGACGCCGGCTGACAAACGCGGTGACCGCCACCATGTGGTCGACTTCCAGCGCGTGCAGGAAGCCCAGCACCAGGGCGGTCCCCAGAGCGAGAACCCCGGTCATCCTTTGCCTCCACTGCTCATGACCAGCATCAGGCTGACCTCTCTCTCCCATGCCGCGGGGTGCGGGTGCAAACTCGGCAGCAACGATCTGTCGGAGGTGCTCAGGCACCTGCCCGCGATTCAGGACGCCAATGTCCTGGTGGACGCCGCGACGCGGGATGATGCCGCGGTCTACCGGCTGTCGGCGGATCGGGCGCTCGTCGTCACCGTGGACTTCTTCACCCCGATCGTGGACGATCCGGCGGCCTGGGGCGCGATCGCGGCGGCCAACGCCCTCTCGGATGTCTATGCGATGGGCGGCCGGCCGCTCTTTGCCCTCAACCTCGTCGGCTGGCCTCGCGGTATTGTACCGTTCGAGGTGCTGGGTGAGGTATTACGCGGTGCGGCCGAGATCACCAGGCAGGCGGGATGCCTGATGCTGGGCGGCCACTCCATCGACGATCCCGAGCCCAAGTTCGGCCTCGCGGTGGTGGGCGAGGTGCACCCCGACCGGATGTTCACCAACGCCGCCGCGCGCCCCGGCGACCGGCTGGTGCTCACCAAGCCGCTGGGCACCGGCATCCTGACCACCGCCCTCAAGCGGAATCTGCGCGACGAAGCCGGGCTTGCCGCGGCCGTGGCCAGCATGACGGCGCTGAACGACGGTGCGGCCCGGGCCGCGGCCACAGCCGGCGTTCGCTGTGCCACCGACGTCACCGGATTCGGCTTGCTCGGTCACCTCGGCAACATTCTCGCCGCCAGCGGCGTGGGCGCCCGCATCGAAGCGGCTCGGCTTCCGGTCCTGGACGGAGCACTCGAGCTGGCCGCAGGGGGATGCGTCCCCGGCGGCACCCAGCGGAATCTCGAGGCCGCACCGGCCGCCTGGGCGCCGGAGCTCACTGCGGCCGAGCGATTCATTTGCACCGACGCCCAGACCTCGGGCGGTCTGCTGCTCGCCGTGGCGCCGGGCCGGCTCGCGGCGCTGCTCTCGGGACTCGAGGCCGAGGGGACCCTCGCCGCCGCGGTCGTCGGGGAAATCCTCCCCCAGGCCAACGGGTTGTCCGTCGTGCGCGGCGCGGAACAGTAACGGAAGCGGAAACGGAATGGGAACGGTGCGCTGGACCCCGCAACGCATGGAGCAGCTCGAGCACGCCACCCGGCTGGGCCGCCGGGTCATGCTCATGCGCCGGGGAACCGAGTACGTCGTGGTGGCCCGGCGTATCCTGGCGACGGCGCCCAGCGAGACGCTGATCGGCGTGCTGCCCATGACCGGTGAAGAGCTGCGGTTCGAGCTCCACGACCTGGATGACTTCCAGGTGCTGCCGTGAGCGCTCGCGCCGTCGTGCACCTGGACGAGAGCTGTCTCGGCAACGGACGGGAAGGCGCGACGCCCGGTGGTGCCGGCGGAGTGATCGAGGCCCGCACCCCGCGCGGGCTGGTCCGCCGGGATTTCTTCATTCACGCTCCCGACACCACCAACAATCGGATGGCCCTCGCCGGCGCGATCGGCGTGCTCCAGATCCTGGCCGGAAAGGGCATCCGTCTCCGGGTGCTCATCGTGTCCGACTCGGAGTATCTGGTCAAGGGCGTTCGGGAGTGGCTGCCGGGATGGATCGCCAAGGACTGGAAGCGCAAAGCGGGCGCGCTCGAGAATGTGGAGCTCTGGCGGGCGCTGTCCCAGTCGCTGGCACTCCATGACACGCAGCTGGCCTGGGTGCGCGGCCACAACGGCCACCCCAAGAACGAGTACGCCAACGACCTGGCGGTTCGGGCCGCCAAGGCGCAGGAAACCTCGGACGGGTTCGTCGCGTCGGGCTTCACCGCGTGGCTGGATCGGAAACGGGCAGCGGGTCTCTATCCCGACTATGATCCGGATGGCGCGTTCCTCTCGCTGGAAGAACGATTGGGACGGGGAGAACGATTTCCCCACGACCTCGATGCGCTGCCGGTTCCCTTTGGAGGCTGACGCGTGGACGAGCTGACCCGCTTTGCCCAGCGCCTCGTCGAGCAGCTCGGTGCGACCGGGGAGGGAGTCCATCGCCC
>DASYPZ010000316.1:0-2191 GCA_036006105.1 Gemmatimonadales bacterium | reverse complement strand
AGCCCGAGATGTCGGGATAGGCGTTGCCGGCCCGAATCACCTCCGCGGCGGCATCCTGCGGCGTCTCGATGTGATTGAACACGCCCGCGATCGAAATACCGGGATACTTGGCCGCCTCGTCCTTGGCACCCTGGACCCGGTGCTGCAGGTTCGGCGCATTCTGGTTGCCGGCCAGGATCGCGACCTTGCCCTTGCCATTCAGGAGCTTGGCCAGCTCCGACATGACCTGGGCCCCCGTTTTCGCGTCATCCACGCCATAGAAGGCAAAGCGCTTCGACTGGGGCGCGTCGCTGTCGAAGGTCATGACCGGCACGCCCCGGTCCACCGCGTCGTTGATGGCGCCGGTGACCTTGCCCGCATCGCTGCAGGAAATCAGGATGGCATTGGCGCCGTCGTTCACCGCCTGCTGGATTCGCTGGGCCTGGATCTGGCCGTCCTCCTGCGGCGGCGTCAGCCACACGACTTCCACGGCGATGTGCAGCGAATCGGAGAGCTGCTTGGCGGCCGCTTCCGCGCCGGTCCGCGAAGCCAGGAATACCGGATTGGTCGAGCTCTTGGCAATCATCGCGATGGTGAACTTCTTGCCCGCCTCGGCCTGAGTTGCCGGCTTGGCGTCGGGCGTCTTGCCGCACCCCACCACCGAAAGCATCGTTGCCATCGCCAGCGTATTCGCGAATGCCCGCATGGGAGTGCCTCTTCCGCTAAGGGTTCTGCAGGTTACCGGCGGGGCCGGCCCGGCCCGACAGCCGCCGTGCGGCCAGCCGGGTGCTCCACTGATCGACGACCACAGCACCGATGATGGCGCAGCCGATCACGATCCACTCGTTGTTCTGGTCGAAGTGCAGGGTCCGGATCGACTGCCGTATGAGGACGATGAGGAGCGCGCCCAGCAACGCACCCATGGCGCTCCCCTTTCCGCCCAGCAGGCTGGCGCCACCCACCACCGCCGACGCGATGACATAGAGCTCGTATCCCTGCGCGTCGCCCGAGGACGCCGAGCCGTAGAAGCTGGCGCCGAGGAACGCCGCCAGGCCGGCCAGCAGGCCGGAGACGGCGAAGACCCCGATCTGGATGCGACGGAGCGGCAGCCCGGCATACCGGCTCGCCTCCAGATTGCCGCCGAAGGCAAAGACATGGCGCCCCATGACGGTCTTCTTGAGGTACACGGTGCCGACCGCGGCAATCGCGAGCATCGCGAGCATCGGAACCGGATAGAGACCTTCCGGCAATCCCAGGGATGCCTTGGCGACCCTGGTGAGATGCTCCGGCACCAGAATGCTCTCCGCCTTGCTGGCCACGAAGGCCACGCCGCGCAACATCCACATGGTACCCAGGGTGATGATGAACGGATGCACCTTGAGCCCGGTGATCAGGACCCCGTTGAACAGCCCCGCGAGCAGGCCGACGCCGAGGCAGACGACCAGACCGAAGAGGATCGTTTGGAAGGGTGGCAGCGGCCCCGCGGCGCGAAGCAGCAGCGCCATGCTCACTCCCGCCAGGGCGTAGATCGAGCCCACCGACAGGTCGATGCCGCCGGAAATGATCACTACCGTGGCGCCGATCGCCATGATCGCGAAGAAGCTCGCATCGGTGGCGGTCTGGATCAGGGTGTGCGAGTTCCAGAAGTTGTTGACCAGCGCGCCGGTCTGGCGGTCGGGGTGGGAGCCGGCCAGGAGGGCGAGCGCCAGGGTCACCAGCCCCACCACGATCACCAGCCCGGTCTCCTGCGAGGCGAGCAGGCGGCGCATCCGGCTCATGGGATGCCCGGCCCGTCGGAACGCGCCGCCGGATAGGCGGCGCGGAAGCGCTGATAGATCGGCTCGTAGCCGTGATGGGCAGCGGGATCGGGCACTTCCTCCTCGCCCCGTGAGAGCGTGGCCCTGGTCGCGGCCGCGAGGTCCGGAAAGACACCCGCGCCCACGGCGGCCAGCAACGCCGCGCCATAGGCCGGCCCCTCCTCGCGGTTTACCGTCCGGACCGGCAATCCATACACCTCGGCTTGCAGCCGACGGACGAAGGGGCTGCGCGCGCCGCCGCCGGTCAAGAGCACGTGAGCCGGCAACACGCCCAGCTCCCCGAGGATGGCGAGCGAATCGCGGAGGGCAAAGGCCACGCCCTCCAGCACCGCCCGAGCGAGCTCCGGTCGTCCATGGGCGAGACTCAGCCCGAGAAAGGCACCCCGGGCGGACGC
>DASYPZ010000315.1:0-3452 GCA_036006105.1 Gemmatimonadales bacterium | reverse complement strand
CCGCCGGTCCCTCAAGGGCCCCCCCGAGGTGACCGAGGCCGTACTCGATGGACTCCTCCGACGCGGGGAGTTGGTCCTCTCGGAGGGGGTGGTCGGTATCCCGGGCTTTGTGCCCCAGCTCGCCTCCGGGGAAGCCCTGCTGGAGCGGGCGCTCGCCAGACTGGAAGGGGCCGGTCTCAGCCCCCCGACGGTGGCGGACCTGGAGGCGGAGTTGGGCGGATCCGACCTGCTGCCGAGCCTTCGATTTGCGGCCCAGCAGGGCAGGGTAATCGCGGTCGAAAATGACAGGTATTATTCCAAGTCCTCTTTGAATCTCTTTCGAGATGCACTGCGCGAACTCGCTGTAGATAAGCCGATTACGCCGCAAGCGCTTAGGGACAAACTTGGGCTATCGAGAAAGTACTTGATCCCCCTTTTGGAGTGGGCTGACCGCACCGGAATCACCCGCCGAATCGGAGACACCAGGGTGCTGGCGTAGGATTCCAGTACCTGCCAATTAGGCGCATTTTGGAGGTACGTCGGTTGCCCAACACCTGACCGGTTTCGACAGACAAACGCGGCTGCGGGGCTTCCTGAGGCGTCAGATCCTCGGCAGCTTGAGGCTCATATTTGGGGGAGGACCGTTCCGATGATTCGTCCAGACCGACTCACGCTCAAAGCCCAGGAGGCCTTCCGGGACGCGGCGCAGCTCGCCGGCGCCCGGGGCAACCCGGTCGTCAACGACGCCCACCTCTTCATGGCCCTGCTGAACCAGGACGAAGGGGTGATCCAGCCGGTTCTCCAGAAGGCGGGTGTCAACGTCACGGCCTTGCGGGAGTCGACCGACCGGGAGATCGCCAAGTTCCCCACCCAGGAGGGCGGGGGTGGCGAGCCCAGCTACAGCCGCGAAATCAACAAGGTCTTCGACCGGGCCGAGAAGGAGGCCAAGGACCTGGGGGACGCGTACGTCTCCACCGAGCACCTGATGATCGCGCTGGTGGAGGAGAAGGGCACCACCGCCCGGGCGCTGCTGTCGGGGCTGGGTTTGACCGGGACCGATCTTCGGACTGCCCTCGAGGCGGTGCGGGGCTCCCACCGGGTCACCGACCAGTCCCCCGAGGAGAAGTACCAGTCGCTGGAGCGCTTTACCCGGAACCTGACTGACCAGGCCCGCAACGGAAAGCTCGACCCGGTGATCGGCCGGGACGAGGAGGTTCGCCGGGTGATGCAGGTGCTGTCCCGCCGGACCAAGAACAATCCGGTCCTGATCGGTGAGCCCGGCGTGGGCAAGACCGCCATCGTCGAGGGCCTGGCCCAGCGGATCGTCAATGGGGACGTGCCCGAGTCGCTGCGCGACAAGGAGATCATCGCGCTGGACATCGGGCTGCTGCTGGCCGGCGCGAAATACCGGGGGGAATTCGAGGAGCGCCTCAAGGCGGTGGTCAAGGAGCTGACCGAGGCCGAAGGCCGCTTCATCGTCTTCATCGACGAGCTGCACACCATCGTGGGCGCCGGCGCCGCGGAGGGTGCGGTGGATGCCAGCAACATGCTGAAGCCGGCCCTGGCCCGGGGAGAGCTGCACGTGGTGGGTGCCACCACCCTGGACGAATACCGCAAACACGTCGAGAAGGATCCGGCGCTGGAACGGCGCTTTCAGCCGGTGCTGGTGGGCGCGCCCAGCGTCGAGGACACCATCGCCATTCTGCGGGGCCTGAAGGAGCGCTACGAGGTGCATCACGGCGTCCGGATCACCGACAACGCGCTCATCGCGGCCGCGCAGCTCTCCGATCGCTACATCGGGGACCGATTCCTCCCCGACAAGGCCATCGATCTCGTGGACGAGGCGGCCAGCCGGCTCCGGATCGAGATCGACTCCCTGCCCCTCGAAATCGACGAGGTGGAACGGCGCATCATCCAGCTGGAGATTCAGCGCCAGGCCCTGCTCAAGGAGAAGGACAAGGCGGGCAAGGAGCGGCTCAAGGTAGTGCAGCAGGAGATCTCCGAGCTCAAGGAAAAATCCGGAGGGATGAAGGCGCAGTGGCAGGCCGAGAAGAGCGCCATCCACAAGCTCCAGGCGATGAAGGCCGAGATCGAATCGGTGAAACAGGAGATCGACCAGGCCACGCGCAAAGGCGACCTCCAGAAGGCCGCCGAGCTGCGCTACGGGAAGATTCCCCAGCTCGACAAGTCCATCGCCGAGGAGGAGGCCCGCCTCGCGACGGTGCAGAAGCAGGCCAAGTATCTGAAGGAAGAAGTGGACGCCGAGGACATTGCGGAAATCGTGGCCAAGTGGACCGGGATTCCGGTGTCCAAGATGCTGGAATCTGACCGGGAGCGGCTGACCCGCCTCGAGGCGGAGCTGGGGCGACGGGTGGTGGGCCAGGGAGAAGCCGCGGCGGCGGTGGCCAACGCGGTGCGGCGGAGCCGCGCGGGACTCCAGGATCCGAACCGGCCCACCGGCTCCTTCATCTTCCTGGGGCCCACGGGCGTCGGGAAGACCGAAACCGCCCGCGCGCTGGCCGAGTTTCTGTTCGATGACGAGCGGGCCATGGTACGGCTCGACATGTCGGAATACATGGAAAAGCACTCGGTCTCCCGGATGATCGGGGCGCCGCCGGGTTATGTGGGGTATGAGGAAGGCGGCCAGCTCACCGAAGCGGTGCGGCGGCGTCCCTACAGCGTGGTCCTCTTCGACGAGATCGAAAAGGCCCATCCCGATGTGTTCAACGTGCTGCTCCAGATCCTCGACGATGGCCGGCTCACCGACAGCCAGGGCCGGATGGTCGACTTCCGGAACACGGTGCTGATCATGACCTCGAACCTGGGCAGCCACATCATCGTCGAGGCCGGCGCCGCCACGGATGGCTCGGCATGGGAGTTGGTCGAGGAGCGGGTTCGCGGCGAGCTGCGCACCCACTTCCGTCCCGAATTCCTGAACCGCGTGGACGATGTCGTGGTCTTCCGGCCGCTCTCGCGCGAAGACCTCGACCGGATCGTGGATCTCCAGGTCGCCAGACTCGACCGGCTGCTGGCCGAAAAACAGCTGGTGCTGACGCTGACGCCGGAGGCCAGGGCCTTCATTGCGGAGAAGGGGTACGATCCGGTCTACGGCGCGCGTCCCCTGAAGCGGGTGATCCAGCGGCTGGTCCAGAATCCGGTGGCGATGACGCTTCTCGAGGGCGGATACCTTCCCGGCGACACCATTCTCGCCGCACGGGATGGCGACCATCTGGTCTTCAAGCGGCAGCCGGCCGCGCCGGCCAAGAGTGCGTAGCACGCCGGTGTCGGCGCAGGACCTGGCGGGCATGCGTGCCGCGCTGGTCCTGGCGGAGCAGGGGGCCAGGACGGGGGAGGTGCCGGTGGGAGCGGTGCTGTTTCGGGGTGAGCGCCGGCTCGGCTCGGCCCACAACGAAACGGTGGTCCGCCGCGACCCCACCGCGCACGCCGAGATGCTGGCGTTGAGGCAGGCCCTC
>DASYPZ010000314.1:0-5212 GCA_036006105.1 Gemmatimonadales bacterium | reverse complement strand
ATACCACGCGCCGCCTCCGGATTCGCTGGCCCTCGTCGTGGAGCCGCTCGCGGCGCCGACGTACCCGGCCGGCCACGCCGCCGAGCTCCGGGCCCGCATCGTGGACCAAATGCCTCCCGACTCGGTGGTGCTCTTCCTGCGGCCCACCGCGGCGGGCTTCTATCGCGGATACACGATGCACCCGGCGAGCGGATACGAGTATGCCGCGTCGGTGCCGGCGGCAGATCTGCGGGAGGGCCCGGCGGAATTCGTGATCGCCACGTACCGCGGCGGAGTTCCGACCACCTATCCCGGCGGTATTCCACGGCGGCCCTGGGATTGGGACTACTATGGCGGCGACTCGTGGAAGCTCGACGTGGTCGGACCGGCGACGCCGCTCACGTTGTTCGCTCCGCGCAGCGACGCCGCGCGGCTGACCTTCACCCGGATCGGCGATGCCGGACGACGAGGTCTCTTCCGGCTCGGCGTATCGGGCGCCACGGGACAGGCCCTCTTCCACCTGGAGCTGCCGGTGGACGGGAGCGGCTGGAGTCCGCCCGACTACACGGCGTCGCTGGTCATCGCGGACCGGATCGCGGCCCGGAAGGAATCGATGGCCAGGGCCGATTCGGTACACCTCCGGCTCCGCGGCCTCGGTGCGCGACAGCTGCTGCATCTCACCCTGATGGAAGACGACGGCACCAGCTGGACCGCGGCGGTCCCGGTGGACAGCAGCTGGAGCGATCGCTCGCTGCCGCTGTCGGCGTTCACCGCGGGACGAGGCGTCCTGCTGCCGCAGGGTTTCCCTGGCGAATGGAGCTACTGGGTGGGCCCGGCATCGGGCCGCGGCGGCGCCGGCGACCGGCCCCGGCTCGACCGCGTGGAACGGCTGCAGATCTCGCTGCGCGGAGAGCAAGGGATCAAGGCGACGGCGGGAGGATACGGGGTGGAGATCGAACGGGTCTGGCTCGGCTTCGGCCGGCCCTGACCCGGACTCAGCGGAACAGACCGCTCCCGCCTGGCAGCACCCCGAAGGCGAAGACCGTCCGGGACCGGTAGCGCTCGCCCGGACGGAGGATGGTGGAAGGGAACTCCCCGTGGTTGGGTGAGTCGGGATAGTGCTGGGTCTCCAGTGAAAATCCCGTCCGGTGGGCGAACGGCCGCCCGTCGAGGAAGTTGCCCGAATAGAAGTGCAGGCCGGGCTCGGTGGTGGAGACGTCGAGGGTCCGTCCGGTGCCGGAATCGGTCACCCGCGCCGCATGGACCAGCCCGGGAGCGCCGCGCCGGAGCACGAAGCTGTGGTCGTAGCCGCGGGCATACTCGAGCTGGGGATCCGCGTCGCGGATCCGCGCGCCGATCGCCGCGGCGCTGCGAAAGTCGAGCGGTGTATTGGCCACCGGCGCGATCGTTCCGGTGGGAATGAGGCCGGAATCCACCGGGATGAACCGGTCGGCCCGGATCATGAGCTGGTGGCCCAGGACATCCCCGCTGTCGGGGCCGGCCAGATTGAAGTAGCTGTGCTGGGTCAGATTGACCGGCGTGGCCGCGTCGGTGACGGCCTCATACTCCACCTCCAGCTCGTCGTCCTCCGTCAGCTGGTAGCGCACCATCGCGGTCAGCGTTCCGGGATATCCCTCGTCACCATCCGGGCTGGTGTGGCGCAGGGTCAGCCCGGGACCCCGATCATCCGTGAACGGTTCCGGCCGCCAGACCACCTTGTCGAATCCCCGGATTCCACCGTGCAGGTGATGGGGTCCCTCATTGACGGGGAGCTGGAAGGTCTTTCCGTCGAGAGAAAATTGTCCCTTGGCGATGCGGTTCGCGTAGCGTCCCACGATCGCGCCGAGATACGCGGTTTGTTCGAGGTACCCGGCGAGCGAGTCCATGCCCAGCACGATGTCACCCAGGACGCCGTCCCGGTCCAGGGTCTGGAGCGACACGACGGCTCCGCCATAATTCGTGATGGCGACCCGGGTTCCGTTCCCATTGTTCAGGGTGAACAGTTCGACCGGCGTACCGTCCGGCATGGCACCGAACGGGGCTCGGCGGACGGAAGGCTTCACGGGGAGCCGGGGCTCGCGGGCTCTTTGCCGCGAGCCCGCATTGCGAAGAAGAGCATCAGCAGCCCGAATCCCAGGAGGACCAGGCCCCACCAGAGGTTGACGTTGATCCCGAGCGAACGCTGGTAGATCGCGGGACCGGACGTGAACCCGTACACCGACAGCATCGCGCCGAAGATCGAGAACATCAGGCCCATCGGCAGGCGCAAATCGAGATTCATCGGGATCACCAGAAGACGACGTTGAGGACGAGGGTGAGTCCCAGCACCACCGCGCCGAGCGTGGCGGGCCGCTTGTACCAGGCCAGGCCATGGTCGACGACCCGCGGAGTCAGGCTGTACACCAGCCCCGTCAATTCCTCGTCCGACTTGTTGCGCCGGGTGGCCACCGAGATCGCGATGGTGGCGACGAAGCAGGCGCTCCAGGCCACGATGGCGGTCCAGAAGTTCTGCGCCATCTCGCTGGGGTAGGTGTGCAGCACCGTCCCCAGGAAGCCGCCCTTGAGCCCGGGCACCGCGCCGTTCGGCAGGGTCAGACCGTGGTGAATCGCCGCCGCCGCGGTCCCGGTCAGCAGCCCGAAGAACGCCCCGTGACCGGTGGAGCGCCGCCAGAACATTCCCAGCAGGAAGGTCGCGAACAGGGGGGCGTTGACGAAGGCGAACACCAGTTGGAGCATGTCCATGATGTTGTTGAAGCGCGACGTGGCGTAGGCCGCGGCCACGCTGAGCCCGATACCGACTACCGTGGCGACGTGTCCCATCCGCAGGTAGTGCGAATCGGTCTGTCCCGGCCGGATGTAGGACTGGTAGATATCGTAGGTCCACACCGTGTTGAACGCGGTGACGTTGCCCGCCATGCCGGACATGAACGAGGCCATGAGCGCCGTGAGGCCGAGCCCCAGGAGGCCCGAAGGCAGGTAGTGAGCCAGCAGGGCGGGCACCGCCAGGTTGTAGTTTGGGGTGCCGTCGGCGCCGAGGGGGAGCAGCCCGCCGCGGCTGTTGTGCAGCGCGATGGCGATCATGCCGGGCAGGATCACCAGGGCGGGGAAGAGCATCTTGGGCAGGGCCGCGATGAGCGGGGTGCGGCGCGCGGCATTCATGGACTTGGCCGCCATGGCCCGCTGGATCACCAGGAAATCGGTGCACCAGTATCCGAACGAGAGCACGAACCCGAGCCCCATCGCCATGCCGAACCACTCCACTCCCATGGGGTTGTCGCTCGCGGCGCCGAGGTGCCGCCACGCCGAGGACCAGGCGCCCGGGGCGTAACCCGCACCGGTGGCGACCGGCACCAGCTTCTCCTTGAGGCCGCTCCAGCCCCCGACGTCCTTGAGCCCCAGCAGCACCAGGGGCAGGAAACCGAGGACGATCAGGAAGAACTGCAGCACCTCGTTGTAGATCGCGGAGGTCAGGCCCCCCAGGAAGATGTAGGCCAGCACGATGACACCCGAGAGCACCACGCTGGCGTGGAAGTTCCAGCCCAGCACCAGCTCGAGGAGCTTGGCCAGCGCGTACATCGAGATGCCCGAGGAAAACACCGTCATCACCGCGAAGGTGATGGCGTTGAGGCCCCGGGTCTTCTCGTCGAACCGGAGCCGGAGGTACTCCGGTACCGATCGGGCGCGGGACCCGTAGTAGAAGGGCATCATGAATACCCCGACGAACACCATCGCGGGAATCGCCCCGACCCAGTAGAAATGGCTGGTCATCATCCCGTACTTGGCGCCCGAGGCCGCCATCCCGATCACTTCCTGGGCGCCGAGGTTGGCCGAAAGGAAGGCGAGCCCGGCGATCCAGGTGGGAATGGAGCGGCCCGAGAGGAAGAAGTCTTCGCTGCTCTTCACGTATCGGCGCAGGATCCACCCGATACCGAGCACGAAGGCGAAGTACACGACCAGGATCGAGTAGTCGATCGCGCCGAGCTGGATCTGCTGCACGGGCAGTGCTCCCGGGAGAACGGTCGGCAGGACAATCCGCTGCATTCCTGCTCCTGAGATACGGCCTCGGGTCCCCCGGGCGCAAGCCGGGCGGGCGCCGCTGGCCCGAGGGCATCCTGGGCCCTACTATTGCCCGGAACCGGGAGAGACCCATGATCCGCCGTACCCGCCCGCTGGTTCCTTGTCTTCTCGCCGTGGCGCTCACCGCGACTCCCGCAGCCCTCCGCGGGCAGGTTCGGGTCACCTCCCCCGACGGCAGGAACCAGGTGGTCCTGGAGGTCCGTGAGGGCCGGCTCTCCTACAGCCTGTTGCGGGACGGACGCACCCTGATTCTCCCCTCGCTGCTCGGCTTCGAGTTTCGGGGAGCGCCGCCGATCCGGGACGGATTACGGATCACCGACACGGTGCGGGCCTCCCACGATGAATGGTGGACCCAGCCCTGGGGCGAGGTGGCGCGGGTCCGGGACCACCACAACGAGCTGGCCGTCTCGGCGGAGGAAACCGGGGCGCCGAACCGGCGCTTCACCCTGCGGGTCCGCGCCTTCGACGATGGCATCGGGTTCCGGTACGAGCTCCCCGAGCAGCCGGGCCTGGGCGCGTTCGAGATCACCAACGAGCTCACCGAATTCGCCATGGCGGACAACGCCAAGGCTTGGTGGATTCCCTCAGACCGGCCGCGCAAGGATCGCTCCGAGGAGCTCTACTCCTCCGCGCCGGTGAGTACCCTGGACAGCGTGCAGACCCCGCTGACCATGGAGACGACGGACGGACGCACCTTCATGGTGATCCACGAGGCCAACCTGGTGGACTATGCCCGGATGTTTCTGAGCGGTCCGCGGATGGAAGGCCGCACCCTGCGCGCGGCGCTCGCGCCCATGGCGGACGGGATCAAGGTGCGGGGGCACACCCCATTCGTGACGCCCTGGCGCACCATCCAGCTGGCCGATCAGGCCACCGGTCTCGCGCCGGCATTGCTCGGCCTCAATCTCAATCCGCCCAATGTCCTGCCCAGCACCGACTGGATTCACCCGATGAAATACGTCGGCATCTGGTGGGGAATGCACATCAACACCATGACCTGGGCCTCGGGGCCGAAGCACGGCGCGACTACCGCCAACGCGAAGCGATACATCGATTTTGCCGCCGCGAACGGCTTCGGGGGCGTGCTCGTGGAGGGATGGAACACCGGGTGGGACGGGGACTGGATCGCGAACCGGGACGCCTTCTCCTTCACCCA
>DASYPZ010000313.1:0-3189 GCA_036006105.1 Gemmatimonadales bacterium | reverse complement strand
TGTTGGCCAGGCCTTGCGCCCCCGCGCCCGCTGCGGGCGAAGCGGCAATTAGGAGGGCCAGAACGCTCAGACGGAGCAGCATGAGACTGAAAGATATTCGGGCATCAGGCTTGACGCCCGATCCCCGCGGTGAAGATTGAGGACGATCATTGCAACCACACTGCACTCAGATGGAGGACACATGTTTCTCATTCGGGACCTCATGTACTGCAAGCCGGGCAAGGTCCGGCCGATGGTGGAAAAATTCACCGCGATGGCGAAACTCAGCGAGAAGCTCGGCATGCCGCGAATGCGGATCATGACCGATTTCTGTGCCGAGCAATACTGGACCGTGGTGGCGGAGATGGAGGTCCCGAGCCTGCAGGCGTTCGAGGACATGATGAAGCCCCAGGGCTCCGAGGCCGATCAGAAGAAGTTCGAGGAGATCATGAAGGGATATCACGACCTGGTGGAGCGCGGCCGGCGGGAGATCTACAAGATCGAAGCGTGAGCGAGGGTCAGAAATGCTCCGGGGGCTGGGACCCGGTGGGGATGTGCTTCCAGGGGGCCCCCTCCCAGTTGTCGGGGACGACCGGGTGGCGGAACCACCCTGGCAATGGCAGGGCAAGATGCTCCGAGAGCGCGGCGATGTAGAGTTCGTACATGCGTCGCAGCTCTGAGAAGCGGGCGCGGGTCTCCGGCGCCTCCAGCCGCGAACCCGCCTCGCCCAGCTGCTGAATGAGTCGCACGAGGTCCGGCTCGCTCAGGCGTTCGCCGAGCTGGTCGGGCCGCGGTGCGCTGAAGACCTGGGCCAGATCCACCACCGCGTGACGCGCCATGGCGAACGTCAGCCGCGCCTGCCGCACGCAGGGCTCCGTGCCGGTGACCATGACGAGCGCGCTGGTGTCGAGCACCGTCGTGAGGGCCGCCAGCCAGCTCTGATTGCCGTGTTGGGAGCGATAGTAGGCCAGCACCGGATACGACAGATGGCTCTCCAGGATTTCCGCCGACCAGCGCTCCCATTCTCCCAGCAGTGTGCTCAAACCGGCGGGATCGGCGCCCATCGGGTGCCGGCGCAGCAGCTCGCCCGCCGTCGGCGGGGATCCGGCGCGCGCGTCCAGCATGGAGATGGCGATTTCGCGCCGGGAGAATGCCTGGTAGATGACCGGCAGGTACCCGATGATGATGGCAAGAAACGCAAACCCGAGGCCCGACTCGGTGACGACCAGGACCTTCGCGGCCGCCACCCGAGGCACGACATCGCCCAGGCCCAGAGTGAAGAAGGTGGTGCCGCTCAGGTACAGGTCGTCGAGAAATCCCGGTAGATGCTCTCGCATCACCAGTGCCGACCCGAGAGCCCAGTGCATCGCTCCGAAGGCCAGGATGATGCCGAAGGCCCAGAGTGCGAGGAGCACCAGAAGGGACAGCGGACCGAACCAGCTGAGCCAGGCTTCCCGCGCTCCCCCGGCCAGCGGCGTGGCCAGGCCTCGCCACAGATGCCACGAGGTGCGATAGAAGATCGAGGTGAGCCGGAAGTGCCGCCGGATCCGGCGGGGAAGAATCACGGTCTCGAACGCGTCCCGGAGAATGAGCACCAGGAGCGCGCCGCCGACCACCGCCATCAGTAGTCTCATCGGGCGGAGTCCGGTGACGGATCGGGATGGCCATCCCGGCGGGATGTCGGCGCAGGAATCAAAGCGGGCATCGTCAAAAAGATAGGCACGTCGACGTGTTATGGCGCAAGGGACCGATCCCCGCACCGCCGCTCATGACTTCGCGTCCCCGGTTTCTGCTCCTGCGTCCCGGCGGCGGGAGTCGCCTCGCGCCATCCGCAGGTCCAGGCTAGTATTGCCCTGCCATGGATACCCTCTCCGATTTGCTCCGCGTGGTCCGCCTCGATGGCGCGTTCTTTTACGCGGTCGAGGCCGCCGAGCCCTGGGGCGTCGAAGCCGTCGCGGCCAAGGAGCTCACACCCAGGATCATGCCGTCCACCGAGCATCTGATTTCGTATCATATCCTGACCGAAGGCCGGTGCTACGGCGGCCTGATCGGCGAAGACCAGGTCGAGATGGTCGCGGGCGACGTGATCGTCTTTCCCCATGGCGATGCCCACATCATGTCGAGCGAGCCGGGGGTGAGCGTGGGCGGTCCGGACATCGGCCGCACCGCTCCGAGCCGCTATCCCTTCAAGGTCTTCCATGGCAATCCCGGGCCGCGGAACGCCGCGTTCCTCTGCGGGTTCCTGGGATGCGACCGGCGGCCGTTCAATCCGCTGCTCGCCGCGCTGCCCCGCCGGATGCACATGCGCGGGATGTCGAACGCCTGGCTCGGCAGCTTCGTGCACCAGGTCACCGAGGAATCCCGGCTGGGCCGTTCGGGGGCGGAGGGGGTCCTGACCCGGCTGGCCGAGCTGATGTTCATCGAGGTGCTGCGCCGTTACATCGACGAGCTGCCGCCGCGGCAAACCGGCTGGCTGGCCGGCCTCCGCGATGAATCGGTCGGCCGGGTGCTGGCGCTCCTGCATAGCCGGCCCGGGCATCCCTGGACCCTCGCCGACCTGGCCCGGGAGGCCGCGTCGTCCCGCTCCAGTCTGGCCAAGCGATTCGGTGAGATCATGGGCCAGCCCCCCATGCAGTACCTGACCCAGTGGCGGATGCAGGTCGCCGCCAACCTCCTGGCCCAGACCGGCGCGAAGGTCGCGACCATCGGCTCGGAAGTCGGCTACGACTCCGAAGCCGCCTTCAGCCGGGCCTTCAAGAAGGCGACCGGATTCGCTCCCGGCGCCTGGAGGGAGGCCCGCCGCACCACTCGATCGTAGCCCCTCCGCCACCCGATCGAGACGATCGGGCAGGTCCGCTGGACTCTCGCGCAAGAAGATGACGACGCCGTACGCCGGAGCAGGAAGTCCGGACGACGGATCATTGGCCGGACCATCGACCCTCGGCACATTGGCTCCGCGCACCGCGATGGTGCGGGTTACCCCGATGCGGAGGTTCGTATGTTGTCGGAGCGTATGGTGCGCGACCCCGAGTTCGGCCCCCGCGCGGACGTCCCCGCCTGGTCCGAGGATCCCCTGACCGCGCGGGCCCGGGCGGTCTGGACCGCGGGGGATTTTCTCCCCGTCGCGCGCAGTTTCGCGACGGGCGCCGAGGAGTTCGTCGCCCGGTTGTCGCTCCGTCCGGGCGAGTCGGTGCTCGACGTCGCGTGCGG
>DASYPZ010000312.1:0-5154 GCA_036006105.1 Gemmatimonadales bacterium | reverse complement strand
CACCAGGGCGAGTCCGGTCCCGTATCGGGTCGCCCGGTCCAGCTCGTGCCGCAGCCGATGATTCAGCGCCTCGAGCGTGCCACAGCCGGTGAGCGGATCGGTGACCGCCGCGAGACCCTGGCGCTGCCAGTCATCGGCACGCCGGTCCTCCCGTTCCAGCAACGCCGCGGCCGAATTCACCAGCTGCTCGACCAGCGCCACCTGGACCAGTGACAGCGGCTCATCGCCCCGCCGGGTGCGAATCACCAGGACCGCGCGAACGGTCCGGTGGGTAATCAACGGTACCGCCGCGGCGCTTTCGATCTCCCGCACTTCCGGCGCATCGGGCCACTGCGCCAGATGGGCCAGGAACAGCGCGTCCCGGAGCACTTCGGGGGCGTGTACGGTGCGGCCGGCCACCACGGCTTCGACGACTTCGGGATAGTGGAACAGATCGACGGTCAGGTCGCGCAGCGAGGGATTGTCGTGCACGGCCGCGATCCGGGCGTAGCGGCCGTCGGAAGACGGGATCAGGCAGGCGCAATGATTGACGCCGAGCCCCTGCCCGACCCGGTCGACCAGCCGCTCGAGCATCTCGTCGGGACGCTGGGCCGCGGCGACTTCCTTGATGGCCTGAAACAGTTCGGCTTGGAGGGCGCCGGCGCCCGCGGCGCGCAGCACCTCGGCCCGGGACCGGAGCCGGGCCTCCAGACGGGCCGACAACTCGGCCATATTGACCGGAGCCACCACCGCGTCCGCGGCGCCGAGCGAAAGCGCCCGGGTGACGCCTCCCTCGTCGGTCGTGCGCAGCAGCGCGATGACCGGAATTCCCACCCAGTCGCGGGCTCGGCACACGGACAGAATGCCCTCCAGCTCGGAACCGGCATCCGGCACGAGGGCGAGGATCAAGTCGGGAACATCGGCGGCCCCGGCCGATGATCCTTCGATGAGCGCGAACCCGGCCCGCACCAGCGCACGCTCCATCCCCTCGGGGCGGACGGACGGGTGTCCGAAGAGAAGCACCCGCTCTCTCATGGGTGGGGACGTTCGCAACAGAGGAGAACCGGCACGCGCATGACTCCAAGGCAACGAGATGAACACGAACAGCTGGGCGCCCACGTGTCGACCCAGGGAGGCGTCCATACCGCCCCCGAGCGAGGAATCCGGATCGGCGCGACCGCCATTCAGGTGTTCACCAAGACCCCGAATCAGTGGCGGGAACCGGAGATCGCCGAATCGGTCGCGCGGGAATTCCGCAACCGTTTGGCCGACAGCGACATCCGAGCGGTGGTTTCGCACGATTCGTACCTCATAAACCTCGCCACCCCGGATGCCACCCTAAGTCGAAGATCCACAGCGTCTTTCACCGCGGAGCTCCGCCGGTGCCTGAGCCTTGGGATCGGCGCGGTTGTGTCGCACCCGGGCAACTACATCGACGCGCGGGAGCCGGGCCTCGTCCGCAACGCGCGCAACTACACGTCGTGCCTGCGCGACGTGCCCACCGTCAGACTCCTCATCGAGGCCACCGCCGGCAGCGGTACCGCGCTGGGGAGCACCTTCGAGGAGCTGGCCGAGCTGCGCGAGCGGATCGGGTCCGACGTCCGCGACCGGGTCGGCTTCTGCGTCGATACCTGCCACCTCTTCAGTGCGGGATTCAACCTGGCCCGGGAGTACGACGAAGTGTGGCGGCGCTGGGATGCGGTCATCGGACTCCAGCATCTGCACTGCATGCACCTCAATGACTCGAAGACGCCGTTCAATTCGAGGCGAGACCGGCATGAGCTGCTGGCCGAGGGATCCCTCGGGGCCGAACCGTTTCGCCGGATCATGCGGGACCCGCGGTTCGCCGGCATCCCCAAGATCATCGAGACGCCCAAGGGCGACGATCTGGTGACCAACGATCGCAGGATGCTGCGACGGCTGCGGGCCTACGCCCGTGGGGCGAATCGCTTCCCAACCCCGGCCTCGGAGTGACCCGGGAATGGGCCTCCGGCCGGCTCGAATGGGTTGCACCGGACCCCCCGGCAATAGGATCTTCCTCGCCTAGTCGCCGAGTCATTTCGTTCCATATTGAACCGAGGCTTTTACCCGACTATGCCCACGAACGCCCCTGTCCAGCGCGAAGGCTTACCTCTCACGGCGCAGGGACTTACCCCCAAGCGAGTCTGGGCCAATCTCGGCGCCAGCGAGCTCATCGAGAACGCCGTTCGCCGCAAGGAGGGACTCCTGAGCGACCGGGGGGCATTTACCGCCATTACCTCGCCCCATACCGGTCGGAGTCCCAAGGACAAATTCGTTGTGGATGAGCCGGCTTCGACTAGCCGGATCTGGTGGGAAAAGAACGAGAAGATGACGCCGGAGAACTTCGACCAGCTCCTGGCGGCCGCGCAGCAGCATCTCAACGAGCAGCCCGAAGTCTTCGTCCAGGACCTGTTCGGCGGTGCCGACATGCGGTATCGGCTCCCGGTGCGGTTCATCACTCCGAACGCCTGGCAGGCTCTGTTCGTGCGGAACATGTTCATCCGGCCGACCCTGTCCGATCTGGCCCAATTCGACCCGGAATGGACGGTGTTCCATGCCCCCGAGCTTCAGGCCGATCCGGCTCGGCATGGCACCCGGACCGGGACGTTCATCGTGCTCAATTTCGCCCGGAAGGTGATTCTGATTGGAGGCACCCGGTACGCCGGCGAGATGAAGAAGAGCATCTTCACCGCGCTCAACTACCTGCTGCCGCAACAAGGCGTCCTCTCGATGCACTGCTCCGCCAACGTGGGGAGTGCGGGGGACACCGCGATTTTCTTCGGGCTGTCCGGGACCGGCAAGACGACCCTGTCCGCCGATCCGTCCCGTCATCTGATTGGGGATGATGAGCACGGCTGGAGCGATCATGGCGTGTTCAACTTCGAAGGGGGCTGTTACGCCAAGGCCATTCGGCTCTCCGCCACCAGCGAGCCCGAGATCTACGCCGCCACCGGCAGGTTCGGCACCGTGCTCGAGAATGTGGTGCTGGATCCCATCACCCGGGTTCCGGATTTCGACAGCGACAAGATCACCGAGAACACCCGCGCCAGCTACCCGATTCATTTCATCCCGAACCATCAGCCGAGTGGCGTGGCCGGACATCCAAAGAACGTGGTGTTTCTCACCGCCGACGCCTTTGGGGTCCTGCCCCCCATCGCGCGGCTGACCCCGGCCCAGGCGATGTATCACTTCCTCTCGGGGTACACCGCCAAGGTGGCCGGCACCGAGCGAGGTGTGACCGAACCGTCAGCCACGTTCTCCTCCTGCTTCGGCGCGCCCTTCCTGCCCCTGCCGCCCGGCGTCTACGCCAAGTTGCTGGGCGAACGGATCTCGCGGCATGGCGCCCGGGTCTGGCTGGTGAACACCGGGTGGACCGGGGGACCCTACGGCACCGGAAGCCGGATGAAGCTGCCGAACACCCGCGCCATGGTCACGGCGGCGCTCGGGGGCCAACTCGACTCGGCCGCGTACCAGACGGATCCGGTGTTCGGATTCGAGGTTCCGCTCGCCGTGCCGGGCGTGCCTTCGGAAGTCCTGACGCCGAGAAACACCTGGCCGGACAAGGCGGCCTATGACGCCCAGGCCCGGAAGCTGGCCGACATGTTCCGGAAGAATTTCGAAGCGTTTGCGGGACAGGTCCCCGCTGAAGTGAGCGCCGCGGGTCCGAAAGGGCCATAAGCGGGAGCTGACCGCTTCCGACGCATGCGTAATCACGAGGTCATCCGCGATCCGCTCTGGGACAACATCACCCTGGACGGCGCGGCGCTTGCCGTGCTCGACACGCCGGCGGTCCAGCGGCTCCGCTATATCCGGCAGCTGGGCCACGCCTTCCTGGTCTACCCCGGCGCCACCCACTCCCGCTTCGAACACGCCCTGGGCGCGTATCATCTGACCCGGAGCGCGCTCGCCGCCCTGGACGGGCGGGGCGAGCTCGAAGGCATCACGGAATCAGACCGGACGGCCATCACCCTGGCCGCGTTGCTGCACGACATCGGCCATTACCCCTTTTCTCACGCGCTCGAGGAAGCCGGCTTCCCCTCCCACGAAGGTCAGGGGGCCGCCCGGCTGCTGCAGGGGGAGCTCGCCGCCCGTCTTCTCGAACAGGGAGGAGCGGAGCTGGCGGACGAGATCGGAGCCTTGATCCTCGGCCGGAGCGTGAGTCCCCTGCAGGGGCTCATCTCGGGATCGCTGGACCTCGACAAGATCGACTATCTCTGCCGTGATTCGCGGATGTGCGGCGTCCCCTACGGCGTCGTGGACGTGGATCGATTGCTGGCCTCGCTCTGCGTGGTCGAGACCACGGGCGGGCGCCGCGAGATCGGCATTCAGGAAAAGGGAGTCAGCGGGCTGGAGTCGCTGTTGTTCGCCAAGTACCAGATGTATCGGAACGTCTACTGGCACCACGCGGTACGGAGCGCCACCTGCATGTTCAAACGGGCCGCGCGGGGTGCCGTGGCCCGGGGGATCGTCTCCCGGAAGGGGGTCGCCGATCTGACCGACGACGCCCTGATTCATCTGCTCGCCGAGCGGGACCGCAGCGCCCTGGCCCAGGCCATCGCCACGCGGCGCCTCTACAAGCGATCGCTCGATCTGTCCGCAAGCGAGGTCACCGCGTCTCCGCAGCCCTGGATCGCGGAGGACCCCGATCTCTCCGAGCGGGTCGAGGACGCCCTCGCCGCGGAAGTCGGGCTCGGCAAGGGCGAACTGTTGCTGGATTTCCCCGCGCGGGATGACATGCTGGCGGTGGACCTCCCCCTCCGCACTCGCGAGGGAAGCGTCGAGCGCCTCACCGGGGAAGGCCGCGCCGGCCACCTGGGCCTGCCCCGCATCGCGGGGGAACTGTATCGCAGCGCGCGCCGGCTTCGGATCTTCACCGCTCGAGCCCCCCGGAACTCGCTGACCGGTGTTCCGGCGCTGCTCGAGATGACCGGCCCCGAGCTCAGCCTTCGGCTCGAGGCCGGTCACCCGCTGCTGGCCTAGGCAGCGACCGGCTTCTTCCGGAAGAGCACCAGGTTCGCCACTCCTCCCAGAATCCCCAGGGCCAGCGCGATCAGCGCGACATCACTGGACCAGAGGCTCTCCAGACCCAGCGCCGCATCCAGCGAGAGCTTTCCTGGCCCGGTGAGCGCCAGCGCCACGGCGGTGGCGGAGTAC
>DASYPZ010000311.1:0-14332 GCA_036006105.1 Gemmatimonadales bacterium | reverse complement strand
GGGATCAAATCACCGGCCCAGA
The DNA here is from genome assembly GCA_036006105.1 of Gemmatimonadales bacterium. Taxonomy (GTDB): domain Bacteria; phylum Gemmatimonadota; class Gemmatimonadetes; order Gemmatimonadales; family GWC2-71-9; genus JABFSM01. The sequence continues at coordinate 14,310 of DASYPZ010000311.1, read as the reverse complement.
TTCAGCGTGGGCTCGAGGCGATCAACCGCGGACGGTCCACCGGCGCGCCGACCCCCCGGGAGTCCGCGTATATCGAAGCCGTAGCGCGTCTCTTCGAGCACGCCGACTCGCTCGACCAGCCGGCTCGGCTCATCGCCTACCGGGACGCGATGGGACGGCTGGCCGCGGAGCAACCGGCCGACACCGAGGCGGCCATCTTCCATGCCCTCGCCATGGCGATCTCCGCCGATCCGGCCGACAAGACCTACGCCAGCCAGCTCGCCGCGGGGGCCATGCTCGAACGACTCTTCGCCCGGCTGCCGAACCATCCCGGCCTGGCCCACTACATCATCCACACCTACGACGTTCCTCCGCTCGCCGACCGCTCCCGCGCCGCGGCCGGGCGGTACGCCCGCATCGCGCCGGCGATCGCCCACGCGCTCCACATGCCCTCGCACACCTGGACCCGGGTGGGAGACTGGCAGCACTCCATCGATGCCAATGTCGCCGCGGGAGCCGCCGCGCGGCGGGAGGGCAGCACGGCCGAAGAGCTGCACACCCTCGACTATCGCACCTATGCATATCTGCAGCTGGGGCAGGACCGTGCCGCGCGTCGGATCCTCGATTCTCTTCAGTTCATCGCGCCCCGCCTGGATCCCAACGCAACAGGGGGCGCCGCGCCGCCGGCGGCCGGATACTTCGCCATCGCCGCGATCCCGGCCCGGTACGCCCTGGAGCGGGGCGCCTGGGCCGAGGCCGCCCGGCTCGAGCCGCGTCCCAGCCCGGTCCCGTTCGCCAACGCGCTGACCTGGTTCGCCCGGGCGCTGGGCGCGTCGCGGACCGGCGATACGGTGGCGGCACAGGCCGCGATCGCGTCGCTCCAGGGGATCCGCGACCGCCTGCTTCAGGCCAAAGAGGCGTATTGGAGCGAGCAGGTCGAGATCCAGCGACAGGCCGCGGTGGCCTGGCTCGGGTTCGCGATGGGACGCCAGGATGAGGCGCTCGCGGGCATGCGTGCCGCGGCGGACCGGGAGGATGCGACGGAGAAGAATGCCATCACCCCGGGCCCGCTGGCCCCGGCGCGCGAGCTGCTGGGCGAGATGCTGCTGGCGGCGCATCGGCCGGCGGAGGCCCTCACCGCGTTCGAGACCGCGCTGCGACACGAGCCGAATCGCTTCCGTACCATCGCCGGCGCGGCCCGGGCCGCGCACGGGTCCGGGAACGCCCGCGCCGCGGCCCGGTACGATGCGGCTCTGCTCAAACTGGGCGCCCGCGCGGATCGCCCGAGGCGGCCCGAGCTGGCCGAGGCCGCCCGGACGTCCCGGTCCCCGTGACCATCCGCGAGGCTCGACCCATATTGAAAACGTCGCCACCGACGACTACATACGAGAGATGAAGATCCTGGTGGTCGACGTCGGCGGCACCCATGTGAAGCTGCAGGCCACGGGCCGCAGGAAACGGCTCTCGTTGCCCTCCGGTCCCACCCTGACGCCGGCCCGGATGGTCGCCGCCGTGAAGGCGGCCACCGCAGGCTGGAAATACCAGGCGATCTCGATCGGTTATCCGGGACCCGTGGCGCACGGGCGTCCCGTCGCCGAGCCGCACAACCTCGGACCCGGCTGGGTCAGATACAATTTCCAAAAGGCGTTCCGCCGCCCGGTGCGCATCGTCAACGACGCCGCCATGCAGGCGCTGGGGAGTTACCGCGGCGGACGCATGCTGTTCCTGGGCCTCGGCACCGGACTCGGCTCGGCGCTGATCGTCGACAATGTCGTGGCGCCCCTGGAGCTGGCCCATTTGCCCTACCGGAGAGGACACACCTACGAAGAGTATCTCGGACTGGCGGGCCTCAAGCGCCTGGGGAAGAAGAAGTGGCTCCGCCACGTCGACCACGTTGTCGAGCTGCTCAAGACCGCCCTGCAAGCCGAGTACGTGGTGCTCGGCGGCGGCAACTCGAAGCTGATCGACGTCCCTCCCCCCGGCGCGCGCCTCGGCGCCAATTCCAACGCCATTCGGGGCGGTTACCGGCTCTGGATCAAGCACACCGCCCGTTCCAGTTACGGGCGCTTCGTCCATTGACCCACCCGCCGGCCGGTTCCATCGCGTTCGGCGCGCCGGGAATCGAGCCACGCTGGACGTCGAGCGCCAAGGAAGGCCTCGGCACCGCCTATCACACCAGCTGCCGGGTCTGGTTCACGCTCGCCTACGGCATCATCAACGAGATTTACTACCCGACCGTCGACCGGCCCAATACCCGGGATTGCCAGTTCCTGATCACCGATGGAGACACCTTCTGTCACGAGGAGAAGCGGGACCTGGTGCACCGGATCGACTATCCGGAACGGGATTGTGTCTTCTACCGCATGACGAATTCGGAGCCCGGCGGGCGCTACCGGCTGATCAAGCATGTCCTCACCGACCCGCATCGCTCGGTGGTGCTGATCCACACCTCGCTCGAGGTGTTCGATGCCTCGCTGCAAGGCAAGCTGCGCCTCTATGCCCTGCTGGCCCCCCACCTGAACCGGGAAGGACGGGACAACTCGGGGTGGTGCTCCGAAGTGGGCGGGAACAACCTGCTGCACGCCGAGCACAAGGGTGCCCACCTGGTCATGGGGTGCAGCGCCGGGTTCTCGCGACGATCCGCGGGGTATGTCGGCGCCAGCGATGGATGGCAGGACCTGAAGCAGCACCGCAGGATGGACTGGACGTTCCGGGCGGCGCCGCATGGCAACATCGCGTTGACCGGCGAGATCGTCCCCCGCGCCGGCGAGCCGTTTACCCTCGGGATCGCCTTCGGCCGGAGCGCCCAGAGTACGGTCGCCAAGCTGCTGCAGTCGCTGGCCGAGCCCTTCGAGCACCATCGCGCGTCCTACGTGCGCCAGTGGCAGCGCACCGTGGTCGACGCGAAACACGATTTCAGCAGCTACACCTCGGACGGCGGCCACATGTACCGGCTGAGCCGCTGTATCCTGCTCGCCCACGAGGACAAGTCGTTCCAGGGCGCGCTGGTGGCATCGATGAGCATCCCGTGGGGCGAGACCAAGAGCGACACCGACCTGGGCGGATATCACCTGGTGTGGACCCGCGACCTGGTCCAGAGCGCCACCGCGCTGCTCGCCAGCGGACAGACCGGGACCCCGATGCGGGCCTTGATCTGGCTGGCCTCCATTCAGCGGACCGACGGCAGATTTCCCCAGAACAGCTGGATCGACGGAAACGCATACTGGCCCGGCATCCAGCTGGACGAGGTGGCCGCGCCGATCCTGCTGGCGTGGCGGCTGCAGCGGGAGGGTGGGGCGCTGGGCCGGTTCGACCCGCGCGTCATGGTCTTTCGCGCGGCGGGATACCTCATCCGGCAGGGTCCGGTGACCGCCCAGGATCGGTGGGAGGAGAACGCGGGGTATTCGCCCTCGACACTCGCCACGGTGATCGCGGGACTGGTCTGCGCGGGAGAGCTCGCGGCGGCGTCCGGCGAGGTGGCCGCGGCCGGATTCATCCTGGAGTACGCCGACTGGCTGGCCGCCCATCTCGAGGAATGGACCGTCACGACCCGGGGCGAGCTGGTGGACGGGATTCGGCGCCACTATATCCGGATCAATCCGACCGACGCCAGGTCGCCCGATCCGCACGCCGACCCCAACACCACCCTGCTGGCCGTGGCCAACGGTGCCGGCATGCACCCCGCCAGAAACATCGTCGGCGGGGACTTTCTCCAGCTGGTCCGGCTGGGTATTCGCGCGCCGGATTCGCCCCTGATCCGGGACTCCCTCGCGGTGGTCGATCGGGTCCTGAAGCGTGACCTGCCCCAGGGTCCCTGCTGGCTCCGCTACAACCACGACGCGTACGGCCAGCACGACGACGGCGCCGCCTTCGACGGAACCGGCGTCGGCCGCGCCTGGCCGATCCTGACCGGCGAGCGCGGTCACTACGAGCTCGCCGCGGGACGGAGCCCGATGCCGTTCATTGCCGCCCTCGAGGGGTTTGCCAACCAGGGCGGCATGATCAGCGAGCAGCTCTGGGACGCGGACGACCTGCCGGACCGGTTGCTGAAGCGCGGGGGTCCGACCGGTGCGGCCATGCCGCTCTGCTGGTCCCACGCGGAGTATCTCTCCCTGGTGCGCAGCGCCCGCGACGGCATCTGCTTCGATCGCGTCGGCCCGGCGTTCCAGCGCTATGTCGTCGATCCGGTGCCGAGCCGGCAGGAGATCTGGACCTTTCGCCACGCGCTCCGGCACATCCCCCCGGGCAAGACGCTGCGTCTCATCCTGGGCGCCGATGCCATCGTGTCCTGGTCGTCCGACGGATGGGCCGACACCAACCGGCTGGAGACGGCCTTTGTCGGTGTGCTGGGCCTCTGGTTCGCGGATCTTCCCACCGAGCGTTGTCCGGTGGGCACAACCATCGAGTTCACCTTCTTCTGGAAAGAGTCCCGGCGCTGGGAGGGGAAGTACTTTGCGGTCTCGGTGCAGGTCGCATGACCGATTCGCCACCGGCCCCGACGAAGCGGCCCCGGGCAATCTGGCCGCTGTATCTGGCGGCGGTACTTTCGTTCATTCCCTTCCTGGGATTCTTCTGCGGATCGGTCGCGGTGACCTGGGGACTGGTGTCGAGCCGCCCCGGCGCCCTGCGCGCGGTGATCATCGCGGCGAGCGGGGCGCTGCTGAACATCGTCGGGTTGTTCGTCCTGGTGGCGGTATTCAGCGGGAGACCCGAGATGCAGGCGGCGAATCTCGAGAGGGCTCGTCTGGAGATGGGGGACATCGTGGTGGCGCTGGAGGAGTTTCATGCGAAGGAGCACAGCTATCCGGTGTCACTCCCCGCACTTCAGGTCGAACGCGGCGTGCTGCGCCCGCTTCCGACCCTGGATCTTGGTCCCGGCATCCTGCGCTTCCGGGTGCCCCAGTCGTTTCACTACGTCGTGGCTCCGGACGGATTGAGCTACGACCTCTTCTCGGTCGGACCGGACGGCAAGCCCGGAACGGCCGATGATCTCCGGCCGCTGGTTCCCGATTCGCTTCGGGGCAGGACCGGCCTCCGGCCGCCACCGTAAAAGCACCCTGCGTACGTTTCTCCTCTCGAGCGAGTCTCCATGCTGATACCCGAACGCAGTGTCCGGTACGCCCTCGCGCTGGCTCTCCTCGCTGCCCCGGTGCATGCGCAACGGCCCCTCAAGGTCTACATCTCGGCGGATATGGAGGGCGTGGCGGGCGTCGTCACCGGCGACCAGCTCCTGCCCACCGGATTCGAATACGATCGCTTCCGCGGGTTCATGACGGCCGAGGTGCTCGCCGCGATTCAGGGCGCCCGCGACGCCGGCGCCACCACGATCGTGGTGAGCGATTCCCACGGCAACGGAGAGAACCTGCTGATCGAGCGCTTTCCGGGAGACGTGAGCATCGTCCGCTCCTGGCCCCGGCCGCTCATGATGATGGAGGGGATCGATTCCAGCTTTGCCGCCGCCGTCTTCATCGGATACCACGCCTCGACCAACAGCATGACCGGAGTCCGGGCCCATACCATGTCGAGCGCGACCCTGACCAGCGTCGAGCTCAACGGCGTGGTCGTGCCCGAATCGGGATTCAATGCCGCGATTGCGGGGCGCTACGGTGTGCCCGTCGTGGCGATTTCGGGTGACGATGCGGCCGTGGCGGAGGCCCAGCATCTGCTCGGCAATCTGGAAGGCGCGGTGGTGAAGCGCGCCATCAGCTTCCACGCCGCCCAGACCATGACCCCCGAGACGGCCCAGGCGCTGATTCGCGAGAAGGTCAAAGCCGGCGTCCTGCGCCGCGCCGAATTCAAACCCTATGTGCTGACCACCCCGGTCCGGCTGGATATCACGTTCAAGAACTACCGCCAGGCCGAGCTGCTGGGATACCTGTCGATCGTGCAACGCACCAGCTCCCACAGCATCCGGTTCATCGGCCGGGACATCGTGGAGGCATCCCGCTTCATGGAGTTCGTGGAGGAATACGAGCCCGGGTTGGCTCCCTGAGACCTGGCGCGTCAGGGACGGCCCCGCGCAATGGATTCGATCAGCTCGGCCGCCCGGGCCAGCAGGGCCAGCTCGGCGGGCTCGAGCGAGGCGAGGTCGCCGGCCAGCGCGGCCACCCTGCGCCGGCGTCCTTCCTGGAGCAGGCGGCTTCCCCGGGGCGTGGCGGTGATCCAGATCACCCGGCGGTCCTTCGCGTCCCGGGCGCGTTTCAGCAGGCCATCCCGCTCCATCCCCGCGAGCAAGCGGGTGATGGTCGGGCCGCTCACCTGCTCCGCCTCCGCCAGCCGTCCAATGGTGACCGGCCCACCGAAGACCACGACCGAGAGCGCCGACATCCGCGCGGCGGTGAGCCCGATCGCCTCGTCCTGTTTGCGGAGCCGCCGCAGCAGGTGAATGGCCGCGGAATGCACCCGGTCCGCCACGACCGGAGGGTCGGGGCGGGGCGGGGCGGGACTGCCGGGGAGGCGCTGGGTCAGGGGATTGACTCCTGATAGTTTGCTATGCTAAGTTATTAGTTAGCTACGCTAAGTGTAATGGGCCGCCACCCGATGCGTCAAGGAGCCCGAGGTATGCCCCAGCCAGCCGATCTCGCCGATTGCACCGTGGGCCAGCTGCTCGTCCCGATCACCGATTTCGAACGCGGCACCGCGTGGTACCGAGACGTCCTGGGACTCACATTTCTCTTCTCCGCGCCGCCGCAGATGAGCTTTTTCCAGGCCGGCAATGTCCGGCTCCTGGTGGGCGTCCCGGAAAACACGCAGCAGGCCCAGCGGGGCTCGATGATCTATTACAAGGTGGCCGACATCCACGCGGTGTACGCCACCCTGAGCGCCCGCGGCGTCGGCTTCTTCGCCCCGCCGCACCTGGTGCACAGCACCCCGACCTATGAGCTCTGGCTCACCGAGTTCCGGGATCCCGACGGAAATCAGCTCGCCCTGATGGGTGAGGTTCACAAACCGGCGTAGGGCGGGCATGGGCCGATGAAATCGCCGTGGCTGTGGAGTCAGCGCTGGAGCGATTTGCTGTTCCAGCACTGGCCGGTCGACCCGGCCGTGCTGCGGCCGCTGGTGCCGCCGGCGCTGAACATCGAGGAATTCGGCGGGACGGCGTGGGTCGCGGTGGCGCCCTTCCGGATCACCCGAATGCGGTTTCGGGGAGTGCCGCTGCCGCCGTTCGGATCGCCCGAGATGAACGTCCGGACCTACGTCACCGACGGGCGCCGGTCCGGGGTGTGGTTCCTGAGCCTCGATGCGGGGAGTCGTTTCTTCGTGTCCGCGGGCCGGGCGCTCTATCGACTGGCCTATGTCCATGCGGACATTCGCGTCGGGCGCGAGGGGCATCTGGTGCGGTACAACTCGGCCCGACCCGACGGGACCACCTATGCGGCCACCTATCAGCCTGCCGGGGTACCGTCCCGACCCGAACCCGGTTCCTTCGATCACTGGTGCGTGGAGCGCTACCGACTCTTTGCCGGTGGAACCGGATCCGGGCTCCGGGAGGCCGAAATCTTCCACCGTCCCTGGGAGCTCATGCCGGCGACGGTGACCCTGGGGCGCAACGATATGCTGTCGGTGCACGGGATTACCCCGTGCGGCCCGCCGGCGCCCCCTCGAATGGCGCTCCCGCTCGATGTCAGGATATGGCTGCCGCGACGGCTTGGCCGTGCCTGAATCTCTCCCTGGGGCCGGGTGCTCCGGCGTGGGGCTCAGCGACAGGTGATGGGCTGGCTCCACACCGGAATTCGAGCCGGACCGCGCGGACCTGCACCTTTCTACTAAAGTCTGCACTCGGATCTGCGGGCCGGCTTATTTCCCCACCCGCCGACCTGTCCATCTCCCTGCCTCCTGCCGCAGGCGCAGTGCTCCTATTTCTTACGCCGCGCGGGGCGGCGCACCCCTCCAACTGCTGGTGCCATACAGCACTAGTCTCGGGCGCTGGGCCAGCTGTACAAATGCGCCACGGCCCAGGTCATCGCCTGCAATGCTGAGCGCGCGTCGCACCCGGGCAATCTGACTCCAATTGATTCGCGCGGTGATTTCCACGCCACTGCTCCACGTGCGCGATTCGACGATTTCGTCCAGAAGATTTGGTGACATAGGGCCTCCTCCAGAAGCCGGTAGTCAGAAGAGCAACAGCCGGGCCGAAAAAGGTTATGGCAGGAATGATGGATTCCCGGGCGTGGTGGCGACGCGGGCCGAATCGTCCCCTTGGTTTCCCCACCATCCGGAGGCGCTATGCCGAAATCAGTCAAGCCGATTCCGTCCGACACCGGGCAGGTCACTCCGTATCTCGTCGTTCGGGACGCCACCAGCGCGATCGACTTCTACAAACGGGTTTTCGGTGCGACCGAAGTGATCCGGATCGTCGATCCCAACGGCAAGATCGGGCACGCCGATCTCAAGATCGGCGATGCGCACCTCATGCTCTCGGATGAGTTTCCCGAGATGGACGCCAATGGCCCGGAAGTGTTCGGCGGTTCCCCGGTCATGATTCACGTCTATGTCGAGGACGTGGACGAGGTGGCGGCCCGGGCCCAGAAGGCGGGCGCCCGGTTTGCGAAACCGGTGGAAAATCAGTTCTACGGCGATCGAGGCGGCAAGTTCACCGACCCGTTTGGACAGCTCTGGTGGATTGCCAGCCGGAAGGAAAACCTTTCACCGGAGGAGATGAAGAGGCGCGCCGCCGAGATGTACGAGGCGCAACCAGCCTCGTAGATCCGGCACGAGGGGTCAGCGCGGCCGACTTCCCCCCGGTCGCGCTGATTCTTCGGGCCTTTCCCTCCAACGTTTATCCCGGTCCGGCGGTCTAAATTCCACCAGCTGCAGCGTCGCGCCCCCATCGCCCCGGGATATGACATGTCGGATCTCCGCCAGGATCTCCGGTTAGCCTTCCGTTCCCTCGCCCGCCGCCCGGCATTCGTGACCGTCGTGGTCCTGACCCTGGGCCTCGGAATCGGCGCCAACAGCGCCATCTTCAGCGTCGTTAACGCGGTGCTCCTCAAGCCTTTGCCCTACAAGGCGCCGGATCGGCTGGCCCTGATCTGGAGCCGGTGGAGCAACTTCGACAAGACCTGGCTGTCCGAGGCCGAGTACCTCGACTATCAGGGGATGAAACGCCTGTTCCAGGACGTCGCGTCCTGGAGTGAGAACGGCGAGGTGGCCATCACCGGAGCGGAAGGGCCCGAGAGCGTCAACGCGATGCAGATGACCGCCAACACGCTCTCCGTCCTCGGGCTGGCCCCCGCGGTCGGGCGGGTGTTCACCCCGGAGGAGGACATCCCCAACGGGCCGCCGGTCGTGATGCTGGGCTACGATCTCTGGCGCAGGCGCTACGGCGGCGACCCGTCGGTGGTGAACCGGCAGATCCAGCTCGACGGCCAGTCCGCCACGGTGGTGGGGGTGCTGCCCAAGGACTTCCGATTCCCGCTCGAATTCCAGAGCCGTTCCACCGCCCAGCTCGTCCAGCCGATCCAGACCAACCGAAGCGCGCCGGTGCGGGGCAATCACGGCCAGTATGGGATCGGGCGCATGCTCCCCGGCGTGACCATCGCCCAGGTGACCGCCGAGCTCCAGGCCCTGACCCTCCGCTGGACCGCGGAGAAACTGTTCGCCGAGTATCCCGAGGCGATGCACTTCACCGCCTTCGCGGTGTCGCTCACCGACGAAGTGAGCGGCAAGGTTCAGGTGGCGCTGGTGGTGCTCGCCTCGGCGGTGGGACTCCTGCTGCTGCTCACCTGCGCCAACGTCGCCAACCTCGTATTGACCCGCGCCGACGGACAGAGCCGGGAAGTCGCGGTGCGCGCGGCCCTGGGCGCCGGCAAGCGGCACATGCTCAAGGTGGCGCTCACCGAGAGTCTCATCCTCGGCATCGGCGGCGGGGCACTCGGCCTGTTGCTCTCCTGGGCCGGCATCCGGATCCTGGTCGCGCGGGCGCCTACCACCGTACCGCGGCTCTCGGAGCTCGGCGTGGATCCCTCGGTGCTGGGGTTCACCCTCCTGCTGTCGGTGGCCACCGGGGTGCTGTTCGGCCTGATTCCGGTTGCGCGGGTCTCGCGGATGGACCTGGCCAAGGTCCTCCACGAGGGCGGCCGGGGGCAGAGCGGGGGACTGGGCCGGCGGCGGGGGCGCACCCTGCTGGTGGTCGCGGAGATGGCGCTCGCCGTGCTGCTGGTGATCGGCGCCGGACTCACCATCCGCTCGTTCCGGAACCTGCAGCGCATCGATCCCGGCTTCAACGGGCACAACGTCCTGACCTTTCGTCTGACGCTTCCGTCGGCCCGATATCCCGACGCCCAGCGGGTCGAGGCCTTCTACCAGAATCTGGGTGACGACGTCCGCCGTTTGCCCGGCGTCCGATCGGCCGGGTTCATCCGCGTGTTACCGCTCGCCGCGGAGATCGGGGACGCGGGGCTGCAGATCGAAGGCAGGCCGACCCCGCCCAACGAGCCGGGCCGATCGGCGGACTGGCAGGCCGTCTCGCCGGGATTCTTCGAATCGATGGGGATGCGCCTTGCGAGCGGGCGGTTCTTCGACGCCACCGACTCGCCCACCGGCCCACCGGTCGTGATGATCAATCAGACTCTCGCCCGGGAATACTTTCCGGGTGAGGATCCGCTGGGCAAACGGCTCCGGATCTTTGGTGGAGACCAGCAGCCCTGGCGCACCATCGTGGGCGTGGTGGCCGACTATCATCACAACGGGTTGCTGACCCCGGTCAAGCGGGCCTGGTTCGTTCCGCAGAATCAATGGGCCGTGTCCAACGGGGGCCAGCCGCGCCGTTCCATGACCATGGCGGTGCGCACCGGCTCCGATCCTCTCGCGCTGCTGGCCCCCATCCGGAGCATGATCCGGAAAGCCGATCCCGACCTCCCCCTCACCCAGGTCACCACCATGGACGCCGTGCTGAGCGCGGCCACCCAGGAGCAGCGATTCACGATGGCGCTCATGGCCGGATTCGCGGGCCTCGCACTGGTGCTGGCCGCGGTCGGGATCTACGGCGTGATTTCCTATTCGGTGAGCCAGCGCACCAGGGAAATCGGCATTCGTCTCGCCCTGGGCGCCGACGTAGGCACGGTGCGCTCACTGGTGCTCCGGCAGGGCATGGCCCCGGCGGTGAGCGGCATTGCCATCGGACTCGGACTCGCGGTCCTGCTGACCCGCTACCTCCGGTCGCTCCTGTTCGGCATCGCGCCGCTCGATCCGCTGACCTTCGCCACGATCCCGCTGCTGCTGCTGATGGTGGCCGCGGCATCGGTGTTGATCCCCGCCGCCCGGGCCTCCCGGGTCGCGCCGGTGGAGGCGCTCCGGGGAGAGTAGCGGGGCGCGAGATCCCCTGGCGCCGGGTCGGTACTGGTGCGACTATCCGCACCCATGACCGTCGTCGGCGCCATCGTCTGCTTCGCCGTTTTCGCCTTATGGGCGGGCCTCCTCGGCAATCTGCTGACTTCGTCCGCCGGCGATCCGGCGGGACGTGGGCTGGCCGAGGCCTATGCGGTCTTCATCGCCATCGCGCTGTGGGTCCTCCTCGGTGTGCTCCTGCTGATCGCGGGCGCCCGGGGACAGATGCCGTCGAGCGGCCGGGCCGCCGCGGTGCTGCTGTGGCCGCTGTCGGGTGCGGCGGTCCTGGCCTCGCTGGCGTTGTTGCAACATCAGCCTCAAGGCCTCGAGCGCTGGCCGCTGGTCATTCCGGTGCTGGTGCCCCTCCTCATCATGGGGTACGCCCTGTGGGCCTGGGTTCCGGCGCTCCGGGCGGCGATTCCCCAGGGCGTCGCCGGCGGAGTGACCGGAGCCGTGGTTCTGCTGCTGTCGCTGGCCCCGTGGCCCCGGATCATTGCCAACACGAAGGCGCGCGATGCCCTCCGCGGCCGGCAAACCACGGCCGAGACCCGGGAGCTCACCGCCGCATTCGAGAAGCTCTCCGTTGAATCTCCGCTCTCCGAATGGCAGCCGTTCACCGAGCCGGGCAATCCCTTTCGCGATCGCGCGCTGGAGAAGATCCGGCATTCGCCCCGGCGCCAGGCCGATGCCGAAGGGATGACCGCGCAGGGATACAGCTTCGCGATGCTCGAGCTTCCGAATCTCGCGCTGAGGCCGACGCCGGAGCTCTGCCAGGGCGCCACGACGTTTCTGGTCAAGGAGGCGGAGTTCTTCCGGGCCAACCACGCCGAGCCGACGCCTTTTGCCGTGGCCGGAACCCGGGTACGACGCTACCTCCCCGCCATGGAGTGGCTGGTCTCCAACCGGTGCGATGTCGATACCGGCCTGGCCGCGATCGAGGCGGCGCTGCGGGAGTTTCCCGAGGTGACCTCGGTGGAGCACGCCCATTTTCTGGCCGCCATCGTGCGGCTGCGCGCCGCGCCGCAATGACGTCCCCCCCCGGGCGGTTCGACCCATCCACGAGTCCTGCGGTCACGCGCTTCGTCGCCAGCACGAGGCTGACCATGGACCAGGTCCGCGATGGGGAGGGCTACGATCTCTCCGCCCTGCATGGGCTCTCCAACCCGGAGGCCGCGTTCATCCTGGACCTGTTGAACGAACGCCTGGAGGGGGCCGGCGCCAACTTCCGCGACGTGGATGCCATGGCGGCGCTGGAGATCCCCCCGGCGCGAATGGCCATCAAGCGGCTCGCGGCCCACCCCAGCGCCGAAATCCGGCTCCGGGCCGTCCGCTATCTCGCCGAGCGAGGGGACGAAGCCGCGGCCACCCGGGAAATCGTGCGGCTGCTCCGGGCTCCCGTCACCGACATTGGCGCCGACGCGCTGATGACGATGGCCGAGGCCCATCCCACCGCGGCGGTGCGTGCCGCGCTGCTCGAGTGCGCCCTCGATGGCGCCGACCACCTGCGAGTGCACGCGGCGGCGCTGGCGCTGTACCTGGCGGGGCGAGCCGCGGAATCATTCGACTGGAATTACCGGCCCTTATTCCTGGAGTTCGGAGAGGCCGACCGGGCGGTGCGGGTTAAAGCGATGGCGTCACTCGACGCCTTGATGGGCTAGCTCACTCGCTTCGCAGCACGGTGGCGGGCTCGACGCCCGCGGCGCGGCGGGCCGGGATGGCACACGCCACCAGCGCCACGACCGCGAGGATCAGGGTGCCGAGGAGGAAGGTCGCCGGGTCGGTAGGCCGGACTCCGAACAACAGGGTGCGCAGGAAGCGGGTGATGACCAGCGCCCCGGCCAGCCCGATGCCGCCGCCGATCAGGGCCAGCCGCATCCCCTGGCCCACGACCAGACCGAAGACGGCCCGGCGCCCGGCACCCAGCGCGAGCCGCACCCCGATTTCCCGGGTGCGCCGGGCCACCGAGTAGCTGATCACGCCGTAGACGCCCACCGCCGCCAGCACCACCGCCACCGCGGCGAAGACGCCCAGGAGCAGCAGATAGAACCTGGGCCCGGCAAACTGGGCCGAGACGGCCTGTTGCATGGTGATCACGTTCGACACCGGCGCGTCCCGGTCGAGCTCGTGCACGACGTCCTCCACCGACCTGGCGAGGGCCACCGGATCGGAGGTGGTGCGGATCACCAGCGTCAGGTAGGTCGGATCCAGGAAGCTCAGCAGCGGATGCGAGCCCTCGCTCCCCGGGCCCCGGGAATACGGCAGATACGGGAAGTACATCTCCTCGATGCCGGCCTCCGCCCAGCCGCCCTGGCGCGCGTCCTTGGTCACGCCGACGACGGTGAACCATTCGGGGCTCCTGGCGGGATCGTCCACGCTGATGCGCTGGCCGAGGGCGCTCTGGCCGGGCCAGCGGCGGCGGGCCATGAGCTGATTCACCACGACGACGTGCGCGGCGCCGCTTTCGTCGGCCGGGCTCAGGTCGCGTCCCTCGATCATCGGGATGCGCATGGTCCGGAAGTAGCCCGGCTTGACCACCCGAAACAGCGCGCTGTTTCCCTGTCCCTCCGGGGGAGCGGGCCGTCCCTCCACGAAGAAGGGAAATTTCCAGTTGTCGCCGTTCAGGGGGAGATGGTTGATGGCGCTGGCGGATTCGACGCCGGGCAACGCCCCCACCCGCTCGACCAGATCCTGGAAGAACACCGCCCGCCGGGCCGGATCGATGTGGGCCGTGCCGTCCAGCGCGACCTGGGCCGACAGCAGATTGCCGGGATCGAATCCGGGATCCACCGCCAGCAGCGCGAAGAAGCTGCGCAGCACCAGTCCCGCCCCGACCAGCAGCACCACGGCCATCGCGAACTCCGAGGCGACCAGCGCGCTGCGGAACCGGCCGCGCCTGCCGCTTTCCGACGCGCCTCGGCTGCCCTCCTTGAGGGCGCCCTGGACGTCGGCCCGGGCCGCGGCCCGCGCCGGCGCGGCGCCGAACAGCAGGGCGGCCAGCACGAT
>DASYPZ010000310.1:0-5073 GCA_036006105.1 Gemmatimonadales bacterium | reverse complement strand
AGGTGGCCCACCAATTGTTGCGGTCTCCGTAGAGGACGATGCGGGTGTCGGGGCCGATCCCCTTGCTCCGCAACAGGTGCTCCATGGCCTCGCGACCGATATAGTCCCGCTCGACCGGGTCGTTCAGCTCATAGACCCAATCGAGCTTGCGCGCGCCGGGCAGGTGTCCGCTCTCGTAGAGCAGCACGTCCTCATCGGATTCCAGCAGACGCACGGTGGGGTCATCGAGATGCGCAGCCACCCAGTCGGTCGAGACCAGCACTTCGGGGTGGGCGTAGCCACGCTCGGAGATCGGCAGGGTCACGGGGGGCCGGCTCCTCCCAGCAAGTCCTCCAGCACCTTGTCCACCACCTCGCTCACGTCTCCCTGGACGATGGTCCGCAGCACATCCATGGTTTCGAGGGCGAGGTCGCCGGGGTGCTTGCGGTCTTTCTCGAACCGGATGATCTGGCCCAGGAACACCGCCGCCTGGCGATCGGGTTCGTCCTCGCCCTCGACCGACTCGTCGGAGTCCTCCTCCGCCTCATCGCCTCCCTCGTCGTCCTCGGCCGGAGCCCCGGAGACCGCCCGATCGTAGGCAGAGCCAGGCACACTGTCGGCCCAGGGCGATTCGGCTTCTTCCTCCTCGTCGCTCCGGTTGAAGAAGTCGCCCGGCAGCTCGACCAGGGCGAAGAGCTGACACTGCAGCCCGGGGGATTCCTCCCGGGCCGCCAGCGCGAGGCGGACCGGATTGGCAAAGAGGCCCCGCTCGAGCAGAAAGGCCGCCGCGTCGGGCGGTACCACGCAGCGCGCCACCAGTTTGGGTCCCAGGAAGGATCCGATGCACGACATACCATCCGGAGCCCGTTCGTCCTCGATCGTCGCCAGCCGGAGCGGCAGCGGACGGTCGGTGGCGGCCAGGGCCACGGGCGTCTCCGGTGAATCGGATTCCATTAGGGCAATTTAAACCGCGCCCCCTTGTTCCGCCCGCCGCCCGGCCGCGATACTACCGGCTCATGTCCCTTCCCATGGAGCCTTTCCAGACATCGTCGCCCGCCCCGTCCCCCGCCGCGCGCCTGCTGGCGCTGTGGGTCGGCCTCGGCGCGCTGGTCGTGGTGCTGGCGGCCGAACCCTCGACGCTGTTCGATCTCGACCGGTTCATGGCGCCGAAGGAGCTGGCGCTGCATTTGACCGCCCTGGGGGCCCTGCTGATCCTGGGCCTGAGCTCCGCGGAGCGCTGGATGACCGTGATCGCGGCCGACGTACCGTTGATCGGCTTCGCCGTGTGGAGCTCTCTCTCCGCGGCGTTCGCCACCAATCACTGGCTCTCCATGCGGGCGCTGGCGGTCACCGGGTCCGGCTTGGTGCTCTATCGGGCGGGCCGCCGGATCCGGGCCGAAGGCGCGGCGAATATCCTGGTCCGCGGGCTGGCGTTCGCCCTGGTGGTGGCGGCGCTGACGGGGCTCGCGCAGGCCTATGGGTTCGAGACCTGGTTGCTGGCCGAGAGCCGGGCCCCGGGCGGAACCCTCGGCAACCGGAATTTTCTCGCCCACCTGATGGCGATCGGCGCACCGCTCCTGTTACTGCTGGCGCTCGAGGCCAGGACCACACGTCGCGCCACGCTCGCCGCCGGCGGCCTGGGGCTCATGATGGCCGTGACCGTGCTGACCCGCTCTCGCGCCGCGTGGCTGGGTGCCGGAGTGAGCGGTGCGGTGATGCTGGTCGGATGGCTCATCGCGCGGCACGGCGGTCGTCGGGTCCTGCCGCTTCACCGGCTCAGGCTCGCCGCGATGGCGCCGGGAGTCGCAATTCTCGCGGCGCTGCTCCTGCCCAACCGGCTCACCTGGCGCTCCGATTCGCCCTATCGCGACACGGTGCGCGACCTGACCAACTACCGCGAAGGTTCCGGGCGAGGACGCCTGATCCAGTACGAGAACAGCCTGCGGCTGATCCGGATCGATCCGGTGTTCGGCACCGGGCCGGGCAACTGGCCGGTCAAGTACCCCCTGGTCACCACCCGGGGGGACCCGTCCTTTGCGGGGGCGGATCCGATGCCCACCAATCCCTGGCCCAGCAGCGACTGGGTGGCGTTTGTGACCGAGCGCGGCATTGTCGGGACGGCATTGCTGCTGCTCGGCTTTTCCGCCATGGGATTGATGGCGCTGCGCCGGCTGCGCAGCGATGACCCGAGCGAGGTGCGGCGGGCGCTGGCCCTGCTCGGCGTGCTGACCGCGACGCTGGCCACCGGCGCGTTCGACGCCGTGCTGCTGCTCGCCCCGCCCACCTTGCTGATCTGGCCGGCGCTCGGTGTGCTGCTTCCGCCCGCCGTCCCGGTCGGACGGATCCCGCTGCCGATTCGCACCGGCCTGCTGCCCCTGGGGGTGCTGCTGGTGGGTTTGGCGCTGGTCCGAAGCGTCGGTCAAGTGGAGGCGATCGCCAGAGCGGGTCCAGGGTGGCCGGTGGAGCGGCTGGAACGGGCGGTGCGCCTCGATCCCGGCAGCTATCGCCTCCAGCTGATGATCGCCCAGCGGGTCGGGTGCACCCGGGGGCGACGCCACGCGGCCGCGGCGGCGCGGCTGTTCCCGTATCTGGTGGCGCCCAAACGAAGCCTGGCGGCCTGCGCGGGACGCTGAGTGCTCTCGAGTTGGCGGGCCAGTACGAACGGATCAGCGTGGCGGGCCGGACTCGACCGGTGGGCCATCCGGGCGGCCCCATTCACTCCAGGAGCCGTCGTATACCGCGTAATCGTGAAAGCCCGCCACCTCGAGACCCAGCGCCAGCACACAGGCGGTGACACCGGACCCGCAGGATACGATCACCGGACGTGTCAGGTCCGCACCGGAGGCCGCGATTCGCCGGGTGAGCTCCGGTACCGCCAGCATGGTCCCGTCCGGAGCGCTCAGTTCCCCAAAGGGCAGACTCCGCGCACCGGGAACGTGTCCACCCCGCAATCCGGGACGCGGCTCCGGCTCGGTGCCGGCAAAACGACCGCTCGATCGTGCATCGATCATCGAGACCGACCCCGACTCTGCGGCGCGGCGGGTCTGCTCCAGATTTCTGAGCAGCTCGGGACGATAGCCCGCCTGAAACCCTTTGGGCGCCCAGGCGGCGTGACCCGACCGGACCGGCCGAGCCTCGGCGCACCACCGCTTGAGCCCACCGTTCAGGACCGCTACCGACTCGTGACCGAGCAACCGGAGCGTCCACCAGACGCGGGCGGCGCTCATGGTGGTGCCGGAGCCGTCGTAGACCACGACGCGGTCGCGATTGCCGATGCCGAGGATCCCGATGGCCCGGGCGAGGTCCGGCAGCGGGGGCAGCATGTGCGGCAACGGGGACGAACGATCGGACAGCTCATCCAGGTCCCAGAACACCGCCCCGGGAATGTGCCCCTGCTCGTATTCCGCCCGGCCGCTTCGATTGGCGGCCGGCAGATACCAGGACGCATCCACGACGACCAGGTCCGGCTCGTCGAGATGCCGGGCCAGCCAGTCGGTCGAGACGAGGGGTGTGGGCAGGGAATCCATCGATTACGTTCCTTGGCCGTGGTGCCGAAACTCGATCGCTACATCGCCCGCTTCCAGGCGGCGGACCGGGCTACCCGGCTCGAGACGCTGCTGGATTTTTCGCGGAAGCTTCCACCCCTCGCGCCGGAGCGGGAAAAAGAGAAGGAAGCCCACCGGGTGCCGGAATGCCAGACGCCGGTGTTCCTCTGGGTCGAGGTGCAGGACGGGGTCGTCCGGATCTCGGCCGACGTGCCCCGCGAATCGCCGACGGTGCGGGGGTTCGTGTCGCTGCTGATTCACAGCCTCGAAGGCGCTACGCCCGCCGATGTTGCGGCACTCCCCGATGATCTGCTGCACAGCTTCGGACTCGACGAGACGCTGGGGATGCTCCGGATGCACGGCCTCACGGCCATCGTGCAGCGGCTGAAGCGCGCCGCCGCCGCGGCCGCCTAGCGATTGGCGCGCTCGAATTCCTTCATGAACGCGACCAGAGCCTCGACGCTTGCCTTGGGGCAGGCGTTGTAGATGCTGGCGCGCATCCCGCCCGCCGAGCGGTGGCCCTTGAGTCCGTCGAGGCCCTGCTTGGATGCCTCCGAGGTGAACTTGGCATCCAGCTCCTCGGTCGGGCAGCGGAAACACACGTTCATCAATGACCGGCTGTCCGGATGCACCGAGCCCTTGAACAGCTCGCTCTGGTCCAGGAACCGGTAGAGAATTGCGGCCTTCTCCGCGTTGCGTTCCCCCATGGCCGCCAGCCCGCCGTTGTCCTCGATCCATTTGAGGACCTGACCCACCATGTAGATCGCCAGAGTGGGTGGCGTGTTGTAGAGGGATTTCTCCTTCGCGTAGGTACGATACTGCAGGAGCGTGGGGAGGGTCTTGGGTGCCAGCTCGATCAGATCGTCCCGCACGATCACCAGCACGATGCCCGACGGTCCGAGATTCTTCTGGGCCCCGGCGTAGATCAAGCCGTACTTCGTCACATCGATGGGACGGCTGAACATGTCGCTCGAGGTGTCGGCCACCAACGGGACCCCGGCGGGCACCGGCGGCTCGGTTTTCCACTGGGTGCCGTAGATGGTGTTGTTGGTGGTCAGATGGACGTAGACCGGCCGGCCGGAGTATTGAATCTCCGACACGGCGGGGATCTGGGTGAATTTCGAGGCCTGACCGGAGAGCGCGACGTGGGTAGTACCGAACTTGAGGGCCTCCTGCAGTGCCTTCTCGGCCCATACTCCGGTCACCAGGTAGTCGGCGGTCCGTCCACCGGGGAGCAGATTCATCGGGACCATCGCGAACTGTTGCGTCGCCCCGCCCTGGATGAACAGCACCTTGTAATTATCGGGGATCGACGCCAGCCGGCGCGCGGACGCCTCGGCTTCGGCAATGACCTTCTCGAACACCTTGCCGCGGTGGCTGTGCTCGGCGATGCCGATGCCGCTGCCGCCGATGTTCCAGATATCCTGCTGGGTCTGGCGCAGCACGGGCTCGGGCAGAACCCCGGGGCCGGCGCCGAAGTTGTGAATGCGATCAGGCATGAAAAACCAGAGGCTAGGAGGCTAAGACGCTAAGACGCTAAGACGCTAAG
>DASYPZ010000309.1:0-10014 GCA_036006105.1 Gemmatimonadales bacterium | reverse complement strand
CGTGGGACATGCCCTTCGTTCCGGCCGCCCTGATTCGGGATCTCGGGGCCGGACTGGGCGGAGCGGATGTCGTGATCCCGGCCAGCGATGGGCGCCGGGGAGTGGAGCCGCTCTGTGCCGGGTATGGCTCCGCCACCGGGCCGGCGATGGCGGAGTCGCTCGATCGGGGCGATCTTCGAGCCATCGCGTTCCACGCCGCCGTCCGGGTCCGGGTCCTGCCGGAGACCGAGGTACGGGGCTACGGCAGTCCGGAACGGCTATTCTTCAACGTGAACACCGCGGACGATCTCGTCCGGGCCAATGGGATGGCGCTGTGACCAAAATCATTTCCGTGATCGGACACAAGAACGCCGGGAAAACCACGCTGGTGGCGGCCCTGGCGCACGAGTTCAAGCGGCAGAAGAAGCGGGTGGCCACCATCAAGCACGCCTCCCACCCGGTCGACGTGGACCGCCCCGACACCGACTCCTGGCGCCACTTCCACGAGGGGAATGCCGACGGGGTGCTGGTGGCGTCTCCCGAGCTCCGGGTCACCTTCGAGCGCCGGCCCGATGATACCGGACCCGAGGACCTGGCCCGTCGGTACTTCTCCGACATGGACATCGTGCTGGTCGAAGGCTTCAAGACCGCGCCGATTCCCAAGATCGAAGTGTTCCGGAAGGAGATTGCCAAGGCTCCGCTGTTCAATGCCGAGGCGTCCAACGCATCCGACTGGATCGCGATCATCACCGACGACACCCGCTACACCGCGCCCTGCCGCGTGCTCCGCTTCTCCGACACCATGTGGCTCACCGTCCTCGGGATGATGATCATGGACCAGGGCAAAACCCTGGCCCCGTGACCGAGCCCCTGGCCCCCGCGGCCGCGGCGCGCCGGATCCTCTCGGAGACCCGCCGGCAGCCGTCCCTCAGGGTTCCACTGGATGATGCGCTCGGCTCGGTGCTGGCCGAGGACGTAGTGAGTCCCCTCGACATTCCGGCCTGGACCAATTCCGCAATGGACGGCTACGCCGCCCGGGCCGAGGACGTCCGGGGGGCCAGCCCGAGCGCGCCGGTGACGCTGCGGGTCGTGGAGTCGGTTGCCGCGGGCGCCTTCCCGACCCGGAGGATCGGCGCCTCGGAATGCGCCCGTATCTTCACCGGCGCCCCGCTGCCCGAGGGCGCCGACACGGTGATTCGCCAGGAGGACACCGACTACGGCGCCGCCACCGTCGCCATCAGCAACGACCGGGACGCGGGCGTCAACATCCGGCGGGCCGGCGAGGACATCCGGACCGGAGCGGTCGTGCTGACCGCGGGCACCGAGCTGGGTCCGGCCCAGCTCGGTGTGCTGGCGTCTCTCGCGGTGGCCCATCCCGTCGTCTATCGCCGTCCCCGCATCGGAATCCTGGGTGGCGGCGACGAGATCGTCGATATCGACCGGCCGGAAGAGATTCTCTCCGGCCGGAAGGTGGCCAGCTCGAATACCCACACCATGATCGCGATGGTGCGGCAGGCGGGCGGGATTCCCGTGAACCTGGGCCTGATGGCGGACACCCAGGAGAGCGTGCGGCGCCACCTGCGTCTGGCGGAGGACTGCGACCTGCTGGTGACGACGGCGGGTGTCAGCGTGGGGGAGCACGATCACCTGCGGGGGGCCATCGAGGCCCTGGGGCGGATCGACTTCTGGAAGCTCCGGATGCGTCCCGGTGCGCCGGTGGGATTCGGATCGATCGGGAGCATGCCGTGGATCGGGTTGCCCGGCAACCCGGTGAGTGCGATGGTGACCTTCGAGCTCTTCGTCCGGCCGGCGATCCGGAAGATGATGGGCCACCCATTGCCGTTCCGCTCCGCCACGGTAGTGCGGTTGGCCGAGCCGGTCCGGCTGGGCCCGCGGCTGCAGCACTTCCTGCGGGCCGTGGTGACGCGGGGAAGTCACGGTCCCGAAGCCAGGCTCACCGGTCCTCAGGGATCCGGGATCCTCACCTCGATGACCAGGGCCAATGCGCTGCTGATCATTCCGGAAGGCCAGCACGAAACCCGCGAGGGCGAGCTGGCCGGGGCGGTGCTGCTGGACGATCCACAGCACGTCCCGGACCCGCCCTGGTAAGGCGGCTCAGGGTCCCCGCACCATCTCCACGATACGTTTGATGTCGAGATGCTGGGCCTGCAGGTGGAGCTCCTCCTGGAACTTCGGCAGCAGCGCCTCACCCTCGGAGCGGAACCGCAGGAACAGCGCCTTCAGATCCTCGCGGGACAGCTGGCGCCCCTGGGCATAGTACTGGCGCGCGGCGTGGCCCAGCGCGTAGGTCGTCACGAAGGAGACCCCGGCACCGGTAGCCATACCCGCGGTGCCGCCCACCACACCACCCAGCGTCCGCCCGAAGAGGCCGCGCCCGAGACCGCCCAGGATCCGTCGCGCCAGCCCGTCGAGCACCTGGGCCGCCGCGCCGATTCCCATCGCACCCAGCAGATCCTTGATCTGAGGGGTATCGAGGGTGTGACCGTAATCCCCGGCGATCCGGTAGACCAGGCGCATCTGGAGCGGAATGATCGCGAGCGAGGCCAGGTTCTGGGGCAGCAGCTCGAGCGCGCCGGTCAGCAGCGCCTGTTTCCGAATCAGGTCGTCGAGGGCCGCGTCCCGGCTGGCCCCGGAGGCCGGATCCGAGGGCGGCCCCGCGAGCGGTGCCAGCGCGAGCGATTCCACTTCCCGGTGGACCGG
Source organism: Gemmatimonadales bacterium (assembly GCA_036006105.1). Classification (GTDB taxonomy): domain Bacteria; phylum Gemmatimonadota; class Gemmatimonadetes; order Gemmatimonadales; family GWC2-71-9; genus JABFSM01. The sequence goes on along the minus strand of DASYPZ010000309.1, from coordinate 7,314 downwards.
ATCGATGCCGTCGTTGGGCAGGTCCAGCAGCCGCCGCAGCTCGGTGAGGAAGGCTTGCTCGCCGGCATTGGCCAGGCCGTCGGCATAGGCCACCGAGGCCGCCATCTCATAGGCGGTTCGCCTTGCGTCCGGGCTGTGCAGCTGGGCCACCGCGTCCGACAGGGGGAGGGAGCCCTGGTGGGCGCGGGTGGTCAGCGTCGTGGTACTGCTGCCCAGACGCGCCGCGATCCGCTGGAACTGCGCCTGCTCCTCGGGCGAGCGGTCGCCGTCCGAGAGCGCGGCCAGCAGACAGATCGCAACGATGGGATCCCGGTCCTCGTCCTGCATGCGAAAACTCCTTGGTGGCTTGTCCACGTTGCTCCGAACCTAATAGGCTCGATACCTTCGTGAGCCCCCGCCGGAGCGGGCGCGGTTCGGGTTTCATCTCCTTGCTGGAGGACGCTGAGTGCCGCACCACGGCGTGCTGGTCTGGGGCGGCTTTACCGCGCTGGTCCTGGGCCTCCTCGCCGTGGACCTGCTGGTGGTCAACCGTCGGTCCCACGCGCTCACGGTGGGCAGCGCGGCCATCTGGAGTGCGACGCTGGCCGCCCTGGCCGGCGGATTCGGACTCTTCCTCTGGTGGTACGAGGGCGGTCACAAGGCGCTGGAATTCTATTCCGGCTACCTGATCGAGCTCTCCCTCAGCGTCGACAATCTCTTCGTGTTCCTGCTGATCTTCCAATACTTCAAGGTGCCCGACGCCCTGCAGCCCCGGGTCCTCAAGTGGGGCATCTTCGGCGCCATGCTGATGCGCGGGATCATGATCGGCCTCGGCGCGTTCCTCCTGCTCCGGTTCCAGTGGATCAGTTACGTCTTTGGCGGCATCCTGGTCATCGCGGGCATCCGCATGCTCAAGGCGGGCGGGCTGGAGCCGGTCAAACCGGAGCATAACCCGGTGGTGCGGCTGGCCCGCCGGTTCCTCCCGTTCACCGCGGATTACCAGAAGGATCACTTTCTGACCCGGATGCACCGGAAGTGGTTCGGCACCCCGCTGCTGCTGGTGGTGCTGATCGTGGAATGGAGCGATCTGGTCTTCGCCATCGACAGCATCCCCGCGATCTTCGCCATTACCCGGGACCCGTTCATCGTCTACAGCTCGAACATCTTTGCCATTCTGGGCCTGCGCGCGCTGTACTTTGTCCTCTCGGGGGTGATGGACTCGTTCCGCTATCTCAAACCCGCGGTGGCCGCCATCCTGGTGTTCGTGGGACTCAAGATGGGACTCAGCGCCTGGATCCACGTGTCGACCGAGCTGTCCCTCGCGGTAATCCTCGGGCTTCTGGGGGCGGGCATCGCGGCCAGTCTGCTGCGGCCGGCCCAGCCCTCCTAGCGTCCTTGCGTCCTTGCGTTCGCGGGTCCCGGCATCGTAACGTCTCCCGGCATACCACTCCGTGCCGAAAGCGCCCCATGAGCCCCACCCCGCTCCGCGTGATGATCGTCGACGACAACAAGGACGCCGCCGACCTGCAGGCGGCGGTGGTGCGGTCGCAGGGGCACGAGGCGGAGGTGGAGTACAGCGGAGCCGGCGCGATCAGGCTGGCCGCGACCTTCGCGCCCCGGGTATTCCTGCTGGATCTGGCCCTGCCCGACATCGACGGTTTCGAGCTGGTGCGTCGACTCCGCCGCCTGGCCCCGGACGCGCGTTACGTCGCGCTGACCGGCTACGCGCCCGGGGCCGGTGGAAGCCTCGCCGACCAGCTCTTCGACGAATATGTGGTGAAGCCGATGACCCCCGAGATGCTCGCGGAGCTGCTCCGGCGCGTCGCGGCCTCCGACCGCTAACGCGACCCTTCGCTCATGACTACCCACACGAAGTATCTCTGGTTCGAGACCGCGAAGCGTCAGGAGATCATCGACATCACCGACGAAGTGCAACAGGCCCTCACGGCCAGCGGCATTCGGGAAGGGATGGTGCTGGTCTCCGCGATGCACATCTCGGCGTCGGTGTTCGTCAATGACCACGAGCCGGGGCTCTGGCAGGACATCCTGCACTGGCTGGAGCACACCGTGGCACCGTGGGACCCCAAGCGCTACCAGCACAACGACACCGGCGAAGACAACGCCGCGGCGCACTTGCGGAGCCTGACGGTCGGGCACGAGGTCATCGTGCCGGTCACCGGGGGCACGCTCGACTTCGGACCATGGCAAAGGGTGTTCTACGGGGAGTGGGACGGACAGCGGCGGAAGCGGGTGGTGATCAAGATCATGGGGGAGTGACGAGCACGCGACAGGACCATCGGGTACGATTTCCGTCCGGTGTGTGCGGACTCCAGCGAAGTGTCGTCAACACCCTGCAGGCATTTGCAATGCTCGCGAACACCCACCCGCGGGAGGTTTCTCATGGAAGTCCGTGACCCAGTGTGCGGCATGAAGCTGGATGACAAGACCGCACCGGAGCAGTCCATTTACGAGGGAACGACCTATTACTTCTGCAGTACCGGATGCAAGCAGGCCTTCGACCTGAGCCCCGAGGAATACCTCGCGGACATCCCGCAGTCTCCGCGCTAGAGGACAGCGCCGCTGTGCCACGGCCCGGGAGAACCCTCCCGGGCCGTGCTGCTCCCCACCCTGACCGTTGATCCGCTCTGACCTTCGTCGGACCACCCGCCCCATGCGCGCAGCAGGTGTCGGGACTTTCCCGATGCACTACATTGCGACGCTCGACGGAACCTCGGCAATCGGAGTGGGTTGATGAATCGTCCCGGACTCCCGGCTTCAGCGATCGACGAGGCCCGCGACGCCATTACCAGGGGCGATTGGAACGCCGCAGCCCAGTCCGCCCGGCGATCCCTCGAAACAGCGGAGACGGCGGAGGGTCACGAGCTCCTCGGCCTCGCCGCCTGGTGGCTCTATGACGCCGAAACGCTGTTCCGCTCCAGGGAGCGCGCCTACCGGCTCTACCTCCAGCGCGGCGAGGTCCGTCGCGCGGCGCGCATCGCCACCTGGCTGGACTGGGACACCCGCGCGTTCCGGGGCGAGCCGGTCGTGGCAAACGGGTGGCTCCGCCGGGCTCGGCGACTCCTCGAAGGGCATCACGATTCCGCGGAATACGGCTGGCTCCTCCTTCGCGAGGCCGACGCCAAACTGACCCAGGACGCGATCGCCTCTGCGGCCGGTGCCGCCGATGCGGCGGTGCTGGGCCGGAAACACCACGATCCCGACCTCGAATACATCGCCCTGTCGCTCGAAGGGCTGGCCCTGGTGGCCGCCGGGAGCGTCGCCGAGGGCATGCAACAGCTCGATGAAGCGACGGCCGCCGTCGTGGCGGGCGAGTTCACCGATCACAGTGCGGCCGGCGTTACCTGTTGTCACCTGATCAGCGCCTGCGAAATGGTTCGCGATTTCGATCGGGCCGGCCAGTGGTGCGACCGGGTCCGGGAATACTGCCGCCGGTGGGATCATCCGGCGCTGTTTACGGTCTGCCGCACCCAGTACGCCGGTGTGCTGGTCTCGAGCGGCGACTGGGCAGCCGCGGAGACGGAACTCGCCTCGGCGGTGGCAGAGCTGGCGGAGCGGCGGCCGGGGTGGACCTCGCTCGGTCAGCTCCGGCTGGCTGATCTCCGCCGCCGTCAGGGCCGGCTCGACGAAGCCGCCGCGATCTTCGACAGGCTCGCCACGACGCCGGACGCCGGACTCGGTCTCGCCACGATCGCGCTGGAGCGCGGCGTGCCCGCCGAGGCCGAACGTCTGGCCCGACGGGTGCTGCGGCAGGTTCCGGTCAGCAATCACACGGTGCGGGCCGCGGCCCTGGAGCTGCTGGTGCTGGCCGCGTCGGCCGGGGGCCGTGACGGCACGGCCCTGGCCGAGCTGACGGAGCTGGCGGTGCTGGCCGCCGGAGTGGACTCGGTGGCCATTCGGGCCAGTGCCAGGCTGGCCGCGGGGGCCGTCGCCGCCAGCCGACGCCAGGCGGACGAGGCCCGCGATGCGTTCGAAGAGGCGGCGTCGCTCTTCGACCGGGCCGGCGCGCCGTACGATGCACTGCGGGCCCGCTTGCTCCTCGCCGAGCAGTTGCACACCACGGGCGCACTCGAGGCCGCCGGCGCCGAAGCGGCCGCGGTCGCCAGGCAGGCCCGGCAGCTGGGCGCCGGCGGCCTCGAGGAGCGGGCCACGGCGCTGGGCCGGTCGCTGCAGGCCAAGCCCGGTCGTCAGGGAGCCCTGACCGCGCGGGAGCGGGAGGTCCTCGCCTGCATGGGGCATGGGCTGACCAACCGCCAGATCGGAACCCGCCTCGGGGTGAGTCAGCACACCATCCATCGGCACGTCGCCAACATCTTCACCAAGCTGGGACTCTCCTCCCGGACGGCGGCCGTCGCCTTCGCCCTCCGTCAGGGCATCGGCTGACATGGCCCGAACGGGCCATATCCGGTTTGTGGCCCGTTCGAGGGAAGCGGCAAGTGACAGTGGGCGCTATCGTGAGCCTCCACAATCGTGAGGGGCACACCATGAGCAGTGCAGTCGCAGTGGACCTGACCCGGCAGCGCGCGGCCCTCGAGCGGGCCACCGAGCTGGCGTTCTCGTATCTCGATTCGCTCGACGAGGCCCCGGTGTGCGCCACGCGGTCGCTGGGTGAGCTGCGGCGCCGGTTCGAGAAGCCCATGCCGGACCAGGGCATCGATGCGGTCGAGGTGATCGACGAGCTGGCCCGCGATTCGATCGGCGGCCTCCTCGGCACCGCCGGCGGCCGCTTCTACGGTTGGGTCGTCGGCGGAAGCCTGCCGGCCGCTCTCGCCGCCGATTGGCTCACCTCGACCTGGGACCAGAACGCCGGGATCTACGCGCTCGGGCCCGCGGCATCCGTGGTCGAGGAGGTCTGCGGGACCTGGCTCAAGGACGTCCTCGGGCTGCCGGCGACGGCATCCTACGCGCTGGTGACCGGGTGCCAGATGGCCCACGTCACCTGCCTGGCCGCGGCGCGGCATGCGGTGCTGACCCGCGCGGGCTGGGACGTTCATCGCGATGGCCTCGCCGGAGCACCGGCGATTCGGGTGCTCACCTCCGACGAGGTGCATGGCACCTCCACGCGGGCGGTGAAGCTCCTCGGGATGGGCACCGCGAATATGGTGGTGCTGCCGACCGACGCCGATTCGCGCCTCACGCCGGCGGTGCTGGCCGACGCGCTGGCCCGCGAGGCCGGCCGGCCTATGATCGTCATCCTGCAGGCGGGGGACGTCAACCGCGGCGCGTTCGATCCCTTTCCCGAGCTCATCGCCCTGGCACACGCGGCGGGAGCGTGGGTGCACATCGACGGCGCCATGGGGCTCTGGTGCAATGCGGTTCCCGAGCTGCGCCACCTGCTGGCGGGGGCCGAGCTGGCCGACTCCTGGGCCACCGACGGCCACAAGTGGCTCAACGTCCCCTATGACAGCGGATACGCGTTCGTGGCGCACCCGGAGTATCATCGCGCCGGCATGGAGCATCGGGCGAGCTATCTGGAGCACGCCGACGAGGGCCGCGACCCGCTCGACTGGACGCCCGAGCACTCCCGGCGCGCCCGCGCCTTCGCCACCTGGGCGGCCCTGCGGGAGCTGGGACGGGACGGATTGGCCGATCTGATCGCGCGGTGTTGCCGGCACGCGCTCGAGATCGTCACCCGCATCGGCGCGTTGCCGGGCGCCCAGGTCGTCTCGATGCCCCGGATCAACCAGGGCCTGCTCCGCTTTCTCGATACCCGCCCCGGGGCCACCGAGGCAGACCATGACCACAAGACCGATCAGGTGATGGCCGAGATCAACGCCACCGGCGAGGCGTTTTTCAGCGGCACCACCTGGCGCGGCATGCGCTGCATGCGCGTGTCGGTGTCCAGCTGGAGGACCACGGCGGACGATGTGGACCGGGCGGTGATGGCCGCCGGCCTGAGCTGCTGGTAACCGTGGACATTCTCGAGGCGATCGGTCGCACCCCGCTGGTCCGGCTTCGCCGGATCGATCCCGAGGGCTGCGGGGACGTCGTCGTGAAGCTCGAGTGGGAGAACCCCACCGGCAGCATGAAGGACCGGATGGCCCTGGCGGCGATCACCCAGGCGGAAGCCGACGGCCGGCTCCAGCCCGGTGATACCGTCGTCGAGTATTCCGGGGGCAGCACCGGGGCTTCGCTCGCCCTGGTCTGCGCCGCCAAGGGCTACCGGCTCAGGATCGTCACGTCCGACGCGTTCAGCCAGGAGAAGCGGGATCACATGACGGCGCTGGGAGCCGAGCTGACCATCGTGCCCAGCGAGGGAGGGCTCACCACCAGGAAGCTGATCCAGGAGATGATCGAGGTCACCCGCAATTTCAGCCGGGAGCCGCATACCTACTGGTTCGACCAGCTCAACAACCAGGACAGCATCGCGGGTTATCACGCCCTGGGCGAGGAGATCTGGAGCGACACGGGGGGCCGCGTCGATGCCTTCGTACACGCCGTGGGGACGGCGGCGTCATCGCGGGGAGTCGCCACCGTGCTCAAACGTCACAAGCCGGACGTCAGGATCGTCATCGTCGAGCCGGCGGAATCATCGGTGTTGCGGGGTGGTGAGCCGGGCGCGCACCGGATCGAAGGCATCGGAATCGGCCGGACTCCGCCGCTCTGGGACCCGGCGCTGGTGGACGAGATCGTGCCGGTCGGCACCGACGCGGCCGAAGCGATGGCACGCCGTCTGGCCCGGGAAGAGGCGCTCTTCGCGGGGACGTCGTCCGGGGCCAACGTGGTCGCCGCGCTGGAAGTGGCCCGGCGGCTGGGCCCCGGGTCCACCGTGGCGACCCTGATGATCGACTCCGGCCTCAAATACCTGAGCACCGAGGTGTACCGGACCAGACCGGCCCCCGCGCCTACGGCGTGAGCGCCGCGGTCACCGCCTTCACCCGTTCCACCAGCCGCACCGTCTCCCGCCGGGCCCGCGGCCAGTCCTTCTCATCGATCGCCTCGCGCACTCCGGGCAGCTCCATCGCCGCGTAGGTCGACTTCGGCGCATACAGCGCATGCTTGAACCAGGGCCGGCCTGGAATGCCGTCCTTCAGCAGCCATTGGCGCTCTGCCGCCACCAGCCGGGTGTTGACCCGCGCGATCGCCGCGCTGTCGCCGCCGTCGGCCGCCGCCGCCGCCGCGGCCCCTATGGATCCTGCCGCGCTCGACAGGCCGCCGACCGCGCCCCGGAGCGGGTTGAGGTTCAGCTGTTTGGTGACACCGGGCAGCTTTTCGAGCTCATCCACGAATTGCTGGAGCCGGAGCGCGGTCTGGCGATAGTCGATGGGGACGACCGGCGCATTGGCGAGCCGGAGCGCCATCCGGCCCCAGAGATCC